>JAZUPA010000076.1:0-79233 GCA_045604945.1 Acutalibacteraceae bacterium
ATTCCGTATTTGAAAGCAAGGATACGGTAATAATCGATGTTGGCGGCGATGATGACGGCTCAACGGCTCTTGGCAGATTCAACAGACAGCTGTCGGGGATTCCCTATCAGATGCTTTATGTTGTAAACAGGTACCGTGATCTTGAGAATGACCCCGAAAATACTGCTCGCCTTCTGAGAGAGATCGAATATACATCAAGGCTCAAGGCGACTGCAGTAGTCAGCAATGCCCACCTCTGTGGAGAAACCAAACCGCAGCACATTATCGAAGGTGCTGAGTATGCAGAAAAAACTGCTGAGATTCTCGGATTGCCAATGATAATGACCACCTGCGAGAAAAAATTTGTTTCAGAGGTGTCTGATAGGGTAGAAAATATCTATCCCATAGATATAATAGTAACTAAACCTTGGGAAACCGAGGAATGATAAAGGGAGGTAAAGTAATGCCCGGAATTACAGTTAATCAGGCGGTCTGCAAAGGCTGTGAGCTTTGCGTTTTCGCTTGCCCGAAGAAGATCATTGCACTTGATAAGGAAGTTATCAATGCAAAGGGTTATCACCCCGCAAAAATGACCGCTCCCGAGCAGTGCATCGGCTGTGCAATGTGCGCAATGATGTGCCCTGACGTAGCGATTACAGTAGAGAGATAGCAGGAAAGGAAGAATTATAATGGCAGACAAAGTTCTGATGAAGGGTAACGAAGCTCTTGCTGAAGCTGCTATTCAGGCAGGATGCAGACACTTCTTCGGTTATCCTATCACTCCGCAGACTGAGCTTGCCGCTTACATGGCTAAGCGCATGCCCAAGATCGGCGGTACATATTTACAGGCAGAATCCGAGGTTGCAGCAATAAACATGGTTTACGGTGCTGCATCCGCAGGTGTTCGTGCAATGACATCATCCTCTTCGCCCGGAATAAGCCTCAAGAGCGAAGGTATTTCTTATCTCGCAGGTGCTGATCTGCCCTGCCTGATCATCAATGTTCAGCGCGGCGGCCCCGGCCTCGGCGGCATTCAGCCCTCTCAGGCTGACTACTGGCAGGCAACCAAGGCTAACGGTCACGGCGACTTCCAGATTCTGGTTTTCGCACCTTCCACCGTTCAGGAAATGGTTGACCTTGTTGCAGGCGCATTCGATCTTGCTGACAAGTACAGAATGCCCGCTATGATCCTTGCTGACGGTATGCTCGGTCAGATGATGGAGCCCGTTGAGATCAAGGAATCCAACGTTGAGCTGCCCGAAAAGACATGGGCTACCAACGGTCATAAGAATGCAAGACCCAAGAACGTCATCAACTCCCTCTATATCCAGCCCGATGAGCTTGAGAGACTTATCATCGAGAGATATAAGAAGTATGATGAGATCAAAGTTGAGCATCAGATGGCTGAGAGCTACATGACTGAGGATGCTGACATTGTTGTTGTTGCTTACGGCGCTTCTTCCAGAGTTGCACGCAGTGCTGTAAACAGCGCTCGCGAAATGGGCATCAAGGCAGGTCTTGTACGTCCCATCACTCTCTGGCCTTTCCCTGAGAAGGCTGTTGATGCTGTATGCAACAGTGCAAAGCACATTCTCACCGTTGAAATGAGCATGGGTCAGATGGTTGACGATGTAAAGCTTATTGCAAACGGCAGAGTCCCCGTATCCTTCTTCGGCAGAACCGGCGGTATTATCCCCACCCCGAAGGAAATCCTTGAACAGATCAAAACTCTTGCAGGAGGTGTTCAGTAATGGCAATAGTATTTGAACGCCCGAAGGCACTTGATAAAAACTTTGATTCATACTGCCCCGGCTGTACTCACGGCATTATCCACAGACTCGTTGCTGAAGTTATCGATGAGCTCGGTATCGAAGGCAAGACTGTCGGTGTATGTCCTGTTGGCTGTGCTGTTTTCGCTTATAACTATTTCGCTTGCGACATGATCGAGGCCGCTCACGGAAGAGCTCCCGCTGTTGCGACAGGCGTAAAGAGATCTCTCCCTGAAAATGTAGTATTTACCTATCAGGGCGACGGTGACCTTGCTGCTATAGGTACTGCTGAGACCATTCACGCTGCTACCAGAGGCGAGAATATCACTGCTATCTTCGTAAACAACGCAATCTACGGTATGACAGGCGGTCAGATGGCTCCTACATCTCTGCCCGGTCAGGTCACTCAGACCACTCCTTACGGTCGTGACGTTAACTATTCAGGTTATCCTGTCCGTGTCTGCGAGATGCTTTCCACCCTTGACGGTGTTGCTCTTGCACAGCGCGTTTCCGTTGACTGCCCCAAGAATGTCCAGATCGCCAAGAAGGCAATCAAGAAGGCATTTGAGAATCAGATCAATGGCAAGGGCTACTCCATCGTTGAGGTTCTTTCCGCTTGTCCCACCAACTGGGGTCTTGCTCCCAACGATGCTCTCCAGTGGCTCCGCGATAACATGATGCCTTATTATCCCCTCGGCGTATACAAGGACAAGGAGGCTGCTGAATAATGAAAGATTACAATATCCTTTTTGCAGGCTTCGGCGGTCAGGGTATCCTGTTCTCCGGCAAGGTTCTCGCTTATGCAGGACTTCTTGACGGCAAGAATGTTTCCTGGCTTCCTTCCTACGGCCCTGAAATGCGCGGCGGTGCTGCAAACTGCTCCGTCTGCCTTTCAGAAAAGGAAGTGGGCTCTCCGCTGGTTGTAAACCCGAATGTCTTTATAGCTATGAATGTTCCTTCCTTTGATAAATTTATCAATGCTGTTGAGCCCGGCGGAATCGTAATCGTTGACAGTTATCTTATCGACAAGAAGGTCGAGCGTGACGATGTTACCGTTTTCTATGTACCTGCAACCAAGATTGCAGAAGAGAACGGTATCAAGGGTCTTGCAAACATCATTCTCCTCGGTAAGCTTCACAAGGAGCTTGGCTTCTGTGCTGACGAGGTTATCGACGGAGCTCTTCTCAAGTGCATCCCTCCCAGAAAGGCAGAGATGATCGAGAAGAACAGAACTGCAATAAAGCTCGGCATGGCTCAGTAAATAATGAAGTTTTCGCGCATTGATTTATCAATGCATCGCCTTCTTTCAAAAGGCGGCGGATTCCCAAGGCAGAGCCTTGGGCTGGGTTTTAAGGGTGAGAATCGCAGATTCTCAAAGCAATCCATAGGATTGCAAGACAGCGTCCCTTAACTCATCGTACATAAATAAAAGGCAGGCGAAAGCCTGCCTTTTAATATTGTTTAAAGCAGATGAAATATGCCATAAACACCTCATCAGTGTTTTGCTTACGCAAAACTCAGCTTCCCCTCAAGGGGAAGCCTGCTTTAATATCCAAACCTTTTAAGAATTGCCTCACAACCCACAACAAGCTCATCGTATGTGGTGTCGAAATCTCCGTTGTACCAGGGGTCGGCAATTGTGCCGGGGTTATCGGTAAGGTCGAGGAGCAGCATGATCTTGCCCTCGGGATCGCCGCCGCAGATGCGCTTTGCGTAATCAATATGGTATTTTTCCATGCACAGCAGCAGGTCATACTTGTCGTAATCAGCCTTTGTCAGCTTGACAGCCCTTCTGCGGGGCGCATCAATGCCCATCTGCTGAAGCTTTCTGCGGGCAGGAGGGTAGACATCATTTCCGATTTCTTCGCTTGTTACAGCACAGGATTGAATGTGAAAAAGATCACTCAACCCACGCTTTCTGACCATATCCTTTAAAATGTACTCGCCCATTGGTGATCTGCAAATATTCCCGTGGCACAAAAAAAGCACTCTTATCATAATAAATTCCTCGCTTTCATGAAGGTCATTATAGCATGAAACAATATTGTTTTCAACTTGCATACCATAAAAGACCCGCCTCTCAAATGGAGGCGGCATTGCTTATTTTTTTCTTATGATATTCGCCATCAGCTTTGCGCACTTGTAAATATCTCCGCAGCCCATAGTGATAATCAGGTCGCCGCTCTGGGCGTTGTCGGTAACGTACTTTGCAATATCCTCAAAGGGGGGGAGAAGTACGCTATCGGGGATAGGCGCCTGAAGCTGCTCGGAGGAGACTCCGAGGTCGTCGATTTCGCGTGCTGCCATGATGGGTGTGAGCACTACCTTATCGGCAATCTTGAGAACATCTGCAAAATACTGCAGATGCTCCTTGGTTCGAGAGTAAGTAAAGGGCTGGAAAACCGCCCATACGCGTGTAAAGCTCATTTCCTTGCAAGCGGAAAGGATAGCTTCTATCTCAGCAGGATGGTGTGCGTAGTCGTCAGCAACGGTTATGCCGTCCTTTTCGATGTGAATCTCATATCTTCTGCAGGCACCGTGGAACTCATGCAGTCCGTAGGCAATCTGCTCACCGGTTGCGCCTGCGTAGTCAGAAGCAGCTGCAGCAGCAAGTGCATTGAGAATATTGTGATGTCCGGGTACTGCAAGCACTGCATGGAAGAAGAACTCACCGTTCTTATAAACATCGAATTCCCATTCGCTGCCGTCATCCATCTTTATGTTCTTAGCGCAGAAATCATTGGTCTCTTTCAGTCCGAAAGTAATGACCTTTGCATCTGCACCCTCAACAGCTTTCAGGGAATTTGCATCGTCGCCGTTGACGATAAGAACCTCGCTTGTCTGCTTTGAGAACTTGTTGAAGGAATTGATAACACCTTCAATAGAGCCAAAATACTCAAGATGGTCAGCATCAACATTGAGAATAACTGCACAGGCGGGAGTTATCTGCAGGAAGGTATCAACAAACTCACAGGCTTCACAGACCATATAAGGGCTTTTGCCTGCTCTGCCGTTTCCGCCGATGAGGGGGAGCTTTCCGCCGATGATGATGGAGGGGTCAATGCCTGCTTCAACAAGGATGGTGGTAATCATAGAAGTTGTGGTGGTCTTTCCGTGGGTGCCTGAAACAGCGATGGTATTCTTATATCTGCGGCAGAGTGCGCCGAGAAGAATGGAACGCTCGATTGTCGGGATACCTCTGTTTTTAGCTTCAAGAAGCTCAGGATTATCCTTCTGGATAGCGGCTGTGTAAACTACAAGGTCAATATCGTCCTTTATATTTTCTGCCTTCTGACCGATAACGACTTCGATGCCGTAGGAGCGGATACGCTTTACGGTGTCGGATTCATTGTCAACATCAGAGCCGCATATAAGCTTGCCTTCGTTGTGAAGAATCTCAGCCAGAGGACACATTCCCGAGCCGCCGATTCCCATGAAGTGAATTTTCTTTGCGTCGTTGAGTATTTTATCGTATTCGAGATTTACCATAAATAACATCTGCTTTCATTATAGGATTTTATCAATAATCTGGGCTGCCAGACTGCCGATTATACCACGGCTTTCAAGGATATAGTAACAAACGGTGAGAGCAAGGGAAAGATAGAGCATGAACATATTGAGTCCGCCCTTCTTTTCTAGCTTTCCGTTGAATTCCTCCGCGGTTTTTGATGCCTTGTTAATCTTTTTTACCTTACCGACCGATTTGTTCATGTAAAGGGTGTTTGCAAAAAAGCCCGTGATAACCGACAGTACAAAGGGGAGATTATAGGCAAAGGAGTAAAGATAGAAACCGTAAACTACAGATTTGTCAGAGCTCTGAAGCAGGGACTGGGCTGCGTTGGCGGTGTCAAAGCCAAGGGCTTTGATGTAGCTGTAATAAAACTGCAGATAGAAATATGAAGCGAAGTTGAGCAGTGTTGAAATAAAGCCGAGAAGATAGAACTTTCTTGCAAAAAGCCATACATAGGAGCCTATGAATGCAGAAAAGTTTATCCTGAATATCCGAATACCTTTGACCTTGGCAAGGAAGAGGGGGATATAGTAGACCCAGGCAGGACCGATGAATTTTTTCAGGTCTCCTGCAGGCACACCGTTTATCTGCTCGCCGTCATTGATTTTTGGACCGAATGTGGCTTCAAAGGTGTGCTCAGGCTCTTCTGACTGAGCGGTGTTCGATTCTGCTTTGGTCTCGGGCTCGCTTGCAGCAGGCTCTTCGGGAGCATCTGAAACAAAGGTGAAGCCTTCTTCGTGACGTTCAGCGTTTGCGCAGGTGCCGAGTTTATCGTAACATTCCCTGTGATGGGGTGTACCGCAGTGAGGGCAGACAACAATGTCATCGCTCTCGGTGAAGGTGATACCGCATACAGGGCAGTTGTCGTAAGAATATCTGTGCATGGCAGTCTCCTTAAAAATAACATTAAGATTATTATACAACCAATTTATAATTATTACAACATAATTTCGTGAAGTAAAAATGATAAAAAGCAAGAATATTTCTTTACAGAATGTCAAAATTATCGTATAATAACTAAGTATGGTGTTACGGAGAAGTAGTACCGATATTAACAGGACAGGATTGATATAATGCTGCAATTTGAAGAAATACTGCTTAAGCTCAGAAATATGGAGCCTGCGCTCAGAGAGCTTTATGAGGCAATGGGCGTTGAGCAGAGCAAAAAAGAAAAGGAAAGACTTGAAGAGGTCAGTGCTCAGGACGGCTTCTGGGATGATATGGAGAATTCTCAGAAGGTGCTCAAGAAGATAAGCAATCTCAGAAATTCAATTGAATCCTATGAGGCTCTCTATGCTTCCTATGAGGATGCAATTGCTCTTGCGGAGCTTGCTGATGAAGAGGGCGACCTTTCCATGCTTGACGAATGCACCGAAGCTGTTGATGCAGTAGAAACAAAGATGGAAGAGATGCGCCTTACAACCCTGCTTACAGGGGAGTACGACAAGAACAACGCAATTCTCAACTTCCACGCAGGTGCAGGCGGCACAGAAGCTCAGGACTGGGCTGAGATGCTCTACAGAATGTACACCCGCTGGTCAGAGCGCCACGGCTTTACCGTCAAGACTCTCGATTATCTCGACGGCGACGAGGCAGGTCTTAAGAGTGCGTGTATCCTTATTGAGGGTGAAAATGCTTATGGCTATCTCAAATGCGAATCGGGCGTTCACCGCCTTGTGCGTGTTTCTCCCTTTGATTCCTCGGGAAGAAGACACACCTCCTTTGCGTCTCTTGAGGTTATGCCCGAAATTTCCGATGATGTCAACATCACCATCAAGCCCGAGGATCTGAAGGTTGACACCTACCGTTCAGGCGGTGCAGGCGGTCAGCACGTCAATACAACCGACTCTGCGGTCAGAATAACCCATCTTCCCACAGGCATCGTTGTTGCCTGCCAGAATGAGCGCAGCCAGCACCAGAACAGGGATGTTGCAATGAAGATGCTTGTTTCGAAGCTCGTTGAGATCACTCAGCGCGAGCATCTCGAAAAGATCGAAGATATCAAGGGCGTTCAGAAGGAAATCGCCTGGGGCAGCCAGATACGTTCCTATGTTTTCATGCCCTACACCCTTGCAAAGGACCACAGAACAGGCTTTGAAATGGGCAATATCAACGCTGTCATGGACGGCGACCTCGACGGATTCATCAATGCATATCTCAAGGCTCAGAGCCTTGGAAACCTGGGTAATTTCGAATGAGTGATATATTAATGGTTGCTCCCTGCCTGATGGGGCTTGAGGGGCTTGCTTCCAATGAACTTAAAAGAATGGATGCAGAAAATGTACTGGCGGAAAACGGCAGAGTTTTCTTTTCGGGAAACGAGAACATCCTTGCCCGTGCAAATATCTGCTCCAGATATTCCGAGCGCATTGCAATACTGCTGGGCAGATTTGATGCCTTTTCCTTTGATGAGCTTTTTGAAAGAACAAAGGCTCTTGACTGGTCGCGCTGGATAGGTAAGACCGATGCTTTTCCCGTTAAGGGCAGCTCTATTAATTCAAAGCTGCACAGTATTCCCGACTGCCAGAAGATAATCAAGAAGGCTATTGTTGAAAATCTCAAGCAGAGGTATAAGGTAAACTGGCTTGAGGAGACAGGCACAAAAAAGCAGATTGCTTTCCTTATATATAAGGACAATGTCTGCATGATGCTTGAGACCTCAGGCGAGGGACTTCACAAGCGCGGCTACAGGCGCGAGGGTGCTGTTGCTCCTATAAAGGAAACACTTGCGGCAGCCATTGCGGATATCTCCTTTGTAAGACGGGATACTCATGTTATCGACCCCTGCTGCGGCTCAGGCACACTTCTTATTGAATCTGCGCTGAAGGCGCTGAATATCGCCCCCGGTCTTAACAGACGTTTTGCTGCGGAGAGGTACAGAGAGATTCCTTCCTCTGTCTGGAGCGAAGAGAGCGAGAGAGCCCACAGTCTTATAAACAGAGATTCGGGATTTTCCGCACAGGGCTTTGATATCGATGCCAATACCCTTGCAATTGCAAAAGCTAACGCAGCAAAGGCAGGTGTTGCTGACAGGATAGAATTTTCTCTCAGAGATATCCGCGATTTCAGACACGAAGCTGAAAAAGCTGTTGTAATCTGCAATCCGCCTTACGGAGAAAGACTTCTTGATGCCAGTGAAGCTGTTGAGCTTTACAGGGCGATGGGCAGAAAATTCATCAGAAAAGACGGCTGGAGCTACAGTATTATATGCCCGGATGAGCAATTTGAGAAGATTTTCGGAAGAAAAGCTGATAAAAGAAGAAAATTGTACAACGGTATGATAAAATGTCAGCTGTACACATATTATAAATAAGGAGTGGGCTCTTTGAGGTACTGTTTCATTATTAACCCCGTTGCAGGAGATACAAAGAATCTTGAAAATTACGACAGCGTTGTCAGAGAATTCTGCGAGAGCAAGGGTCTCGAATACGAGGTTCTTGTCACTCAGGGCGTTGACCATGCCTCTGAGCTTGCACGTCAGTGTGCTGAAAAGGGCGATGCAGTGCGCATCTTTTCCTGCGGCGGAGACGGTACCCTTTCAGAAGTGCTCAACGGTATTGTCGGCTTTGACAATGTAGAGCTTGGCTGCCTGCCCTGCGGTTCGGGCAATGACTATGTAAAATGCTATGGCGAGAAGAAGGAATTCTTTGACCTTGAAAACTATGTTCTCTCCGACAGCGTAGGGGTTGACCTTATAAAGACAGGTGAGCGCTACAGTATCAACATCACCTCTATGGGTCTCGATGCGATTATCTGCGACCAGGCGGTAAAATATATCCGTTCAGGTAAGTATGCAGGCGGCAAGGCATATGACAAGGCGATGGTAAAGTGTATTTTCGGAAAAAGGGATAATGACCTTAAAATCACCATCGACGACAAAGAGGTTATAGAGGGCAAATTCATGTTTACCCTCGCAGCCAGCGGCATCTGCTACGGCGGCGGATACCACAGCGCTCCCATGGCAGACCCTACCGACGGAGTTCTTGATTTTGTCCTTATAAAGTCAGTACCGTTTTTAAAGATTCCATTTCTCATCGGACCTTATAAAAAGGGTACATATGTAAACAAGAGAAGATTTAAAAAGATAATGTATCTGCGCCGCGGCAGCAAGATGCACATTGAATCGAAAAAGCCCGCAGTAGTCAATATTGACGGCGAGTGCTATACCAAGGATTCCATTACCCTTGAGCTGGTGCCTTCTGCCATCAGATTCATCGTTCCCCCTGCCTATTTAGCCAAAAGAGCAGAGGGAAAATAGGATAATATTACCAAATTGTTAAAAGTCAGACTGATTACAAAAAAGGCTTGATTTTTACACAGATATGATTAAAATATTATACATGTTAGCACTCGACATGCGTGAGTGCTAAAAACCGGTTATCAATTTTACAGGAGGAATATATATGACACTCAGACCTTTAGCTGACAGAGTTGTACTCAAAATGACCGAAGCTGAGGAGGTTACCGCAGGCGGTATTGTTCTTCCCGGCAACGCACAGGAAAAGCCTCAGGTGGCAGAGATTGTTGCAGTCGGTCCCGGCGGAGTTGTTGACGGAAATGAAGTCAAAATGATCGTAAATGTCGGTGAAAAAGTTGTTATCAACAAGTACGCAGGCACTCAGATAAAGATTGACGGCGTTGAGTATACCATCGTTTCTCAGTCTGATATTCTCGCAGTCTGCGAATAAGGAGGAAATTTCATGGCTAAGATTTTAAAGCAGGGCGAAGAAGCCAGAAAAGCACTGCAGGCAGGCATTGACCAGCTTGCCGATACCGTTAAAATCACCCTTGGTCCCAAGGGCAGAAATGTTGTTCTTGACAAGAAGTTCGGCGCACCGCTTATCACCAATGACGGTGTTACCATTGCAAAGGAAATCGAGCTTGACGACGCTTTTGAAAATATGGGCGCTCAGCTTGTAAAGGAAGTTGCAACCAAGACAAATGACGTTGCAGGTGACGGTACCACCACCGCTACTCTCCTTGCACAGGCACTTGTCCGCGAAGGCATGAAGAACGTAACAGGCGGCGCAAACCCCATGTTTGTAAAGAAGGGTATTGCAATCGCTGTTGAATCTGCTGTTGAGGCAGTAAAGGCTAATTCTCAGGCAGTCAGCGGCTCTCAGGACATTGCAAGAGTTGCTTCTGTTTCCTCTGCCGATGAGGTTATCGGTCAGCTTATCGCTGACGCAATGGAGAAGGTTACTGCTGACGGAGTTATCACTGTTGAAGAGAGCAAGACCGCTCTTACCGATATCGATATCGTTGACGGTATGATGTTTGACCGCGGATACATCTCTCCCTACATGGTTACTGATACCGATAAGATGGAGGCTGTTCTTGATGATGCTTTCATTCTTATCACCGATAAGAAGATTTCCAATATTCAGGAAATCCTGCCTCTTCTTGAGCAGATTGTAAAGGCAGGCATGAAGCTTGTTATCATTGCTGAGGACATCGAGGGCGATGCACTTTCCACCATCCTTGTCAACAGACTTCGCGGCACCTTTACCTGCGTATGCGTCAAGGCTCCCGGTTACGGCGACAGAAGAAAGGAAATGCTTCAGGATATTGCAATCCTTACAGGCGGTACTGTTATCAGCGAGGATATCGGTCTTACCCTCAAGGATACCGACATCAGCCAGCTGGGCAGAGCACGTCAGGTCAAGGTCACCAAGGAGAACACCGTTATTGTTGACGGCGCAGGCGATGCTGACAGCATCAAGGGCAGAGTTGCTCAGATCAGAAGCCAGATCGAGACCACTACCTCCGAGTTTGACAAGGAGAAGCTCCAGGAGCGTCTTGCAAAGCTCGCAGGCGGCGTAGCTGTTATCCGTGTCGGTGCTGCTACCGAGGTTGAGATGAAGGAAAAGAAGCTGAGAATCGAAGATGCTCTTGCAGCTACCAAGGCTGCAGTTGAAGAGGGTATCGTAGCAGGCGGCGGCGTTGCACTGCTCAATGCTATTCCTGCTGTTACCGCAACGGTTGATTCTCTTGACGGCGACGAGAAGATCGGTGCTAAGATCGTTCTCAAGGCTCTTGAGGCACCTGTACGCCAGATCGCAGAGAACGCAGGTCTTGAGGGTTCTGTCATTGTTGACAATATCCTCAGAAACGGCACAATCGGCTACGGCTACAACTTCGTAACGGATCAGTACGTCAACCTTATCGAAGAGGGTATCGTTGACCCCACCAAGGTCACACGTTCCGCACTTCAGAACGCAGCTTCCGTTGCTGCAATGGTTCTCACAACCGAGTCCATTGTCACCGACAAGAAGGAGCCTGCTTTTGCAATGCCTGCTGACCCCACAGGCGGCATGGGAATGTACTAAGATTTTTCCAGCCCGGACGCAGGCCGGTCCTGTTTCAGTGAGGCTTTGATTTATGGTTATAGATTCACCCATCGGAAATCTCATAATAAAGGATAACGGACGAGCGATTACGGAAATAGAAATTACCGATATGCCTGCGGATACGGAAAATGCTACTGCGCTCCAGACGGAGTGTGCGCTGCAGCTTTCTGAATATTTTGCAGGAAAAAGACGGTTATTCAACCTGCCTGTTGAGTTTTACGGTACTGCCTTTCAAAAAAGTGTCTGGAACGCTTTACTTGAGATACCCTTTGGTGGTACAATGACCTACGGTGAGATTGCAGCTGCAATCGGAAAACCGAAGGCTGCGAGGGCTGTCGGCGGAGCGTGTAATAATAACCACATTCTCATTGTTGTTCCATGCCACAGAGTAGTGGGAGCAAACGGTAAGCTTGTGGGCTTTGCCTGCGGACTGAATATAAAATCTTACCTTCTTAATCACGAAAAATATGAGGTGTCCGATGTTTAATCTTATTAAGAAAAACGGAAAAGCAAGACGGGGAGAGTTTGTAACTGTTCACGGTACTTTCCAGACGCCCTGCTTTATGAATGTTGCAACCACAGGTGCAATCCGCGGTGCTGTTTCGGCACAGGATTTAAAGGAAATAGGCTGTCAGGTACAGCTTTGCAACACCTACCATCTCCATCTTCGCCCGGGAGATGAAAATGTAAAGGCTCTGGGCGGTGTTCGTGAGTTTACCACATGGGACGGACCTGTTCTTACCGACAGCGGCGGATTTCAGGTTTTTTCCCTCGCTCCCCTGAGAAAGATCAGGGAAGAGGGTGTGTATTTCTCTTCCCACATTGACGGACACAAGATTTTCATGGGACCTGAGGAGAGCATGAGAATCCAGTCGAACCTCGCTTCGACTATCGCCATGGCTTTTGACGAGTGTGTTGAAAACCCTGCAAAGCATGAGTATTCCCGTCAGAGCTGCGAGAGAACTACCCGCTGGCTTATTCGCTGCAAGGAGGAGATGGCAAGACTCAATTCTCTTGAAACTACACTTAACAGGAATCAGCTTCTTTTCGGCATAAACCAGGGCTGTACCTTTGAGGATCTGAGAATTCAGCATATGCAGCAGATTCGCGAGCTTGACCTTGACGGCTACGCAATAGGCGGTCTTGCTGTAGGCGAGCCTGCGGAAGATATGTACAGAATTATCGATGCAGTTGAGCCCGAGATGCCTGAAAATAAGATTCGTTATCTCATGGGTGTCGGCACCCCCGAGAATATTCTCAACGGAGTAAAGCGCGGAGTTGACCTTTTTGACTGCGTAATGCCCAGCAGAAATGCTCGTCACGGACATGTATTCACCTCTGCGGGTATCATGAATCTCAACAATGCAAAATACACCCTCGATAACAGACCTATCGACGAAAACTGCGATTGCCCCACCTGCAGAAGGTATACAAGGGCATATATTCATCATCTTATCAAGGCTAAGGAAATGCTGGCAATGCGCCTGACTGTCATGCACAACCTGTATTTCTACAACAACCTGATGACCCAGATACGCGATGCTCTTGACAATGACAGCTTTGATGAGCTGTATAACAGACTGCTTCCCACAATTGCTACCAGAATATGATGATTATAAAAGGGTTTGCCTTTCGGCAAGCCCTTTTTGTCTGCCAAATATTGACGAAGATAAAAGATTGTTGTAATATAGTTACGTCAATTTTTGGGGGGAATAAATAATGAGACCTGCAAAAATACTCAGATTAATCGGCTGCATTGCAGCCTGCATACTGCTGTTTATTGCTCAGTTTAAACTCAATGACCATTTCGATGCTCTTGAAATCGGCAAAAAGCTTATGTCTCAGTCGCTGACGGTAACAACAGGAGATACTGTTGACTGTCAATCCCTGCTTGAGGGCAGCGGCTACAAGGCTTCCGACCTTGAATGGAGCTTTGACGGCGATAATGCATTTGTAAGCGGCGGTGTTATTTACTGCGATGAATCGGGTGATGTAACTGTCACTGCTGAAAAGGACGGAAAAACCGTTGCAAAGTGTGCTGTCAGCATTGTGTCGCGCTCGGTTATCACCCTCGACAGCAGCCACGCTTTACTTGGTGAGGGTCTTACCGCGCAGATAAGTCCGAATGTTTCGGGCGGTGCTGAAGTAACCTTCGAAAGCGAGAATCCGTCTGTTGCGACGGTTGACGAAAAAGGTACAGTTACTGCTGCTTCTGAGGGAGAGACCTCAATTAAGGTCAGCGCATACGGATGCGACAGTGTTTATTTTACTGTCGGCGTTTCGGAATCTCCTTCTGCGGTAATGCTTTCAAAGCAAAGCCTTACCATGGGTATCGGAGAAAGTGCTGTGCTTGAGGCGTCACTGCCTGAAGGGGCTTACAATGAGATTGCGCCGACTTTTTCGTCTGACAATGAATCGGTGGCAACAGTTGATCAGAACGGCAATGTGTCGGCGGTGGGAGCAGGTGTTTGCAGGATTACCGCAACTGCTTACTCAGGCGCCAGCGCTGCCTGTGATGTGTCTGTGGGAAAAGCACCGTCCTCTGTTTCGATAACTGTTGGTGATGACTTCCTTTACGGCGGAGAGACTGTTACGGCAAAAGTCAAAATCAGTGACGGTGCTGTCTGCAACGGCTACACTTTTGAATCGAGCAATCCTGCTGTGGCTTCGGTATCTGAAGACGGCGTGATCACGGGTCTTGGCAGAGGCTCAGCAAAAATCACTGTTACGACCTATAACGGGAAGAAATCCAGTTGCAGTGTTTCGGTGCAGATTTTTGACTATATGTCAAAGCCGACTTCAAAGGATATTTACGCATCTGTCGGTTATCTCAGAGATTTCTATCCCGAACTTATTTCGACTGAGGTCATCGGCTCCAGCGTAAAGGGCAAGGATATAACCCTTCTCAAACTGGGAAAGGGCGATAAAAAGGCTTGCATTGTTGCCGGACTTCATGCAAAGGAAGATATTGCAGTGGTATTTACCATGCGCTGCATAGAAGAGTATGCTGCTGCCTATTATTCAAAGAGCGGAAAATTCGGTTCATATAATCTCAGGAAAATGCTGGATGAATACACTCTTTACATCGTACCGCTGCTCAATCCCGACGGACTTGATATAGTAAACGCAGGGGAGATGCCCCTTTATACCGACACTCTCTCCGATGTAGTGCGGGAGGATTATAAGAGCAACGCCAACGGCGTAAACCTTAACAGAAACTTCCCCTTCCGCTGGGATCAGATAATTTCGAGCCCCGCTGAGCCCGATGAATCAGACTACAGAGGCCCCAGCGAAAACTCAGAGCCTGAGACCCAGGCTATCGTAAAGCTCGTTGAAAACAATGACTTTGAATGGCTTTTCTCCATGCACTGCAAGGGTTATTTTGTGTACTGGGCTGACTGCTACAACAGCATAACCAACTTTGACAGAAAGCTTTCCAACAGATTGAAGGATGTCTGCGGATTCGGTCTCTGCGGTGCTACGCCGCTTAAAAATCTCGGCGGCGGACTTGAAAACTGGTTCAGATACAAGACCGGTAACCCGGGCTTCTGTGTGGAGCTTGTGGGTCCTGACTACAGCAGTGAGGTGAACAAGTATTTCTCTCTTAAAACCAACTGGAATCAGACAAAATACACCTTTATCCAGGGCATGAGGTGATTGTTTTATAAGATTTGGTTTTTGCTATTGCTTTACGCGAATGAATTTGCTATAATCATCAAAGTACAAAATATTTGGAGGTACATCAATGACTAACAAACTTCTTTCCGCTATCAACAGTGCAGCACTTATTCTTGAGGACGCAGCAGCAACAGCCGGCGATGCAGCAGCAAACGGCGCAGAGGGTACTGCTCCTGTTAATGCCTGTGAGTCCATGGCTCCCATGCTTATCATCTATGCTCTGCTTTTCGGTCTTCTCTATCTCTTTATGATCCGTCCCCAGCAGAAGAAGCGCAAGGCTGAGGAAGAAATGAAGAAGAACATCGAGGTCGGCGACGACATCACCACTATCGGCGGTATCTGCGGCCGTGTAGTCAGCATCAAGGATGACGATTCCATCATCATCGAGACCGGCGCTGAGAAGAACAAGATCAAGTTCATGCGTTGGGCTATCCTTCAGAACAACACCATCAAAGAGGCTGCTCAGACTGACGACGCTGCAACCAAGAAGAAGGGTCTCTTCAGCTTCCTTAAGAAGTAATTTTATTTATCCTATCATAAACCCCCTGTAAAAAGAATAGTATTAACCAATTAAAAGGTTGGTACCATTCTTTTTGCAGGGGGTTATTTTATGTCTTCCAACAGATTTTCAAGAGAAAGAAAAATTACCTGTGTGCGTCCTGTTGCGCTGGGAGTAGCTGTATCGATAGGGGTTATACTTATTATCATCTGTCTGACCTCTGCACTTTTTTCGCTGCTTGAATGCATAATAAATGTTGCGGTTGTTCCGGTTACTTTTCTCGCGCTGATACTGGGATGTTTTATCGGTGGGTATTTCTGCGCGCAGAAGATAGGGAAAAGGGGGCTTATCTGCGGTGCGGTAATCGGAGCTGCGGTGTCTCTGATAATTTTTATTGCGGGCTGTTTTGCATCGGATTTTGCGATAGGGGAGTCTGCGATTCTAAAATTCGCTCTGATGATTTTATCAGGATGTTGTGGAGGGTATCTTGGCGGCAATGGCAGATATGGTAGAAAAATCAGATAGTTTAGATATGTAAACAATCATCCCGTTTGACGAAATTTGGTTTTCCAAACACAGTCGGGCGGGATAAACTTTTAGGCTTTACATAAATTTTTGTTGACATAATAGTTAATGTGTATTAAAATACATTTGAAGCGAATGAAGACTTAACAAAACGCAAGTTTCACAATACAGAGCGTAATAACCCTCGAAAAACCCCATGGTTACGCGCTTTTTTGAATTGCATGGGTTTTTATGCACTAGATATAGTTGTTATTTGCGTTTGTTTGTACATTAACTTGTAGTTATTATTATGTTTACAGAATTTCAGTCAATTAAGGGTGATATAATGAGGCTTGGTTTTATAGGATTCGGTAATATGGCATCGGCTATTGCGTCCGGTGTTATCAGAGCAGGTGTTGTATCTGACAGCGATATTTATGCTTATGATGTGATAGATGTCAAGATCGACGAGTTCAGAGAGAGCAATGATATCAATAAATGCTCCTGTATTGCAGAGCTTGTAGGATTCTGTGATATGGTTGTTCTTTCGGTCAAGCCCAATAATTATAATGATGTCCTCTCTGAAATTGCAAAGACCGATATCAGCGGTGTTACATTTGTCTCTATCGCAGCAGGTATTTCCACCGACAGAATAAAGTCTGTAATAGGTAAGGAAGCCATGGTTGTCCGCGTTATGCCCAACACTCCGATTCTCCTGGGCTGCGGTGCTGCTGCTGCTTGCAGATGCTCAAATACAGGAGATGAGGAATTCAGAGCTGCCTGCTCACTCTTTGAATGCAGCGGCGAGCTTGTGGTGCTTGATGAATCAAAGATGAACGAAGTAATCGCTGTCAGCGGTTCTTCTCCTGCATTTCTCTTCCTTTTTGCAAAGGCTGTGTGTGAGTATGCTGAGTCGGTCGGAATAAGTTTTGATTCTGCAAAGCTTCTTTTTGCACAGACTATGGCAGGCAGTGCAAAGATGATCTTAAATTCCGGCGATGACCTGCAGACCCTCATGGACAAGGTCACCTCAAAGGGAGGTACCACAGCAAAGGCTCTTGAGCATTTCTACGCATCAGGCTTTGAGGATATTATCAAAGGCGCAATGCAGGCTTGTACTGACAGAGCCAATGAGCTTGGCAAAGAATAAAATTTCCTGATTCTTCATAACATATCTGTGAAAGCAGGTGTGTTATGAAAAGTATAAATAATAAAAGACGTTACGGTATCTGGATTTTTGTTTTTGCGTTTTTGTTTTCTGTCGGCTTTGCTGCAGGTGGTTTTGTTCAGAAAAGTGACAGAATCAGCGGGACTATAGCGACTTATACGTTTAACCTTGTCGATTCAAGGCTCAGTCATGAAGCCCTTGCGATTTTTACAGATTCAGTTCTGCCGTATTTTGTGATTCTTGTTGTAATCTGTTTTTTTGCAGTGACGAGGGCAGGTCTGCTTCTTAACAGCTGCATTGTTCTGTGTCTTGGTCTTGGCGACGGCGCGCTTGTTTCTGCCATTGCCTGCGATTCAGGGTTCAGTGGAATGGGATTTTCCCTTATTGTGCTGCTGCCTGGTATGATAGCCTCAGGCTGCGCAATCATTATGCTTGCAGCCCGTCTGACGGAGCTGTCTTCAGATGGCGACAGACGTCTCTGGTTTTGCCGCAAACAGGGATTGGCATCTCTGTTTATATACATTTTCGTTATTATTTTTTCAGGTGGACTGGATGTAACCTTTTCAGTGATTTATAAGGCGGTTGCTCCTGTCTGAAAACGGAGGTTTAAAATTATGGGAAGTACGATATTGAATAGTTTCAAGACTTATCTTGTGGAAAAGAAGGCTGTTGCTGACAATACTCTGGAATCCTATTCGAGAGATGTGTCCAGATACCTTGAATACCTTGAGCAGGAGGGCGTTGAGCTGACTGCTGCTGATACTGCGGTTGTTGAGGGCTTTGTTGAAGAGCTTAAGAATGCGAATAAATCCGCTGCCACCATCACAAGAACAGTTGCTTCCATAAGGGCTCTGTATCAATATCTTATTATGATCGGCGCTGTTGAAACAAATCCTGCAAAGAATATAAAGCTTGAAAAGACAGAGAAAAAGCTGCCTGAAATTCTCAATGACAAGGAAATTAGACTTCTTCTGTCAATGCCCAATTCCGAAGAGCCCAAGGGCGCTCGTGACAAGGCAATGCTTGAGGTTCTTTACGCCACAGGAATCAGGGTTTCTGAGCTTATCAATCTTGATGTCAATGACGTTAAATGCTCAAAGGGTGAGAGAGGCGAGATCATCTGCCGCGGCGGAAAGACCATGAGAACTGTTCCCATGCATCCTGCTGCAGTTGCTGCCATGAGCCACTATCTTACAAATATCCGTCCCATGCTGGCTACAGATACCAGCGCTGATGCACTCTTTATCAATTTAAACGGGCAAAGACTCACAAGACAGGGCTTCTGGAAAATCGTTAAGAACTACGCCGAGGAAGCAAAAATCGACAAGGAAATAACTCCTCACACACTGAGACATTCCTTTGCAATGCATCTTTATCAGAACGGCGCATCCCTTCACGACCTGCAGAAGATGCTGGGTCATGCTGATATCTCATCTACACAGCTATATGCAAACATCGTAAAGAAGAATAGTTTTTCCGATGTTTATGACAGATGCCACCCCTTTGCAAACAGAGTTCAGTAATTACATAATATGAAAGCAGCGATTTTTATCGCTGCTTTTTCTTTTGTACGCTGAATTTAATAGCTTCGCTGCGGCAATAATCATAGTGTAAAATATGACGGGGAGCTGCAGCAGATGCAATATTACAAGGTAGAAGTTTGCGGTGTGAACACGGGTAAGCTCAGTCTTCTGACGGAAGCACAGAAGAATGAGCTGCTGAGGAAAAGTGCGGCAGGGGACATGAGCGCAAGGGATGCTCTTGTAAACGGAAATCTCAGGCTGGTGCTGAGTGTGGTTCAGAGATTTACAAACCGAGGAGAAAACCTTGATGACCTCTTTCAGGTCGGCTGTATCGGACTTATAAAGGCAATCGATAATTTTGACCTGTCCCAGCAGGTGCGCTTTTCTACCTACGCAGTGCCGATGATAATCGGAGAAATCCGACGATATTTAAGGGACAACAACTCTGTAAGAGTAAGCCGCTCGCTGCGGGATACCGCGTATAAGGCGATGCAGGCCAAGGAGAGGCTTACGCTGAAGCTCGACAGGGAGCCGACGATAGAGGAGATTTCCGTCGAGCTTGAAATGCCCAGAGAAAGCGTTGTAATGGCTCTGGAAGCGATTGTAGAGCCTGTTTCCCTCTATGAATCTGTTTATTCTGACGGCGCAGATTCGGTATCAATAATCGACCAGATAGGAGACAACAATGACGAAGGCAACTGGCTTTCGGAAATATCCATCAGGGAATCGATAAAAAATCTTGGAGACAGAGAAAAAAACATCCTGTCTCTGCGATTTCTGCAGGGGAAAACCCAGATGGAAGTGGCAAAGGAAATCGGCATATCGCAGGCTCAGGTCAGCAGGCTTGAGAAAAGTGCGCTGAAGGCAATAAAAGAGAAGATATAGAGAAAGCCCCCTGTGGGGCTAATTACATAAAAAGTTAACAGATAAATATTGAAGTTGCAGACTGAGTGTGATAAAATGCAGTTAAGTTTATGCTGATTTTATACATTTGGGGGCTTAATATGTTATTTGGAAACAAACGTTTTATTGCCTTTATTATGAGTGTGATATTGTTGTTTTCCCTGCAGATTGGCTCTGCTTCTGCAGTTCTGGCTTCTGAAGATACTTCTGAATCATCGGAGACCACATCGACAACTTCAACAACCTCGACAACTTCAACAACCAGCACTACGGCAACAACAACGTCAACTACTTCAACAACCTCGACAACCTCCACCACTGCACAAAGCAACGGCGTTGAGGTAAAGCAGGTATTCTGTTACGGCTCGAATAACAAGCTTTATAATCAGGTGATAAAGTTTGGCGAGATTTCTGATGCCTATACTGCAAATGTCTCAATTCCCCTGTGGATGAAGAGCCTGGAGATAAACATCAAGAGTGTCAGCGGAGCTACAGTTACCTGTGACGGTGTTGAGTTTGAAGCTGACGGCAGCCTGTACACTGCAACTCTTGAGTTTGAAGCTTCAAACAAATATAAATCCACGACCTACAAAATCAAAATCAAAAAGGGTGATAAGGAAAGCATCCTTGTTTTCAATCTTGTTCAGACTGTCTTTGAAACGAAGCTTGAATCGGTTTCGGTTGATTCAGTTGCTGCAGAAGGCAACAACGAAAGCGGTTATACATATGTACTGCCTGAGGGTACAACCTCCTGCAGAATCAAACTGAAGACACGCAGCGAGGAAAAGGTCACCATGGGTAAGCGCGGCGAAACTGCAGAAACCCTGGAGCTTACTTCCGACAAGATATTCCTCGAGAAGGTATCCCTTGAAGATGGCGAAAATATATTTGACATTACAGTTTCGGCACCCGGCACTACTATCAGCACAACGCTGATAATCACTGTCGGAGAGCCTGTCGTTTCCTCTGATGTTGAATCTCAGCCCCCTGTTGAAGAAGAGGATGACGAGATTTCCGACAGCGATAACATAGCGGGATATATTCCTCAGGAGCCTGTAAGCAGTGTTCCCGAAGCTGTTTCATCCATCGTCAATAACAATAAAGGTTCAGGCTCAGATAACGAAGGTACATCACCTCTTATCTGGATACTTATAGGTGTTGTAATTGCTATTGTGATCGGCGCCTGCATATTCATGATTGCAAGCATGGGCGGCAGCAAGAAGAGTTCATCCGGCGGCAGCCGCGGATATGGCGGCGCACCCTACAGAAATCCCCCGCCTCCGCCTCCCGCAAGACGCCGCGACCTCGGCAGATTTGTGGAAGATGATTACGGCTACGATGATTACTACGGCAATCAACCCGATGATGGCTATTTTGAAGAAGAAGGCTATTATGAGGATGAGGGCTACTACGAGGACGAGGGCTACTATCAGGACGGCAACTACTACGATGATTACAGCCGTCAGGGACAGCGTGATGCCCGCCAGCCCCAGCGCTATGACAGACAGCCTCCCAGACAGCAGTATCAGAGTCAGAGACGCGGAAACAGAAGCGACTTTGACGATTTCTACGATGATTACTATTGATTTATTTATTGACAAAGCCTGCGCTTTGTGATTAAATACAACTAATAACTGTGAAGGGAAGAAGTACCCTGCACTTCATTCTTCAGAGAGCTGACGGTCGGTGCAAGTCAGCGGATGAGGCAGAGGAAATACATCCCGGAGTTGGGCTTCTGAAATTAACAGTAGGGAGCTTCGTGTGCGCACGTTACAGCGCAGAGTGATGCATGTCACTCGCTAAGGCCGATTGCCGTGAGGTATCGGTAAACTGAGGTGGTAACGCGTAATTTTACGCCCTCTGCATATTAAATGCGGAGGGCGTTTTATATTCCTCCGTAAAACCGAAAGGAGAAAGAAAACAATGGGAGTTTACGACGAACTCAAAGCAAGAGGTCTGATTGCTCAGACAACCCACGAAGACAAAATCCGCGATCTTCTCAACAACGAAAAGGTAACCTTCTACATCGGATTTGACCCCACAGCAGACAGCCTTCATGTAGGCCATCTTCTGCAGATGATAATCATGAGCCACATGCAGAAGGCAGGTCACAGACCTATCGCTGTTATCGGCGGCGGTACAGCAATGGTTGGTGACCCTTCAGGTCGTTCCGATATGCGCTCCATGATGACCAAGGAAACCATCGCTCACAACGGCAGATGCTTTGTTTCCCAGATGGAGAATGTTGTCGATTTCGGTGAAGGCAAGGCAATGATGCTCAACAACGGCGACTGGCTCTATGACCTTAACTACATCGATTTCCTCCGTGAAATAGGTGTACACTTCTCTGTCAACAGAATGCTCACCGCTGAGTGCTTCAAGACAAGACTTGAAAAGGGTCTGTCCTTTATCGAATTCAACTACATGCTGATGCAGAGCTACGATTTCCTTTGCCTTAATCAGAAGTACGGCTGCGTACTTGAGCTTGGCGGCGATGACCAGTGGTCCAATATCCTTGGCGGCATCGAGCTTGTAAGACGTGTTGAGGGCAAGGAAGCATATGGTATGACCTTCCAGCTTCTGACCACCAGCGACGGCAAAAAGATGGGCAAGACCATGGGCGGTGCTGTATGGCTCGACCCGAAGAAGACTTCTCCCTACGATTTCTACCAGTACTGGAGAAACACCGAGGATGCAAGCGTTATCAAGTGTCTGAAGTTCCTTACCTTCCTGCCTCTTGAAGAGATTGAGAAGATGGAGAGTTGGACTGATAACAAGCTCAACGATGCAAAGGAAATCCTTGCTTACGAGGTTACCAAGATCGTTCACGGTGAGGAAGAGGCTGAAAAGGCAAGAGCTGCAGCAAGAGCAATCTTCGGCGGCACAGGCGATGTTGAGAACATGCCTGCAACTGCTGTTGCTGACAGTGAATTTGTTGACGGCGCAATCGAAGTAACTCAGCTTATGGTACTCTGCGCCCTTGCAAAATCCAAGGGCGAAGCAAGAAGACTTGTTGAGCAGGGCGGCGTTATGATCGACGGCGAAAAGGTTGCTGATGTAAAGGCGACTGTTTCCAAGGATGCCTTCGAAAAGGGACATGTAGTTATCAAGAAGGGCAAGAAGGTCTTCCATAAGGCTACATTAAATTAACAGTTTCGACACAATAAAAAACGGCTTTATGTCTTTACATGAAGCCGTTTTTTAGTATAATTATATTTATGTGAAGAAAGGTAGGTGAGTGCAGTGCCGTCATTGGAAATGGGCGTTGATGTTGGTATAGATCTTGGCACATCAATGGTTAAAATATTTACACCCGACAGGGGCATTGTGCTCAAGGAGCCTGCTGTTGTCGCAGTTGACAGGGATACAAACGAGATTCTTGCAATCGGCACCGATGCCTACAGAATGCTCGGTCGCACCTCTGACAGAATTGCCGTTGTATATCCTCTTAAAGACGGTGTTATCTCCGATTATGACCTTGCAGAAGCAATGCTGACTGCGCTGGTTCGTCTAGTGTGCGGAAACAAGATATTCATGCCGCGAGTAGTTGTGTGCGTTCCCATCGGCATTACCGAGGTCGAAAGACGTGCGGTAGTCGATGCGCTCAGAGCGGCGGGAGCAAGAAAAGTATGTCTTATTGACGAGGTTATTGCCGCAGCCCTCGGTGCAGGGCTTGATATTTCTCAGCCCTTCGGACAGATAGTCTGTGATGTGGGCGGCGGTACGGCAGATGTAGGTATTATCTCTCTTAATAATACTGTTGTTTCTACCTCTGTAAAGCATGCAGGCAATAAATTTGACGATGCAATCATAAAGCAGGTCAGAAGAGATCACAATCTTATCATAGGACCTCGAACTGCTGAGAATCTTAAAAAGGAAATCGGCGGAGTTGTTCCAAGAGATAAGCTGCTGACCTCCATCATAAAGGGCAGAGATGCAAGAAGCGGCATGCCAAGACAGGCGGAAGCCACTTCCGATGAGCTTATCGAAGCTCTTGAGGAGCAGTGCATTTACATCTGCAGAGCAATCCAGAGCGTTATAGAAGATGCACCTCCTGAGCTTGTAGCTGACCTTTATGACCACGGTCTTGTTCTCACAGGCGGCAGCGCTATGCTCTACGGTCTTGATAAGATGATTTCAAGAAAAACAAGACTTAACGTATATGTTGCTCATGATCCGCAGAGCTGTGTTGTTTCAGGTACCGGCAAGGCGATTGCCTTTATAGATACAATGGACGAAGTCGAGCTTGTAACCTCACCTCTGGACATATATTCGTACTGATTCAAACGGCAGGAAAATATCCTGCCGTTTTTGGTTTATACGTTGATGATATCTTGAAAGTAGATTTTTCTGTGGTATAATGTAAAAAATATCAAATTTCGGGAGGCGTTTTTATGCCTGATAAAAAATATATAATGGCTATGGACCAGGGAACAACCAGTTCCAGATGCATAATTTTTGATACAGATGGCAAGGCCGTCGGCAGCTATCAGGAGGAGTTTGAGCAGATTTTCCCTCAGCCGGGCTTTGTTGAGCACAATCCCATGGAGATTCTTTCATCTCAGATGAATTCTGCCAGAATGGCAATGAGCGATGCGGGAATCACAGCTGATGAAATTGCTGCAATAGGAATTACCAACCAGCGTGAAACAGTAATTGCATGGCAGCGCTCAACGGGCAAGCCCGTATATAATGCCATTGTATGGCAGTGCCGACGCAGTGCGCCTTTCTGTGAGAAGCTCAAGGCTGACGGCACTGCGGACTATATAAAAGAGAAAACAGGTCTTATTATAGACGCCTATTTCTCCGGTACCAAAATGAAGTGGATACTTGATAATGTGCCTGAAGCAGGACGGCTCAATGAAGAGGGAGACCTTTGCTTTGGTACAGTTGATTCCTGGCTTCTCTGGAATCTTACAGGGGGAAAGGTTCACGCAACCGACATCACCAACGCTTCGCGCACGATGCTTTTTGACATTCATAAGAGAGACTGGGATGATAAGCTTCTTGACATTATGGGTGTCAGAAGAGAATCACTGCCTGAAGTCAGGGCAAGTGCAGGATATTTCGGAACAAGTGTTGAATCCATACTGGGTGCGGAAATTCCCATTACAGGCATTGCAGGAGACCAGCACGCGGCGACCTTCGGTCAGTGCTGCTTTGAAGAAGGCAGCGCAAAGAACACCTATGGCACAGGCTGCTTTATTCTTATGAATACAGGAGACAAGCCTATAGTTTCCGAAAGCGGACTTCTGACAACAGTCTGCTGGCAGCTGGGAGACAAGGTTACATATGCTCTTGAGGGCAGTGCCTTCAATGCAGGCAGTGCGATAAAGTGGCTTCGCGATGAGCTTCATATAATTGAATCTCCGCAGCAGGCAGATGCCTTTGCTGAGGAAGTCGATAACAGCTACGGCCTCAGCTTTGTTCCTGCCTTTACAGGTCTGGGTGCGCCTTACTGGGATATGTATGCAAGGGGTGTTCTGCTTGGAATAACCCGAGGAACTTCGAATAAGCATATTGCCCGCGCGGTGCTTGAAAGTATAGCACTTCAGTGCTACGACCTTTTCAGAGCTATGGAAAAGGATTCAGGCATCAGCCTTACAGAAATCAAGGTTGACGGCGGGGTAAGCAACAGCCGCTTTGTAATGCAGCTGCAGGCAGACCTGCTGGGTCTTGATGTTGTAAGACCTTCCTTTGTTGAAACTACTGCTCTCGGTGCTGCGTATTTTGCAGGAATCGGTGCAGGTATCTGGCACGACCTTGAGGAGCTGCGCTCTGTATGGGAGCTTGGCAGACGTTTTGAACCTTCCGTCAGCCGCGAAGCTGCTGAAAAACAGATACAGCTCTGGCACAGAGCCGTTGAACGCAGCATGAGCTGGGTCGGCGAATAATTATTCCTGCTACAAAAACCGATTGAAATACCCTGAATGCTCTGATATAATTTAAGGTGAAATGAGGTGTATATATTGGTTACTCCAAAATCAATAAAGACTACAGCCAAGGCGCAGCTTTCGCGAAACTGGTTCAAGGCGTTTGTAGCCATGGGATTTCTTCTTATGGCATCCCTCAGCATCTATCTTGCTGAGCAGCTTATTAATTCGCTCCTTTCAGGTTACGGCATCATAAAGGAAATATCTATTTCCGACGAGGCACTGGATGGTATAGGCAGCTTTTCTGCTGAGATAGTAAGTGCTGTTACCAGCGATTCCTTCATGCTCAGCGGTATGATCATGCTGTTATTCCTGCTTGTGAGATTTGTTATCCTTTCGCCGCTTGAAATGGGCGAGACCAAGTGGTATTACAGCGTGGCAAAGGGTTCAAGAACCCATCTGAGAAAGATGTTCTTCTATTTTGGCTCCAACGAAGGATATATTTCACTTGTTTTCTTTAAAATAGGTCAGCTGATACGTCAGATAGCATACGGTCTGGTGGCTTTTCTTGCTGCTATTGCCGCACTGAGCCTTTCGATCTATCAGTTTACAATCTATTACAACAGCGGAATTGAGGAAGATATGCAGAAGGCGTTTCTTTATCTGGCTGTTACCGCTGTACTTGCCTTGCTTGGCGTTGTACTTTATGTACTTCTCATGCTCAAATATTTCCTTGCTGAATATCTTTTTGCTTCAATGAACGATTTTGGCGGCGGATTCAGACAGATCAACTCCTGCTTTGCCCGCTCCAAGGAGCTTATGTCGGGGCAGACAGGCAGAGTTATAGCGCTTATTATAAGCTTTATTCCTCTTATGATCTCATGTATTCTTATTTTCCCAATTCTGTATGTGTACCCCTATATGAAAGCTTCTCTTGCTGCTCTTGCCAGAACAATTATCAAGGAAGCTCGAAACGACGATAACAAGTGATAATCGGAGGTACTACTGTGAGCAGAATCAAGCTTTCGGGAATTGAGCCCGAGTCGATTGTGGACGGACCGGGATTCCGTTTTGTACTTTTCACTCAGGGATGCAGACACAACTGTGAGGGGTGTCATAATCCTCAGACACACGATCCTGAGGGAGGATATTTTGAGGAAACTGACAATCTCATTCCTCAGATTCAGAAAAATCCGCTTATAAAGGGAATTACCTTGTCAGGCGGCGAGCCCTTTGACCAGGCAGAAGCGCTGCTGGATTTTGCAGAAAAGGTCAGAGCCCTTGGATACAGTATTTTTGCATACAGCGGATATACCTTCGAGCAGCTGCTTGAAGGCGGCAAAACCAGGGAAGCATGGATAAAGCTTCTTGAGATGTGCGACACTCTTGTCGATGGACGTTTTGAAATCAGCCAGCGCAGTCTGGAGCTTGTTTTCAGAGGTTCACGCAATCAGAGAATAATCGACGTTAAGAAATCTCTGGAAGCGGGAAAAGTTATAGAAGCCAATATATAAAAAATCAGCAGAACTTGAGAAATCCAAGTTCTGCTGAAAAATTAGAACGAAGTCAATATGACTGCCACAAGGATAGCGAGCATTCCGAGAGCGAGGGGGACAGCACCCTTTTTGCCCTTCTTGATGAGCACTGCGCCGAAAATGACAGCACTGGCGCCGAGCACGATTCCGATAAAAGGCAGATAAGCTTTTGCTGCCTGCCAGGCGTAAGCCTTGCTGTCAACGAGCATTTCAACACAGGAAAGAATGAAAGCTATCGCTACAGAAGCGCCGCCCCAGATAACAGCCAGCTTTTCAGAGTTCGGCTTCTTTTTCTCACCTGCGGCAGCTTTTGCAGGTGCAGCAGGCTCTTCCTTCTTTACCTCAGCAACAGGCTGCTTTTCAGGTGCCTTTTCTTCTTTGGGCTGAGCTTTCTCTTCAGGCTTTGTATCATCGGTCTTTTCGTACTTTACCTCAGGATCGAATTCCTTTGCAATAGCCTCGTCATCGTAAGCTTCCTTGCCCTCGAGTCTGGCTCTTGCTTTAGTCAGCTCTTCCAAAAACTTCTCTTCAAAGTTTTCCATAATACACCGCCTTTGAATCTTTTTTCTTATAATATCATAATAAAAATCAAATATCAATAAAAAATCGGGGTTGATTATATGGAGTTTGATATCAAAAGAATCCTTTCCGCCTGTGACCATACCTTGCTGAGACAGGATTGCACATGGGAGGAAATCAGAAAAATCTGTGATGAGGGAATGGAATACGGTACAGCTTCCGTATGTATTCCTGCTTCATTCGTAAAACGCGCATCAGAATATGTGGGCGGCAGAATTCCTGTCTGTACGGTTATCGGATTTCCAAACGGCTATTCGACTGCTGCAGTCAAATGCTTTGAAACCGAGGATGCTGTCAAAAACGGCGCGGATGAAATCGATATGGTTATTAACCTCGGAGACCTGAAAGAAGGAAACTATGAAAGAATCCTTGATGAAATCAACCTTGTCAAGGATGCATGCGGAGGAAAACTACTGAAGGTTATTATAGAAACATGCCTTCTGACTGATGAGGAGAAGATCAGAATGTGCGAAACTGTCAGCGCTTCCAAAGCTGACTTTATCAAGACTTCCACAGGTTTCTCAAAAGGCGGAGCGACGGCAGAGGACATCAGTCTTTTTGCAGAGCATGTTGTCAGACCGCTTAAAATCAAGGCTGCAGGCGGTATTGCCACCCTTGAGGATGCACAGCTCTTCCTGAGCCTCGGCGCGGACAGACTAGGCACCAGCAGAATTATCAGGCTGGCTGCTGAATATATCAAAAACAGGAAAGGAGAATAATTATGCCTACAGCACACAACAAAGCCAATGTCGGAGACTTTGCAAAAACAGTTCTTATGCCGGGAGACCCTCTGAGAGCAAAATATATTGCAGAAACATATCTCGAAAATTGCAGGCTTGTCAATAATGTAAGAGGTATTCATGGCTATACAGGAACATATAAGGGCGTGCCTGTATCGGTTATGGCAAGCGGCATGGGAATGCCCTCAATCGGAATCTACAGCTATGAGCTGTTTTCCTTTTATGAAGTTGAGAATATCATCAGAATCGGCTCAGCAGGAGCTATCAATACAGATGTTCATGTAAGAGACATTGTGGTCGGCATGGGCGCCTGCACAAATTCAAATTTTGCTTCTCAGTACAAGCTGCCTGGAACCTTTGCGCCGATTTGCAGCTACAGTCTTCTTGAGAAGATAACCGAAAACTGCAAGAGCCACGGTGCAAGATACCATGTGGGAAATATTCTCTCTTCTGATACCTTCTACAACGCAGATGAAACCGCAACAGAGCGTTGGGCGAAGATGGGGGTTATGGCAATAGAAATGGAAGCTGCTGCACTTTATATGAATGCAGCACTGCTAGGTAAAAACGCAATCGCAATCTGCACTATTTCAGACCATATCCTCACAGGGGAGGAGCTTTCTGCGGATGAGCGCCAGACATCCTTTGGCCAGATGATGGAGATTGCCCTTGACACTGCGATTTCACTGTAAGGAGATAGCCTTATGAGAATGTATGATGTCATACACAGGAAAAGAAACGGCGGAGAACTCAGCGACGAAGAAATCTACGAAGTAATAAAGGGTTATACAAACGGAGAGATTCCTGATTATCAGATGTCAGCGCTCTGCATGGCGATATTCTATATGGGTATGACCGACAGAGAAACCGCTGTTCTTACCGATGCAATGGCTAAATCAGGTGATACCCTTGACCTGTCAGAGCTTGGCGGTGCTACTGTTGACAAGCACTCAACAGGCGGGGTAGGTGATAAGACCACTCTTATTGTAGCACCCCTGGTGGCATCCCTTGGAGGCATTACTGCAAAAATGTCAGGCAGAGGTCTTGGACACACAGGCGGAACCATAGACAAGCTTGAATCAATTCCGGGTTTCAGAACAGAAATGAGTTCAGATGAATTTATGTCAACTGTTAAAAACAACGGAATTGCAGTAATTGGACAGAGCAAGAACCTTGCGCCTGCTGATAAGATGCTCTATGCACTGAGGGATGTTACCGCAACAGTTGACAGCCTTCCGCTTATCGCATCCAGCATTATGAGCAAGAAGCTGGCGTCCGGTGCCAGATCGATTGTACTTGATGTAAAGGTCGGCAGCGGAGCGTTTATGAAGACCGTAGAGGATGCCCGAGCTCTTGCCGAAAAGATGACTGACATTGGCAAACGCAATGGCAGAAATGTGCGTGCTGTGCTTACAAATATGGATGAACCGCTGGGCTTTGCAGTGGGAAACAGCGTTGAAGTTATAGAGGCGCTGGAGGTTTTGAAGGGTAAAGGACCTGATGATCTTCGAGAGGTGTGTCTTACCCTTGCAACTGAGATGCTTTGCCTTGTTCATGGATGGAACAGAGAAGAAAGCCGTAACAAAGCCGAAAATTCATTGTTAAGTGGATTGGCTTTACAGGTATTTAAGTCTTGGATTGAAACTCAAGGCGGAGATTTGAGCTATATTGAAGACATTACACGCTTTTCAAAATGTAAATTCACAATACCTGTTACAGCTGAAGAGTGCGGCTATGTATCATCGATCAATGCCGAGGAAGTTGGTGGCTGTTCTGTGCTGCTGGGAGCAGGCAGAGCGAGTAAGACGGATGAGATTGACCATGCTGCAGGCATCATTCTTAAAAAGAAGGTCGGAGATAGAATCGAGAAGGGTGATGTTATCGCTGAGCTTCTTACAAACAGAGAGGATGTAATTTCATCTGCCACTGAAAAGCTTCTTTCAGCGTATACAACAACGCCGGATAAAGTCACAGCAAAACAACTTATCATCGACATAATAAGTTAACATAATTTCTAAAAATTTATCGTAATCAAAATAAAACCTCCTGCATATATTTTATGGACATGAAATATGCGGGAGGTTTATCATATGAAAAAATATCTGCCTGAGGGAAGGCTTATAAGTACACCTGAAAATATCAGTGCGCTTTCATCCTGTGCTGCACTTGCAACAGCAATGACAGAACGAAGGATTCTCGAAGCAAGAGCAGTGCTTTGTGACGGCAGACATAATCTTATTGTTGATCTGGGATGCATGAAGGGTGTTATCAAGCGTGAAGAGGGTGCAAGGGGTATTGCTGAGGGTAAGGTGCGTGATATTGCGGTGATTTCGCGGGTCGGGAAACCCGTCTGCTTCTATGTTGAAAGCATTACTTCCGATTCAAACGGTGTTCCTTATGCTCTGCTTTCGAGAAGGGCTGTGCAGGAAGACTGCGTCAGAAATTACATAGACAGGCTTGTATCAGGGGATGTAATTGATGCGACAGTTACCCATCTTGAGCCCTTCGGTGCTTTTGTTGATATCGGCTGCGGTCTGCCTTCCATGGTGAGTATTGACCTGATTTCCGTTTCGCGCATAGCTCATCCCCGTGACAGGCTTTCGGTTGGAATGGAAATACGCGCTGTTGTCAAAAGCAATGAGTGTGACGGGCGTGTTGTGCTGTCACACCGCGAATTACTCGGCACATGGAGTGAAAATGCCGCTCGCTTCAAGGTCGGAGAGACTGTTACAGGGGTTGTTCGTTCTATTGAAGAATACGGTATCTTTGTTGAGATTGCGCCTAATCTGGCGGGTCTTGCAGAGAGCAGGGAGGGAGTATGCATCGGTCATTTTGCAAGTGTGTATATAAAAAGCATTATCCCTGAACGAATGAAGGTAAAGCTTGTGCTGGTTGATACCTTCAGAGCAGATGCAGCCCCATCGGCACCTGATTATTTCTTTCACGGCGATCATATTGATTCATTCTGTTACTCTCCAAAGGAATGTGATCGGATTATTGAGACAATTTTCTGATTTTACCGCCTCTTTTTGCTTCTTTTTCTGCAAAAAGAGGCGTGTTTTTATAATTTTATACATGAATATATTGTGTATATACATTCTGTGTGCTATAATAATTAAGTATGATACGCCTTTGAAAAACACGCATAAATATAAGCATCTGGAGGATTTTACCGTGAGCCGAAGAAAAAACAGAGAGCAGGCATTTCTGCTTATTTTTGAAAAATCATTCACTGAATATGATATTCCCGAAATTATTGCCCTTGCAATAGAGAGCCGTGACCTGATTCTTGACGAAGAAGTCAAGGTCAAGGTTGAGAGTGTCTTTGATAATCTCGAGACAATCGATGCTGCAATTGACAGAAACTTGAAGGGCAGAACAGGCAGCCGAGTTTCTCCTGTTGCGAGGTCTCTGATGCGTCTTGCAGCCTATGAAATTTTGTTCGATTCTGAAATTGATGCACCTGTTTCCATCAGCGAAGCAGTTATTCTTGCAAAGAAATACGCTACAAACGAAGAAGCTTCCTTTATCAACGGCGTATTAAGCTCTGTCTCCAAAGAGGTACTTTAAATGATTGCCTGTCTTGGTATAGATACCAGTAATTACACCACTTCCACAGCACTGTATCTGCCTGATTCCCACTCCATGTTGTCGCAGAAAAAGCTTCTCCCTGTTAAGGAGGGTGAGATTGGAGTGCGTCAGAATGACGCTGTTTTTCATCATGTGAAGCAGATTTCACCGCTCTTTGAGGAGCTTATGAGTCTCAGCGATGCGGAGATAGGCTGCATCGGCGTTTCGACCAGACCGAGACCCATTGAGGGCTCATATATGCCCTGCTTTGAGGTGGGTATTTCCTTTGCCAGAACCCTCGGAAGTGTCCTTGGAGTGCCTGTTTACAGCTTCTCACATCAGGAGGGGCATATTGCGGCTGCGCTTTATTCGGCAGACTGCTATGACACTATAGGCGACCGATTTTATGCTTTCCATGTTTCAGGCGGTACCACTGAGGCGCTTCTTGTAACAAAGCATGATTACGGGTTTTCTGCAGAAAAGCTGGCAGGATCACTTGATCTCAAGGCAGGTCAGGTAATCGACAGAACTGCAAATATGCTGGGACTGCCGTTTCCGGGCGGAGTTCACCTTGAAAAGCTTGCACTGCAGTGCAGCGAAAAGGTTAAATGCAGACCTACCATGAAGGGCGCTGACTGCTGCCTTTCCGGCGTTGAGAATAAATGCCGCACTCTGTTTGAAAAAGGTGCGGAGCCTTCGCTTGTTGCAAGGACATGCCTCGAATATGTAAGAGTATCCCTTGAAGCCATGACCGAAAAGCTTCTCGAAAGAGAAAAGCTTCCCTTGCTTTTCGCAGGCGGAGTAATGTCCAATTCAATTATCAGAGAGTCCTTCACAGACAGATTCGGTGCTTATTTTGCAATGCCGGAATATTCCACCGACAATGCCTGCGGAATCGCTCTCCTTTCCCATAAGGCAGGTGAAAAGCTTGCAGAGACTGACAGTTTCTCAGGTTAACGGTTACCTTAAAAATCTGATGGACTGCGATGAAGTCCTCAGTGATATCACTATTGTCGGTGAGATTTCAAACTTCAAGCACCATTCCTCGGGGCATATGTATTTTTCCTTAAAGGATAAGGATTCAACCATATCTGCTGCAATGTTCCGCGGCGCAAACAGAAGTCTTCGATTTGTACCCGAAAACGGAATGAATGTTATAGCCAGCGGAAGAGTGTCCGTCTATCCTGCGTCTGGTGCGTATCAGCTTTATGTTGAGCAGATGTCTCCTGATGGAGAGGGTGCGCTCTACGCAGCATACGCAAAGCTAAAGGAAAAACTCGAGAGAGAAGGTTTGTTCGACAGCAGCAGAAAGCGCAGGATTCCGTCATTTCCAAGGCGGGTAGGAGTTGTGACTTCGCCCACAGGAGCTGCCATTCGCGATATTCTAAGTGTGCTGTCAAGAAGATATCCCTGCGCCGAGGTTGTACTTGCTCCTGTCCTTGTGCAGGGGGCAGAGGCTGCACCGACAATTGTTCAGGCAATAAACGAAATGAACGAAAAAGAAGCCTGTGATGTTATGATAGTCGGAAGAGGCGGCGGCTCTATTGAAGACCTCTGGTGTTTTAACGATGAGCAGCTGGCTCGCACTGTGGCAGCATCAAGGATTCCCGTAATCAGTGCGGTAGGTCATGAGACTGATTTTACTCTGTGCGATTTTGCTGCGGACCTTCGTGCTCCGACCCCTTCGGCAGGTGCTGAGCTTGCGGTGCCTGACAGGGAAAAGCTTCTTAAAATTGTTGATTCCTGCAGTCGGGCAATAGAGCGCTCGGTAAGAGATAAAATCGAACTTTCAAAGCTGCAGCTGGGGGCTGTAACCGCCCAGCCTCACATGAAAAGTCCCATGGGCATAATCGATGCCTGCTCTCAGCGGCTTGATATGCTCTCAGGCAGTATTGAAAGCAGCTTTGAAGCCATGCTTATGCAGAGCGTTGCACGGCTTCGTGAGGTAAGTGCAAGCATTGAAGCCCTCAGTCCCATTGCGGTAATGATGCGCGGATACAGTCTTGCTTATAAGGATAATTCCATTGTAAAATCTGCTGCAGCTCTCTCTGCAGGGGATGAGATAACCCTCAGACTGCATGACGGCTCAGCTTCATGTATAATCAATTCAGTAACGGAGAACAGTAATGGATAATATGACATTTGAAACGGCAATAAAGCGCCTTGAAGAGATTTCTGCTCTTCTCAGTGAAGGTGCAGCCCTTGAAAAATCAATTGAACTGTATGAGGAAGCTACAAAGCTTATTGCCTTCTGCACCTCTGCGCTTAATGATGCGCAGACCAAAATAGTAAAGCTTTCCGAAGTTGGTGAGGTGGACAGCAATGACTGATTTAAGAAAAGAATATATCGAAAAAATTGATTGCTTTCTGGCATCGGCTCTTGAAAACACATCTGCTCCGGAATCACTTGTAAATGCCATGAGATATAGCCTTTTAAACGCAGGAAAAAGAGTGCGTCCAGTGCTCGCCCTTGAGTTTGCAAGGCTCTGCTCGGGTGATTACGATTCCGCACTGCCTGCAGCCTGTGCAGTTGAGTGCATCCACACCTATTCACTTATTCACGATGACCTGCCCTGTATGGACGATGATGATTTCCGCCGCGGAAAGCCCTCCTGTCACAAGGCTTTTGATGAAGCAACCGCACTTCTTGCAGGTGATGCGCTGCTTACAATGTCTTTTGGTCTTATAGCTGACGCTGAAGGAATAAAGCCCGAATACAAGGCGGAGGCTGCCGCTGTTCTTGCAAAAAACAGCGGCATGTGCGGTATGATAGGCGGACAGGTGATAGATATTGAGTCTGAGGGCAAGGAGCCGACCCTTGAAAATATGATAAATATGTTCAGAGGAAAGACCTGCGCTCTCATTCAGGCAGCCTGTACCATAGGCTGCATTGCAGCAGGCGGCACTAAGGAACAGATTGCCGCTGCGGATACATACGGCTATGAGCTTGGAATGGCATTTCAGATTATCGATGATATTCTTGATACCATCGGTGATTTTGAAAAACTCGGCAAGCCCATCGGCAGTGATGCAGAAAAGCAGAAGGCGAACAGTGTTTCGCTTCTTGGTATCGACAGGGCAAGAGAGCTTGCAAAAGAGCATACACAGAAAGCCTGCGAAAGCCTTTCATGCTTTGAAAATGCGGATTTTCTTATAAAGTTTGCAAAGGATCTTGAAACAAGAATCGCATAAACGAAAAGAGATTTGCTTATGTCTTATGAATTTCTTGACGGAATCAACAGTCCTGAGGATCTTAAAAAAACAGATAAAAATGATATTGATGCTCTCTGCGGCGAGATAAGAGATTATCTTATAAATACCGTTTCTCACACAGGTGGTCATCTTGCATCCAACCTCGGCGTTGTCGAGCTGACCGTTGCAATGCACCGTGTCTTTGATTCTCCCAAAGACCGATTTGTCTTTGATGTAGGGCATCAGTGCTATACCCACAAGCTTATTACAGGCAGACGCGACAGGTTCGACTCCCTTCGTTCCGAGGGCGGTATTGCAGGCTTTCCCAGACCTTCCGAGAGTATTCATGACCCTGTAATTGCAGGTCACAGCAGCACCTCCATCTCTTCTGCACTGGGTCTTGCCGAAGCAAAGAAGCTCAGGGGAGAAGATGGCTTTGTTGTTGCGGTCATCGGCGACGGCGCCCTTACAGGCGGTCTTGCATACGAAGGGCTCAACAATGCAGGCAGAAGCCGCAACAGACTTATCATAATCCTCAACGACAACAGAATGTCGATAAATAAGAATGTGGGAGCGGTTGCAAGGCATCTTGCTGTGCTGAGAACCAAAAAGGGATATTTCCGCTTCAAATCAGGTGTTGCAAAGGTTTTCGGAGCGATACCGCTGGTGGGAAAGAAAATAAGAAAAATGCTCCTGTCTTCCCACAAGGCGCTTAAAAACACATTATATAAAAGCTCCCTGTTTGAGGATATGGGATTTTCCTATATGGGACCTGTAGACGGGCATAACGAACAATTGCTCGAGCGAGTGCTTGATACCGCGAAAACCCTTGAAAGACCTGTGCTGATTCATATCTGCACCCTCAAGGGAAAGGGTTATACCCATGCAGAAAAGAAGCCCCGCAAATTCCACGGAATTTCAGCCTTTGATACCGATTCGGGAGAACCTACCTACAGCGGTCCGACCTACTCTTCTGTTTTCGGTGAGGCTTTGTGCGCTCTTGCCGAAAAGGATGAGAGCGTCTGCGCTGTAACAGCTGCGATGAAGTCGGGCACAGGGCTTGACGGCTTTGCAGAAAAATACCGACACAGATTTTACGATGTTGGCATTGCTGAAGGACATGCGGTTACCTTTTCCGCAGGTCTTGCAGCCGGCGGCATGAAACCGTTTTTCGCGGTATATTCAAGCTTTCTTCAGCGTGCCTACGATCAGCTTATACATGATGTTGCAATAGGCAGCGAAAATATCAATCTCGTTATCGACCGTGCGGGCATAGTCGGCGATGACGGTGAGACCCATAACGGTGTTTTTGATGCAGCAATGCTGCTGCCGATTCCGAATTTCAGGGTCTATTCTCCGTCCTATTTTTCTGAGATTCCCTATTGCCTTGAGAAATGCGCTGATACAAAAGGCCCCTGCGCTGTGAGAATCCCCCGAGGGACAGAGGCGAAGAAACCGGAAAACGCAGCCCTTACCAATGACGACTATTTGTTTGTCGGCTATGGAAAAACACTTGCAGTCAGCTACGGAAGGCTTATAGGCTCACTGTTTTCAGCAGGGGAGAAGCTCCGTGAAGAAGGGACAGATATTTCTGTTCTCAAGCTTCTGCTGATTAACAATATTGCAGATGAGTGTATTGAAAAAGCCATGGAATACGACGCCATAGTGTTCTTTGAAGAGGGGATGAAACGGGGCGGTGTGGGCGAATATTTCGGCTCACTGCTCCTTGAAAAAGGATATGAGGGGAGATATGTTCACCGTGCCATCGATGACAGATTTGTCTCCCATGCGGCGGTTTCCTCCGCCCTTGCAGGACTTGAGCTTGATGTCAAGTCCATTACAGATTTACTCCGAGAGGTAAGCAAATGAAAGAAAAACTGAGACTGGATACAGAGCTTGTTTCCCGAGGTCTTGCTCAGAGCAGGGAAAAGGCAAAGGCTCTGATTATGTCGGGAATTGTATATGTAAATAACCAGAAGGCGCTGAAGGCAGGAGAAGAGGTCAAGGCTGAGGACAATATTGAGGTTCGCGGTGAGACCCTTCGCTATGTAAGCCGCGGCGGACTGAAGCTGGAAAAGGCAATGAAGGAATTTTCCATTGAGCTCGAGGGCAGGATCTGCATGGATGTGGGAGCATCTACAGGCGGTTTTACCGACTGCATGCTGCAGAACGGCGCTCAGAAGGTCTATTCCGTTGATGTCGGCTACGGTCAGCTTGACTGGAAGCTTCGCAGTGATGAGAGGGTTGTAAACCTTGAGCGAACAAACATACGATATGTCACAAGAGAGCAGATTCCCGACATCATCGACTTTTCAAGCATAGATGTTTCCTTTATTTCTCTTACTCTCGTGCTGCCTGTGGTGCGTTCACTGCTGTCGGATAACGGCAGGGTGATGTGCCTTATTAAGCCTCAGTTCGAGGCAGGACGCGGCAAGGTAGGCAAAAAAGGCGTTGTCAGAGAGCCTGAGATACACCATGAGGTTATAGTCAAGATACTCGATTTTATGTTCGAGAACGGTTTTAATGTATTGAATCTTGATTTTTCTCCCATAAGAGGACCTGAGGGAAATATTGAATATCTTGCTTATGCAGAGAAAAGTGACGCTCCTGAGAGATTCCCCGAGGAACAGATAGGGATTACCGTCAAAAATTCTCATCAGACTCTGGATTCGGGAAAGCAGGTGGAATCACAGTGAATATACTGATTATTCCCAATTACGATAAAAAGGATGCCCTTTCCTGCACCAACGAGGTTCACCGCAAGCTCTGCTCCCTTGGCGCAGATGTAACTGTAATGAAATCTGAAAAGGGATATTCCAGAGCTTTTTCCGATGATGACCTCGAGCTTATTTCACAGTGCGACATCGTGGTTACTGTCGGCGGTGACGGCACCACACTCAGAACTGCAAAGGCCGCTGCGATGTACTCAAAGCCCGTTCTTGGAATCAACGCAGGCAGGCTCGGTTTTATGTCGGGACTTGAAAAAAATGAACTTGATTCCCTTTCCGCGCTTACCGACGGCAGTTACATTATCGAAGAGCGCATGATGCTTGATGTAACCCTTGTAGACCCTGAAAAAAGAGTAGTCTGCACTGCTCAGGCGCTTAATGATGCGGTTCTTTCAAGAGGCTCACTGCCAAAGATTCTGGACCTTGTCGTTGCGCTTAACGAAAATACGACCATCAACTGCAGAGCTGACGGACTGATATTTTCGACCCCCACAGGCTCCACAGCCTATGCATTTTCTGCAGGCGGACCGATTATAGACCCCCAGATAAACTGCATACAGGTAACACCCATATGCTCCCATTCGCTGCTTTCAAAGCCAATGATACTGTCTAAAAATTCAGTTATCAGAGCAAAAAGCGCAGATAACTGCGATCATGAGATTCTGCTTGCCGTTGACGGCGAGGAGCAGATACCTGTAATGAAAGGCGGCTATGTTGAAATACGCCGCTCAGATTCCTACGCAAAGCTTATCCGCATCAAGGACGATTGCTTCTATGATGTTATCAAAACAAAATTTAAGGATTGAGAACAGATGAAAACAAAAAGACAGCTTAAAATAGTCGAGTTTGTAAAGAACAAGAGCGTAGAAACCCAGGAAGACCTGCTGAATATGCTCAGAGCTGAGGGCTTTGTTGTCACTCAGGCAACAATATCCAGAGACATAAAGGAGCTTCGCCTTGTCAAGACCCTCGGCACAGACGGCAAGTACAGATACGCCGTTGCATCTCAGGAGAATCAGGATATGTCCTCAAGATTTCTCTCTATCTTCAACGAAGCGGTAGTCTCTATAGAAAACGCCATGAATATGGTCTGTCTCCATTGCCACACAGGCATGGCTCAGGCTGTCTGCGCTTCTATGGATACCATGCATTTTGACAATGTTGTGGGTACTCTTGCAGGAGACGACACAATATTTGTTCTCTGCCGCGATATCGAAAGTGCGCAGGCACTTGTTGCAGAACTGAACAAGCTGTTCGGAAGGTGAATTGATGCTCAGTCGGTTATACATAGAAAACATAGCGGTTATTGAGAAGGTTGACTGCGAGCTTGATGAGGGCTTCAATGTCCTGACAGGTGAGACAGGTGCCGGTAAGTCGATAATTATCGATTCAATAAATGCTGTCCTTGGCGGAAGGACAAGCCGCGACCTTATAAGAACAGGCAGCAGCAAGGCTTATGTCAGTGCGCAGTTTGACAATGCAGGAGTATTGGCGCTGACAGCAGCCTCAGAATACGGAATCGAAGCTGAAGACGGCGCTCTTATCATCTCAAGGGAGATAAGAGATGACGGCAAGAATCAGTGCAGAGTAAACGGCAGACCTGTTACTGTTGCTGCGCTCAAGGATATAGGAAAATATCTCATCAATATCCACGGTCAGCATGATACAACCGCGCTTCTCAACCCTGAAACTCATATAACATATATCGATTCTCTGGCGGAAAATCAGGCGCTGAGAGATGATTACCGTGCTGTTTACAATGAATACAAGCTTCTTGCAACCGAAATCAGAAGACTGGACCTCAACGAAAAGGACAAGCAGAATAAAGCTGATATGCTCCGATACAGAGTTGAGGAGCTTTCTGCCGCTGAGCTTCGTGACGGTGAAGCTGCAGAACTTATGGAAAAGCGCAGCGTATATCGCAATTTTGAGCATATACGCAATTCTCTGTCTGCGGCAGTGGCTGCCCTTCGCGGTGATGAGGATTCAAGCGGTGCCTGTGAGGCTGTAGCCTGCGCCTTTGAGGAGACCTCGGCAGTTTCTTCGGTATTCCCGTCAGTAGAGAAGCTGTCTGCCCGTCTTTCGGAGGTCAGTTATGAGCTTGATGATATTGCAGAAACTCTGAGAGGAGAGCTTTCAGCACTTGAATTTGACCCTGAGGAGCTTGAAATGGTCGAAAACAGACTCTCGGTGCTTGAGAAGATAATCAAAAGATACGGCTCTGAAAAAGAGGCGATCGAATATTTTGAAGAGGCCTCACGGGAGCTTTCTGCTCTGGATAACAGCGACCTGATAAGACAGGAGCTGGAGGAAAAGCGCCTTGAAACTCTGAAAAGGCTTGAGGCTGCTGCAAAGCTTATTACAAAATCACGCACTGATGCAGCAAGACTTTTTACAAAGAGGGTAGAGGAGGAGCTTTCCTTCCTCGATATGCCCTCTGTAAAGCTTTCTGTCCGCACAGAGCGGACAAACCTTACCGAAAACGGCTGCGACAGCATAGAATTTCTTATCTGCACAAATGTTGGCGAAGAGCCGAAGCCCCTTGCAAAAATTGCTTCGGGCGGTGAGCTTAGCAGAATAATGCTTGCCTTTAAGAATGTGCTTGCGGATAAGGATAACGTTGACACACTGATTTTTGACGAAATTGATACAGGTATCAGCGGCAAGGCAGCACAGAAGGTTGCTCTGAAACTCAGGGAAGTTTCCTCTGCAAGACAGATAATATGCGTTACTCACCTGGCTCAGATTGCAGCAGCGGCAAATTCCCATCTGTTTATAAGCAAGTCTGTTGAAATGGGCAAGACCTCGACAAAGGTAACAAAGCTCGATACTGACAAGCGTATTCGTGAGGTTGCCAGAATAATCAGCGGCGACTGCATAACCGATGCTGTGCTGGAAACCGCAGCTCAGATGATTTCAAACAAGTAATAAACTCAATCCCTCCGTTATATTATTATAGCGGAGGGATAATATGAAGCGATTGATTATTACCGCTGCAGCTTTTGCAGTTTTATTCATATCGGCACTTGTGCTGTTCTTTTCTGCCTCCGACATGGGAGACAGAAATACTTCTTCTGTAGTAAACTCAAAGCCTGTAATTATCATAGATGCAGGTCACGGCGGCATCGACGGAGGTGCTGTCGGGGTGTCGGGAATTCCTGAAAAGGATATTAATCTGCAGATTGCATTGAAGCTCAGGGCAAGACTTACTGTGCTTGGTTATAAGGTCATCATGACAAGAGAAACTGATATCTCAATTCACGATGCATCCGCAGCAACAATCAGGCAGAAAAAAGCAAGTGACCTGAAAAACAGGCTGAAAATGACAACTCTCTATCCAGATTCTATACTTATCAGCATACATCAGAATATAATTGATATTCCCTCGGTTCGGGGTGCTCAGGTTTTCTACTCCCCGAACAAAGATTCAAGCAAGGTGCTGGCAGGCTATATACAGAATTCTTTGAATCTCTGCATGCGCTCGGGAAAACCGCGCAATATTACCGAGGCAGGGAGTAATCTGTATCTTTTCTATAATGCCAAGAATACTGCTGTGCTGGTAGAGTGCGGATTCCTTTCAAACAGTGAAGAGGAATCTCTGCTGCGCTCTGAGGAATATCAGGAATTGCTTGCCTTTGCGGTGAGTAATGCTGTATTAACATACCTTAAGGATGTGTAACAATGGCTAAGGTCAGAAGTGTTTATGTATGTTCAAATTGTGAATATGAAAACTCCAAGTGGTTGGGCAAGTGTCCTCATTGCGGAGAATGGAACACCTTCGAGGAGGTTGTGAAGCAGTCGGAAACTGCTGCGTCAGCAGTGCGCACTGCAGCGGTTTACGGTACTGCTCCCATGAAAATAGGCGAGATTCAGACCAATGCAGAATTTCGCTATAATACAGGGCTCGGAGAGCTGGACAGGGTGCTTGGAGGAGGCATCGTCAAGGGCTCGATAATCCTTGTTGGCGGCGACCCGGGAATAGGTAAGTCTACCATTCTGCTGCAGATATGTGAGCATCTGGGAAAAGGGCAGAAGGTGCTGTATGTATCGGGCGAAGAATCTGCAAAGCAGATAAAGCTCCGTGCAATGCGCCTTGGCGTCACCAGTGATGCTCTGTATATTCTGACCGAGACCAGTGTTGAGATTATAGCAGAACATATCGGCACAATGTCTCCTGATATTGTAATAATTGATTCAATCCAGACCATGGGGCTGTCCTCGGTCTCGTCTTCTCCCGGCAGCGTTACCCAGATACGAGAATCCACGAACTATCTTACCGCCGTTGCAAAGATGCGCGATATACCCGTTTTCCTTGTAGGTCACGTCAACAAGGACGGCGCTCTGGCAGGTCCTAAGGTGCTCGAACATATTGTCGATGTTGTTCTTTACTTTGAAGGCGACAGAAATATGTCCTACAGAATTCTGCGCGCTGTCAAAAACCGTTACGGCTCCACTAACGAAATCGGCGTATTTGAAATGAGTGACCATGGTCTTATGGAGGTTGAAAACCCCTCAATGATGCTGCTTTCGGGACGACCTGTCGGTGCATCGGGCTCCTGTGTTGCCTGTGTTATGGAGGGTACAAGACCTATTCTTGCAGAGGTGCAGGGGCTTGCCTGCCAGTCTGCTTATGAAAACCCCAGAAGAATGTCCACAGGCTTTGACCATAACAGACTGGCACTGCTTATTGCTGTGCTTGAAAAGAGAGCAGGGTATCTCTTCCATAAGTCTGATACATATATAAATGTTGTCGGCGGACTGAGGCTCGATGAGCCAGCTGCAGACCTTGCAGTGGCAGCGGCTCTCATAAGCAGCCTTACTGATACTGTAATAAGCGATGATGTTGTTATTTTCGGTGAGCTGGGTCTTGCAGGGGAAATAAGAAGCGTATCCCACGCCGAAACACGCATCAAAGAAGCAGAAAGGCTTGGATTCAAGAGGTGTATTCTGCCAAAGCATAACGCAGATGTTATCAAGCTCTCTTCAGACAGCAAAATCAAGCTGATTGCAGCTAATGATATTGCGGATGTTGCAGCTGCCCTGCGCTGAAATTACCGAAATTGCTGCCGGGGAACAGATATTCGTCCCGCTTTTTATAGAAAGGACAGCTGTCGCCGTTATCACTTATGACAGAAGTGCAGCCTGCAAGCTCACATCTGCCGTCAAACTGGTATCTGCACTGACTGCTGCATGGAATTAAGTTCATTAAAATCACCTGAATTTGAGTTTTTCGTGTTTATTTTGCCCTTAATAAGGCTTTTATTCGCGATTTCGGAGATGTTTTATATGGAAATACTCAAAAATCCGTTGCTTCCCGAAGGGAATGTTACATCAGTTATATGCGGAAATCATCCAAAACTCGCAGAAATGCTCAGAAACAGGGGAGTGGAAGCAGTAACACTGGCTGACGATAACAGACTGCCGTTTCCTGTGAGAAATCACGCGGACATGCAGTGCTGCCATGCAGGTGTTGGTAAGATTTTTACATCAAACATTGAACTGCCTGCTAAAATCAGTAACTACAGCATAAATCTTATATCTGAAATTCCGTCAGATATATACCCAAACGATTGTTTGCTTAATTGTTTTGTTATTAACGGAGTTCTTGTAACGGGAAAAAACTGTTCTGAATCTGTTATTGAATTTGCAGATAAAAATTCACTGGAAATCAGGACTGTAAATCAGGGCTACGCAAAATGCTCAACGGCGATTATCAGCAGCGATGCAGTGATTACTGCTGATAAAACTGTTGCAGCAGCTCTGGAGAATTACTGCAGCGTACAGATGATAGATCACGGACACATCATTTTGGAAGGCTACAATTACGGTTTTATCGGAGGTACCTGCGGAAAGCTGGCAAAGGACAAACTGGCTTTTTACGGAAATCCGTTCAGGCATCCTGACGGCAAAAGGATAATTTCCTTTGCAGAGGAGAATAACTGCGAGGTAATATCGCTGCAGAATGGAGAGCTTATCGATTTCGGCGGTTTTATACCGCTGTATGAGAAAAATCAGTAAAATATGGCGTCAGGGGAGATATTTTTACAGAAACCTTGACGCCCTGGTTTTTATATGATATAATTATACAAAATGAATATTTTGTATAATTGAGGGCAGAGGATTATGAAAATAGAGTACATGAAACAAGCTCCTGAGGTTCTTAAAGGCTATTTTGGCTATCTGGAGACCGTTAAAGGAAAATCTGCAAAAACTGTTGAAGAATACTTTCTTGACATCAGAACCTTTTTAAGATATCTGAAAATCTCTCGCGGCGTTATTTCTACTGATGCAGAATTCTCAGAAATCGACATCAGTGACATTGACGTTGAGTTTTTATCCCGTGTGACGCTTACAGAAATTTTTATGTTTATGAACTATACAGCTTCAGAGCGTAAAAACGACGCAGCAGCTCGTTCCAGAAAATCTTCAGCTCTGAGATCGCTGTTTGATTATCTGACCAATCGCACAGGTCTTATCAAGGAAAATCCCACACTGAATCTTGACAACCCAAAACTCAAGTCAGCTCTCCCCAAGTTTCTCAGTCTTGAGCAAAGCCGCAAGCTTCTGGAAGCTATTGACGGACCTTATAAAGCCCGTGATTATTGTATCGTAACTTTGTTTCTTAACTGCGGTATGCGTCTTTCCGAGCTCGTCGGAATAAATCTCAGCGACATTCTCGACGACAGACTGCGAATTACCGGTAAAGGCAATAAACAGCGCATTGTATATCTCAATGATGCCTGTATTGAAGCTATCAGAGATTATCTCAAGGTCAGACCTGTTGACTGCGTAAAAGACCGCGATGCACTGTTTATAAGCCGAAATAAGAACCGAATCAGCCCTAAGACAGTACAGTATCTTGTTAAAAAATACCTGTCGGCAATCGGTCTTGATGAAATGAGCGTGCATAAGCTCAGACACACAGCCGCTACGCTTATGTATCAGCACGGCGGCGTAGATATAAGAATCCTGCAGGATATTCTCGGGCATGAAAATCTCGGCACAACGCAGATTTACACCCATATTTCCGATGAGCAGATGCGCAAAGCTGCCCAGTCAAATCCGCTGTCGGATGTCGGAAAAAAGAAAAAACAGTAATAAAAAGCCCACTCATAAGAGTGGGCTTTTGAACATTATGCGGTTTCGCCGTTGTCCTCAAGCTCAAAGTGCTTTGCAGCCTTGTCGCGAAGCTTGAATTTCTGAATCTTGCCGCTGGCGGTAAGCGGGAAACTGTCAACAAACCAGACGTATTTGGGAACCTTGTGGCGAGCCATGCTGGAGCGCACATAATCCTGGATTTCCTCTTCTGTAACCTCGCAGCCTTCTTTCTTGATAATGCAGGCACAGATTTCCTCGCCGAATACCTTGCTGGGTACACCGACGACCTGAACATCACTGACTGCATCGTGACGGTAAAGGAAATCTTCGATTTCTTTAGGATAGATATTCTCACCGCCGCGGATGATCATATCCTTGATTCTGCCTGTGATCTTATAATAACCCTCGTCGTCTCTGACGGCAATATCACCGGTGTGGAGCCATCCGTCACGGATTGCCATTGCAGTAGCTTCCTCCATCTTGTAATAACCCTGCATGACGTGGTATCCGCGGGTTACAAACTCGCCGGGAACGCCATTGGGCAGGTCTTCCCCGGTCTCCGGATCAACAATCTTGTTTTCGCAGCCCGGCAGGTCACGTCCTACGGTATTTACGCGCTTTTCTATAGAGTCATCGGTTCTGCTCATTGTGCAGCCGGGAGAAGCCTCTGTCTGACCGTAGGTGATTGTAATATCTCTCATGCCCATCTTCTCAATAACCTGACGCATGGTAACCAGCGGACAGGGCGAGCCTGCCATAATACCTGTACGAAGAGATGAAAGGTCAACATCCTCAAATTCGGGATGCTCAAGCATGGATATAAACATTGTGGGAACGCCATGGAAAGCGGTGCATTTCTCACTTTCAATGGCTCTCAGGCACTTTATCGGGCTGAAAAGGTCAATGGGAACCATGGCAGAAGCGTGAGTGATGCAAGCCATCATTGCAAGAACCATGCCGAAGCAATGGAAGAACGGAACGGTTATGCAGAGCTTGTCGTTTTCGGTAAACGCCATACAATCACCGATGAAACGTCCGTTGTTGAGGATGTTCTTGTGGGTCAGCATAACGCCCTTGGGGAATCCTGTTGTACCGGAAGTGTACTGCATATTTGCAACATCATCAGGTTTGTTGGACTCAAATACCCTGCGGAAATCCTCGTAGGGAGTTTTCTCAGCGCGGTTATACAGCTCCTTGAAGTTGAGCATGCCTGCAGGAGTATTCTCTCCTGCGAAGAATATATTCTTAAGGAAAGGAAGCTCCGGAACATTAAGCTCATCGGGATTCTGATCCTTGAGGTCGGGAATGAGCTGATTTACTATTTCAACATAGTCATTCTTCTTCCAGCGGTCAATCATGACGAGGACCTTGGAGTCGGACTGACGGAGCAGATACTCAAGCTCAAACACTTTATAAGCAGTATTTACAGTAACAAGTACAGCACCGATTTTAACAGATGCATAGAAGGTAAGCATCCATTCAGGAACATTAGTAGCCCAGACTGCTACATGGTCGCCCTTTTTGACGCCCATAGCCATAAGTCCGCGAGCGATAACATCAATTTCATCGGAAAATTCCTTCCAGGTTCTTGAGTAATCGCGATCGGTGTACTTTACAGCCTCACGGTCAGGATACTTTTCAGCAAGCTCTTCGATCTGCTGACCGATGGTTTTGTTCCATAATACTAATTCGCTCATTGTAATTCCTCCTGAAAAAAAGCCCCTCAATATGCCTGAAGCATATCAAGGGACGTAGAAAACTAATTCTGCGTGGTACCACCCAAGTTCAGCGGAAAATCCGCCCTCAGAGGTCTCTATCAAGACCCGACCGTTAACGCCGGTCAGACGTCCTGCGCTGAATATCACACAGGCAACTCCGGGACGAGTTATCCACACAGCAATTGTATCGGCTCGCACCAGACCGCCGATTCTCTGAAAGCAATAAGTCTGTGTCTTTTTCCCTTCACAGTCTTTAAGAATTTACATTGGTAAAATTATATTTTCAAAATCATAAAATGTCAAGAGTAATTTTCAAAAAAATCAATTATATCCGAAGAGGCTGTCGATTATGCTTGGACGTTTCTTGCTGCATTGAGGCTCATTGCAGTTTACGAGTATTGTATCCTTGCCAATGACTTCAATTTCCTCCCAGCAGATAACGCAGTCATCATCTCTGCCGAGCAGCCCGAAAAACCTGCTCCTGCCATAAATAATAATCGCGCAGACCCTTGCAGTACAGGTGTCCACCTCAACATCACTGACATATCCGAGGCATCTGCCGTCTCGAACATTGATTACATCTTTATTTCTCAGATCTGTGATTCTGCAGTTCACTGTCAGCACCTCCCATACTGAATAATATGCAGCATAGGCGCAAACTATGACAAATCACAAATCCAACTCATAAATTTCGACGCTGTCTGCATCAGCTGCGGCAGCAACAGAACATATGCAATCATCAAAAATTATTGTTCTGAGTTTGAGGGAGAGCTGATTTCTTGAAATGCAGTTCAGCGGTTCAAGGTTTTCATCGACAAGATTACAGCCGAAAAACCAGTCACTGAACCCCTCCCCTGTTGCCTTGCATATTGCTTCGCGCAGCGTCCAGAGAATGGTTGCTCTTTCATCGGCGTTTCCGCTATTGATAAATTTTTGCTCGTTATCAGAAAAAAGTCTTTCTTTTGTGTGAACAGAAAATGTGCGTACAGCTTCTGCATCTACTCCTATTTCACCGTCGGAAACAGCAAGCAAAATTGTATTTTCAGTGTGAGAAATACTTATAAACAGCGGAGAATCGACAATATAAGGCTTTCCTTTTTCTGTTTTGCTTATCACTGCATCAATGCCCGTCAGCTCAGTTATCCGTTCTTCAAGCAGCCTGTATGCGGTTTCTGAAATTAGCCTGTTTTTTTCTGCTTTTGAACTAAGGGCGGCTTTGCAGAGAAAGCCGCCCAGTCTGTACAAATAAAGTTTAATCATTCAAAGCTCCACTTGAGTGCATCATAGAACTTGCAGTACTTTGCATACTGCTTCTTATATACTTCGATATTCTCAGGATTCGGGAGGGTTTCGCTCTCGGGCTTGATGATTGCAACGGTGGATGCAACACTGTCCCAGATGCCGCCAGCAACGCCTGCTACAAGAGCTGCACCGAAGCTGCCGCCTTCAGCACTGCCGAATACTGTGTGAACGGGAAGATTGAATACATCTGCAAAAATCTGTCTCCAGATGGGAGCATAAGCGCCGCCGCCTGCGAGAACAACGGAATCGGTGGAAATGCCTTCGCTGACGCTGAGAATGAGGTCATAGACCTGCTTGAGGGAGTATGCAACGCCCTCCATGACAGCTCTTGCAAAGTGACCCTTCTTCTTTGTGGAGTCGATTCCCAGGAAAGCACCTCTTGCATTGGGGTCATTTATGGGTGCGCGCTCACCGGTCAGGTAAGGCAGGAAAATAAGACCTTCTGCACCTGCAGGAGTATCCTTTGCAATTTCATCAAGAAGAGCAAAGGGGCTTTTTCCCATATCTTCAGCAACAACGCTTTCATAATCGCCAAAGGTGTTCTTGAACCACTGATAGCTGCCTGCTGCAGCAAGAGTAACGCCCATTGCATGCCATGTATCAGGAGCATTGTTGCAGGAAATCTGCAGAGAGCCGCCGGGATTGGGGGTGTAAGCAGGAAGGCTCATGGCTACAACACCTGAGGTTCCGAGAGTGATGCCGATTCTGCCTGCACCGATGAGTCCGAGACCGGTTGTGGATATAACAGCGTCACCGCCGCCTGCACATACAAGGCAGGTTTCGGGCAGACCGGTAAGAGCAGAAGCTTCTGCAGTAATATTGCCTACAACATCCTGAGACTCAATTACCTTCGGGAAATGGCTCTTTTCAAGACCGATCTTCTCTATCAGCTCATAAGCCCATACTTTGTTTTTGACATCAAAAAGACCAAAGCCCGATGCATCGGAAACATCAGTCTCAAGAGTTCCTGCAAGGCGGAATCTGATATAGTCCTTTGGGTTGACAATAAGCTTTGTCTTGGCATAATTCTCAGGCTCATTCTGCTTCATCCAGAGGATTTTACCGCCCGTAAAGCCTGTGAGCATTCTGTTGTTTGTATAGGAAAGCAGACCTTCAAGACCGCCTGCCTTTTCGGTGATCTCATCACACTGAGCAGCAGTTCTCTGGTCATTCCAGAGAATAGCGTTTCTGATCACATTATTGTTCTCGTCCAGAGCGACCATACCGTGCATCTGACCTGAGAAGCCAACGCAGACTACTTCGCCTTCGCACTTTGCCAGAACTCTCTTGATACCTCTGACAACTGCCTGCCACCAATCCTCGGGATTCTGCTCAGTCCAGCCGGGCTGGGGAGTAAAAAGCGGATATTCTTCAATAGCTGTTGCACAGATGCTGCCATACTCATCAAGAGCGAGAATTTTGCAGCCGGAAGTACCGACATCTATGCCCATTACCAGTCTTGCCATAATTACATCCTCCATATATCAGGTTATGTAATTTTATTTTATAACAAAATTTGCAGTTTGTCCAGTGAAATATCAGTTTTCTATAAACCTCTTTGCAATCTTTCTTGCATCTACTGATTCCTTGAGAATAAATCCTGTTATGGGGAAATTATGGAACATACCTTTCCACAGGTGAAACTGATGAGGTACCCCTGCCCTGCTGAGCTTGTTTGCAAATTCTATGCTCTCACCCAGGAGAACATCCTGAGTGCCGCACAGAACCAGTGTACGGGGAAAATCTTCAACACCGGCAAGAATCGGAGAAACCAGAGGGCTTTTTCTTCCGACTTTTCCTGAATACTGCTTTGCGGCAGTACGAAGCATAGTGCTGTTCAGCACAGGGTCTCTTGTAAAGCTTCCGTAGGTCGCAGAGATGCATCGAAGGTCAAGCCAGGGCGCAGAAAGAACGAGATTATCAGGCATAGGAAGCCCCAGCTCCCTGAGCTTGATTACAAGAGATACAGCCAGACCGCCGCCTGCTGAATCGCCAAAAAGCGTTATTCTGTCAGTACATTCTGTTGTACCGATAAGCCATCTGTATACAGTCAAAGCATCATCAAGTGCTGCGGGATAAGGGGCTTCGGGTGCAAGACTGTAATCTACCATCAGAACACGCTTGCCAAGGGATTTGGCAAGCAGTGCTGCGGAGTAATCCATGGTGGTTCTTCCGGCAACATATCCGCCACCATGAAGATACAGAACTGTATGATTCCGAGGTGCCTTGTCCGTGCAGTACTCAGTGCATCTGACACCGTTTACGGAAATCTTCGATTCATTAAGTTTAAGAAGTCTGGGAAGATTCTTTGTAAATCCAAAAATCTTCTCTGAATTTCTGAGGTCAGTATTCTGGGGCAGTGCCTTTGCGCACCACATTATATCCTCTGCGAGATTTCCGAAAAATCCAGATTTGTGCATATACATAAAGTCACCTACTTTTCGTCAAATACGGTGAGATGAGCAGCAGAGATCTTATCGCATTTACCTGTTGCAAAATCCACAGGTGAGTGAATATTGAACATGAAGCCCTTGTCACTGTACTTTTTATCAATGCCTTCCATATAGGTCTCCTCCATACCGATATTGAGAACCTTGCCTATAATAAGAGAATTTATGTTTCTCTTTGAAAGATCAACATCGTATTCGATTTTACACTCAAGGCACAGGAAGCTCTCAGCGATTCGCGGCGAGGAAATAACTTTGCATTTTTCCATGGTGAAGCCGCCTGAGATTATCTCATTCTCCGCCATAGAGTTTCTGCGCACCGTTTCCATGCACTTTTCATAGTAATCATATGAAAGGAAATTTACGCAGAATTCCCCCTCGCGGATTATATTTGCATAAGTATGAGTATGCCTTCCGAGACATGATAGAATGGCATAATAGCCTCCTGCGTCCCCTGAAAAGCAGCTCCAGGAATGGAAGCAGGCATTGGGCATGCCGTTTTCCTTGTTTGTGGTTATCATAAAAAGCGCCTGCGGAATACCGCAGACAAATTCAGAATGAGAAAACTCCTCAAACTGATTCTGCCAGCGTTCGTACACAAGACCGTTCTGTTCAGTGCTTATTTCTCTCTTCAAAGCTGAAAATCCTTTCTTATTGACATGGTAATATCATAGCAGAAATCGGGCAAAAAGTAAAGAGGACCGATATGTTCAGTCCTCTTATAAAATCAAAGTCTGGGAAGTCCAACCTTCTTGTAAACCTTGCGAATAGTGCGCTCTGCAAGGTAAGCTGCCTTCTCAGCGCCTTCCTTTGCCTTCTGCTCAAGGTAAGCTCTGTCAGTAAGGAATTCCTTGTATCTCTTCTGAATAGGCTCAAGAACAGAGACAACAGCCTCGCCGACTGCAACCTTGAAGTCACCGTAGCCTTTGCCCTCGAAGTCCTTTTCAATCTGCTCAAAGGTAAGACCTGTGCAGGCAGAATAGATCTCCATAAGGTTATTGATGCCTTCCTTGCCTTCTCTGTAGCAGACGCATGCTTCGCTGTCTGTAACCGCTGACTTGAACTTCTTCATAATAACATTGGGCTCGTCTACCATAAGTACAAAGCTTCTTGTATTGGGGTCAGACTTGCTCATCTTCTTTGTGGGGTCTGCAAGGCTCATAACGCGTGCAGCCTGCTTGGGAATAAAGGGCTCAGGCACTGTAAAGGTATTTCCGTATACACCGTTGAATCGCTCTGCAACGTCTCTTGTGAGCTCCAGGTGCTGTTTCTGGTCAGCGCCGACAGGTACCATATCTGCGTTGAAAAGCAGAATATCAGAAGCCATAAGTACAGGATATGTGAAAAGACCTGCATTGACGTTATCGGCATGCTGCTGGGACTTATCCTTGAACTGGGTCATTCTGGAAAGCTCACCGAACTGGGTGTATGTATTGAGAACCCAGGACAGCTCTGCATGAGCAGGCACCATGCTCTGATGGTAGAATATGCACTTATCGGGATCGACGCCTGCAGCAAGAAGCAGAGCATAAAGCTGCTCGGTGTTCTTTTTGAGTACCTTCGGGTCCTGACGGACTGTTATTGCGTGAAGGTTTGCAGTAGCATAGATGCATTCAAACTCATCCTGCATTGTAATCCAGTTGCGGATAGCACCCAGATAATTTCCTATTGTCATTTCTCCGCTGGGCTGAATAGCAGAGAATATTCGCTTTTTCTTTTCTGTGTTTTCCATATCGAGTTCCTCCTGTTATCAAAGCCCGGCGATAATATCGGACAGAATTTCAACGCCCCTGACTATCTGCTCATCAGAGGGAGTGGAGTAATTGGTTCTGAAGGAGATGCAGCTCTCGGTCTCATCGGTAAGGAATGCGGTACCGGGAACTACTGCAACACCCTTTTCTATACCCTTTTTGCAGAATTCAAGCATATCGGAGCCTTCGGGGAGATTGCACCAGATAAAGAGTCCGCCGTCAGGCTTGATGAATTCAACCTTGCCCTTGAAGCCGTCGGTCATGCAGTCGCACATAAGCTTGCACTTATCTCTGTAAATACCGCGGATCATATTGATATGAGCATCATACTCTTCGCTTGTCATGAACTTATGCACTATAAGCTGGGAAAGGATGGTTGTATGAACATCCTGAACCTGCTTGCAGACGATCATCTTGGAAAGTACGGGCTTGGGAGCAATAGCATAGCCGACTCTGAGACCCGGAGAGATGACCTTGGAGAAGGAACCTGCGTAAATTACGATTCCATCCTCGTCCATGCTCTTTATGGAAGGCAGGGTTTCCCCTGCAAATCTGGTTTCGCCGTAGGGGTTATCTTCAAGAACCATAACGCCGTACTGCTTTGCAAGAGAATAGATTGCCTTTCTCTTTTCGAGAGAGGTTGTTCTTCCTGTGGGGTTCTGGAAATCAGGGATAACATAGATGAATTTTGTGTTGGGATTTGCCTTGAGAGCAGCTTCCAGCATATCGATGTTCATGCCGTCCTCTTCCATGTCAACGCCTACAAGCTTTGTATTGAAGGAACGGAAGGAATTGAGAGAACCAATGAAGCTGGGCTTCTCGCAGATGATTACATCTCCCTCGTTGCAGAGACTCATGGTGGTGAGGTTCATAACCTGCTGAGCGCCGGAAGTGATGATGATATCGTCCTCGGCACCGAAATACTGGGGATATTTTGCTCTTATTGCATCCTTCAGGGGCTGATAGCCCTCGGTAATGGAATACTGAAGTGCATTTATAGGCTGCTGAGCAAATATGTCAGCAGTGATTTCTGCAATTTTAGCTGTGGGGAAAGCATCGGGTGCAGGATTTCCTGCAGAAAAAGGAATCATGCCGGGAACAGAGGACATTTTAAGAATCTCACGGATAAGTGAGGGCTTGAGAGATGAAACTCTGTCAGAAAGTTGATAGTTCAAAGGTAACGCTCCTCGCTGATAATGTAGTTTACCTGTGCAACCTGTTTTCCGCCGCGCAGATATATTCTCGGAACACGCTTGCCTATAAGGCAGACGGTTTCGTAATTTATTGTGTCGGTCTTTTCAGAAAGCTCGTCAACGTGAATTTCCGAGCCGTTATCCTCGCCAAAAACGGTTACTGTCATCCCCGAGGTGACATTCTCAATCTCGGAAACATCAAGCATCAGCTGATCCATGCAGATTCTGCCAATAATCGGCGCTCTGACTCCATTGACAAGCATATCCTGCCTACCTGAAAGAGGTCTGGGATATCCGTCGGCGTAGCCGACAGGAACCGTTGCAACCTTCATTTCCTTTTCTGCCGTGAAGGTTCTTCCGTAGCTGACTGCAGCGCCCTTTTCAATGGTCTTTATCATTGAAATTACCGATTTAAGCTGCATCGCAGGCCGCAGATCATATTTTCCAAGGAAAAGCTTTGAAGGGGCAAGCCCATAAAGAATAATGCCGGGACGAACCATATCCATATGAAATTCAGGATATTCGAGAGTGGCAGCACTGTTGCAGCAGTGTCTGAATCTGAAGGTTATTCCGCGGTCAGAGAGGATATCTATGACCTTTTTGAAGTTAGAAAACTGTGTCAAGGTAAATTCCTTGCCATCCTCCCCCTCATCAGCAACGGCAAAATGAGTAAAAATACCATCGCAATCGAGGTTCGGAAGGGAACAAATTCTCTCGACAGTATCAGCAGCAACAAGATTCTGACCGTCATCATGACAGCCGAAACCCAGTCTGCTCATGCCGGTATCAAGCTTTATATGACACTTCACAGGGCTTCCGTTCTGCTGTGCGCAGGCAGACAGCTCTATTGCGTATTCCTCAGAAAAAACCGCCTGTGAAATACCGAAAGCAGACAGCTCTGCGGCTCTGTCGGGAGGAGTATAGCCAAGGATAAGAATCGGTCTTGTAATTCCGTAGTGCCTCAGCTGCAGTGCTTCGTGCAGGTTTGAAACGCCGAACCAGTCAGCACCGATTCTCTGATGCTCCAGCGCAACATTCTGAACGCCGTGACCGTAGGCATCAGCCTTTACAATGCACATAATCTTGACAGACGGGTCAACCTTCTTTCGCACAATATCGTAATTGTGGCGAATCATTTCAAGGTCGATTTCTGCCCAGGTGCGTTTAAGGATTTTGCTCAAGTAAATCTCGCCTTTCGGGTACAGTTAGAATTCTTAAAGTATATTGTTAAGCAGGCTTGGCAGCCCGAAATCTGTATAGAACGCCAGAATCTCATAAGCAAAGAATATGCAGATGAGCGTAAAGAGAGTGATGAATATTTTCGGGAAAGCGCCCCATCTTGTAAAGAAAAGAAGCAGCACCAGACCAATCGGGAAGCAAAGCAGAAGCGCAAAAAACACCAGCACAGGTGGAGCATTCCATCGGTCAGCCTTGATATCAGCAGGAGAAATCATTCCCTGAACAGGATACATAGGATAAATCGGCTCAGCAGGATAAATTGACTCTGAAGGCGGCTCAACCTGCTGCAGAATAATTGGCTGAGTGTATATCGGCTGTGCAATTACAGGCTGGGTGTACACCGGTTGAGTTGTATATACAGGCTGAGTTACAACCTGGGGCTGAGGGACAGCCTGTGAAGCGGCAGTCTCCGAAGGAATTTCACCTTCGCCGACAATTACTTCTTCTTCACTTATGTATTCATCAGACATGTAATCTGAATCATAATTATCCATTGCAGCTGCGTATTCATTATCCAACTTGGTTCAACCCCTTACTTTAAAGATACTTTATTAAATTAATATATCACGCGGGTGTTGTTTTGTCAAACATTTACATATTTTCAGGTATAAGATCGCAGTGACTGAAAGAATGTATCCACTGCTGCTGAAAGCTCATATTCACCCGAAATATAATTATCTGCACAGGTGTTGAGCAGAGATATTGCAATACTGTCATCAGATGACTGCAGCGATGAACCGCTGAGCTTATCTGCTGCCTTTATAAGCGTTCTGAAGTAATTCTGACCTCCGAATACTGCCGATTGAAACTGACTGTCTGATGCAGCGGTTCGGTTGACATGTTTATTCCATGTAAAAATCCCGCTGTAAAGGGACGATTTTATCATTACCGATTCATTTGCTGTAAGCAGAGAAATAATGTCTGAGCTGATTTCAATATCATCGCTTCCGCTGTATATGGCAAGATAAGCTCCGCCCCATGCGTAGTTTCCGCAGGGTACTGCAGCTCCCCAGTCTCCGATGCTTTCATCTGCTATCCTGAAAAGGACATCCCTGACCGCGATATCTGACAGGCAGTAACCGAACACCGTGCTCGAATCATTGAAGCCCTCTGCCCATGCTTCCGACCACTGCTGAGCTCCGTATACATAGCCTTCATCTGCAAGCTTTTTTGCAAACTCAAAGTATCCTGCAACTTTCTCTTCGTCAAGCGACGAGAAATCGCCGCCGAAATATGCCCTTGTAATATCGCCTAAACCGGGAAGCACATATGTATTTCCTGAGGAGGATACCTTCAGAAGCTGTGCAACCTCAAGAAAACTGTCGGTATCAGACATCAGATTTTCAATAGCTTCAGGCTCATCAGTGCCAAGATAAGCCTTTGCTATGCTTCTTCTGTAAGCAAAAATCCCGGGAGAAGCATGCCAGCAAGCAGCATAAAGTTTGCCGTTCACCTTTCCTGTGTTAACTGCAAAATCATAAAATCTGTTTTCATCAATTGCCGACGATAATTCAGAAAGCGGCGCAATCATGCCTTTTTCCGCCATCGGTTCAATTGCTTCGGGTGGCAGCATTATTATGTCAGGTGTTTTACCTTTACACGCAGAATCATAGATTTTCTGCTCTATCTGAGTAAAATCAACCGCTTCAACTTCAATAATTCGCTCGTTCTGAGAGCAGTAGTTTTTAATAGTCCAGTCAATGTAGGAGGCATAATCATCGGAAAGCACCCAGATAGACAGGACAGGTTTTTCCTCTTTATTCTGCTCACCGCAGGAAATAAGTCCAAGCAATGCAGCAAGGACAAGAAATACACTGATAATTCGCCTTGTCACGGCATTCACTCCATAAACAATGTTGAATTAATTATATACCCTGTTTCTGCTCATTTCAATGAGATAAAGCAAAAAGCACGGACAAAATCGTCCGTGCTTAAAATTCAGCTGGATTTTTTTCTGGTGCCTGACTTTTTGGCTTTTTTCAGAGCATCTGAATCATCATCGGAAGATGAGAACATTACTCTCTCTTCCCCTCTGACAAACTCAGGATCTCCGCCGCTTACACAGTCAGCAGTGATAATAACCTTGCGAACCGTAAGATCGGAAGGTACATCGAACATGATAGGGGTCATTATGCCCTCGATTATGCCTCTCAGACCTCTTGCGCCGGTCTTCTGCTCAACGGTCTTCTCAGCGATTGCAGCAAGTGCATCGGGAGTAAACTCAAGCTCAACTCCGTCAATTCTCAGCAGCTCTGTATACTGCTTGATAATGGCGTTTCTGGGCTCAGACATTACACGGATGAGCGCATCCTTGTCAAGACTGTCGAGAGTTGCAAAAACAGGCAGACGACCGACTATCTCGGGAATAAGACCGAACTTTACGAGGTCGTGAGGTATAACCTGCTTTAAAAGTTCGCTGTACTCAGAGTCATCCTTGCTCTTGATCTCAGCACCGAAGCCCATAGATGATGTAGAAACACGTTTTTCTATGATTTTTTCAATACCGTCAAAGGCACCGCCGCAGATAAAGAGGATATTCGATGTATCTATCTGAATAAACTCCTGCTGCGGATGTTTTCTTCCGCCCTGAGGAGGAACATTTGCAACAGTTCCCTCAAGGATCTTGAGCAGAGCCTGCTGAACGCCCTCACCGCTTACATCACGGGTGATGGACGGATTTTCCGACTTGCGTGCAATCTTATCGATTTCATCGATATAGATAATACCCTGTTCGGCTTCTTCAACATCCCAGTCAGCTGCCTGAATAAGTCTTAAAAGAATGTTTTCAACATCCTCGCCGACATATCCTGCCTCAGTGAGTGTGGTCGCATCAGCAATTGCAAAAGGTACATCAAGAAGCTTTGCTAGAGACTGCGCCAGGAAAGTCTTGCCGACGCCTGTGGGACCGATAAGAAGAATATTGCTCTTCTGCAGATCAACAGCAGTATCCTCTGCGGTTATTCTCTTATAGTGATTGTAAACCGCAACGGAAAGCGCTACCTTTGCCCTGTCCTGTCCTATGACGAAATTATCAAGATGCTCCTTGATGTCTCTGGGACGGAGAACCTCAAACTCATCAAAGGATTTCTTATGATCATTCCTGCGTCCGAGCTCTGCATCGATAATCTCATGGCAGAGTCTGATGCATTCATCACAGATGAATGCACCGGAGCCGGATATCATGCGTTCAACATCAGCATCGGTCTTATTGCAGAAAGAGCAGTGAAAATTGCCGCTGCCGGGTTCCTTGTATGACATTGATACACCAACCTATCGTCTCGAAATTACCTTGTCAATAATGCCATATTCCATGGCTTCCTGAGCGGTCATGTAGTTGTCGCGCTCGGTATCCTTTTCGATTATGTCGATTGACTTTCCGGTGTTTTCTGCAAGAATAGTGTTCAGCTTTTTCTTGATCTTGAGGATCTGATTTGCCTGAATTGCAATATCAGTTGCCTGACCCTGAGAGCCGCCGAGAGGCTGATGAATCATGATTTCACTGTTGGGAAGAGCAAGGCGCTTGCCCTTTGTGCCTGCAGAAAGGAGGAATGCTCCCATGCTTGCAGCCATACCGATGCAGATGGTGGAAACATCGCACTTGATGTAATTCATTGTATCGTAGATGGCAAAGCCTGCAGAAACACTTCCGCCGGGGCTATTGATGTAGAGACTGATGTCTTTCGAGGGGTCCTGACTCTCAAGATAAAGAAGCTGAGCTACTACAAGGCTTGCGGTAGTGTCATTGACTTCTTCAGAGAGGATGATGATTCTGTCGTTGAGAAGTCTGGAATAAATATCGTAGGACCTCTCACCTCTGTTGGTCTGTTCTATGACTACAGGTACTAAACTCATAAAAACACCTCCGGGATATAATATATCTGATTAACTAAAGATTATGAGCGGAACAGATAATTAGTCGTTATCTTCCTCATGGTTACATTCGTCGCAGTCGCAGCCATCCTCATGAGAATACTTTTCGACCATGTTTACCTTTGCGTTGTCGCGGACAACACCAAGAGCCTTCTCAACAAGGAGGTCATGTCTGATGCCGGTCTCGGGAATGAGGGTCTTGAGCTCATCTTCGCTTCTGTTGTAAACCTCAGCAAGCTTCTTGTACTCCTCAGCGATCTCATCTTCGGAAGCCTCGAGAGCCTCAAGCTCAGCGATCTTCTCAAGAGCAAGACGGATCTTTACCTGAGTGACAGCCTGGGGTCTGAACTGTGCGCGGAGAGCATCAACATCCATGCCGGTATACTTCATGTAATCCTCGATGCTGAGACCCTGGGAGGAAAGTCTGTAAGCCCACTGCTCGAGCTCACGGTCTGCCTCTTCCTCGAACATCTCGTCGGGAATGTCAGCCTCTACAAGATCAGCAAGAGCAACAAGGAGCTTCTCGTCGAATGCGCGGTTAGCTTCTGCCTCTGCCTTCTTTACAAGGTTTTCCTTAATGTCTGCCTTATATTCATCGAGAGTATCAAAACCGTTGTCTGCTGCGAGATCATCATCGATTGCAGGGAGCTCTTCCTTCTTGAGGCCGTGGAGCTTGATCTTGAATACTGCAGGCTTGCCCTTGAGCTCTTCTGCGTGGTATTCTTCGGGGAAGGTAACGTTTACGTCAAACTCTTCGCCGATGGAGTGACCGACCATCTGCTCCTCAAAGCCGGGGATAAACTGACCGGAACCGAGCTCAAGCTCAAAGCCCTCAGCTGTGCCGCCTTCAAATGCAACGCCGTCAACATAGCCTGCAAAGTCAAAGAGAGCGATATCGCCGTTCTCTGCAGCTCTGTCGTCGATCTCGGTCATTCTTGCGCCGCGCTTCTGAGCATACTCAAGCTCATGCTCAACCTGCTCGTCAGAAACACTTACGATAAGCTTCTCAGCTTCGATGCCCTTGTAATCAGCGATGCTGACCTCAGGCTTTACGGGAACGTTAGCGGTGAAGGTGAAGCCCTCTTCGCCAACAGACTCGATTTCAACTGCGATATTGTCGCTGACAACATCAAGCTCTGCAGCCTTGATAGCCTCTGCGAGAGCGTCCTTGTAGAGAGCGTTTACTGCATCCTCATAGAAGAAGCCCTTACCGTACATCTTCTCGATGATGTTGCGGGGAGCCTTGCCCTTGCGGAAACCGGGGATGGTTATATCCTTTGCTGCCTTCTTATATGCGTCAGCGCAAGCAGCTGCAAAGACTTCCTGCTCAACCTCAATAGTGAGCTTTACATGGCTGTTTTCTGTGATTTCCTTGTTTTTGAGTATCATGTACATGTCCTCCGTTTTAGAATTTTCAACCTGTTGATTATAACATACTTTTATTAAAAATGCAATCATTTACTGTCAGAAGTATCTGTTTGCATAAGTGGAACTGAATTATTCTGTCGACTACTGTACAATTCGTTGAAAGAATGACATTCGGAGCGGTCACTTTCGCGGTAACTGATTATTGTTGACAGGTTCACATCGTACATACTGTGAAAGATATTGGCATCAGCAGAAGGGTTATCCTTCTTGATTTCTGCAATAAGTCTTTTCACATACCTGCGCTTTGAATCCTCTTCGTGCTCCTCGGCATTTTCAGTAAACCTGCAGGCGCAGCGGAGAAATTCGAGAGAATTATATTTTGACCATGCGATAATATCACTTTCATGAACATGATAAAGGGGTCTTATTAGTTCCATCCCCTCGTAGTTTGTGCTCATGAGCTTCGGCATCATGGTCTGGAAGGAGCCCTGATAGAGCATGCTCATCATGACAGTCTCGATAACATCGTCAAAGTGATGACCGAGTGCAATTTTGTTGCATCCAAGAGATTTCGCTTCCTTGTAGAGGTATCCCCTTCTCATTCTTGCGCAAAGATAACAGGGGGAGCCTTTCTCCTGTTTGTAGACATAATTAAATATCGGCGCATCGAAATAATGAACCGGAATATCCAGAATATCGGCGTTTTCTCTCAGGCGTTTTTCGTTTTCTTCGTTGTAGCCGGGATTCATTGCGATGTACCTGACATCGAAGTGAAAATCACTGTATTTCTGAAGCAATTTAAAGCAGACAGCCAGAAGCATTGAATCCTTCCCACCTGAAATACATACACCTATCGTATCCTCCGGTTCAACCAGCGAATACTCCTTGATTGCAGCGATAAATCTGTTCCAGACAGTTTTTCTGAATTTTTTTGTTATGCTGCGTTCAGCCTCACAGGCTCTTATCACCGCTCTGCCTCCTGTCTCAGGAATAGTGTGTACATTATACAGTGTTGCAATCATTATGTCAACACAATCTATAGGTAATGTGTATTGATAAAACATCATTATTGTTATATAATTATCAAAAATCAATTTCGGAGGACAGGGTCATGAGCGGAAAGGCAAGCATCGGTCGCAGACGAAACAGAAAAGGCAACACAGCTGTTCGCCTTCTAACGGCTGTTCTGATTATTATATCCGTTGTACTTACTCTTGAGAACTCAGGTTTCTTCAATGAAACCGTTATTTATGAGCCTTCCGGGATTTCATATTATCAGAATCCTGTATCTCCCACTGCTGAACCTTGCTACTCCGGTGCAGCCCTGATGGAAACGGTTTCTGAAGGAAATGAAGAAAACAATCTGACTGTATTCAAGGATGGCGTTCCGGGACCGAGAACATCAAGAACCGACATAATCGGCGACGGCAAGGATGTATTTACCGTAATGATTTATATGTGTGGTTCAGACAGCGAGAGCAAATTCGGTCTTGCAAGCGATGATATTGCAGAAATGCTTGCCGCCGAAAAATCAGGGAAGCTCAATATAATACTCCAGACAGGCGGCTCGGCAAGCTGGGAAAATCCATCGATCAAAAATCAGGACTGCCGGAGATTCAAAATATCAAAAGGAAAGATGACTTCCCTTTCAACAGGCAACGGCGTAAATATGACAAACTACGCAAATCTGACCTCCTTTATCGTTTTCTGCAAAAACAACTACCCCGCTGACAGATATGCCCTTATTCTCTGGGGCAACGGAGGCGCACCCTCGGGAGGATTTGGCTACGATGAACTCAATGCCTCCGGAGAATCAATGACCATAGATGAATTGAATCAGGCTCTTTATGCATCGGATGTAAAATTTGATTTTATAGGATTTGATTCACCTGTTGCTGCAAGCTTTGATACTGCTTTTGTTGCAAACTACTATGCAGACTATCTTATTGCTTCTCAGGAAACTGTCCCTGAAACAGGATGGAATTACACAAACTGGCTTTCTGCCATTGCTGAGAATACCTCCCTCGATACCGCAGATATAGCGAAAATTATAATCGATGATTATATAGCTGACTGCACCGAGGCTTCCGCAGACCAGACTGCAACACTTTCCCTTATTGACCTTGTAGATTTCAACAATCTTGTTCTCCCCTGCACTGCGGACTTTTTTACGAAAATCGATGAAATAATCAATGACGGCAATTATCCCTATATTGCAAATGCCCGAGCTGCAGCAAGAGAATTCGGCGGTGCAGATTCAGACCTTGCAGACCTTATGGAGCTTGCGGACAGAATAAGAACCGATGAGGGCGACAAGCTTATAAAAGCGCTTAAAGACACCGTCAAATATAACAGAACCACCGAAGGTGTTGTAAACGCCAACGGTCTCAGCATCTACTTCCCCTTCAATAATCTGCAGGAAACCAACACCGCGATGAATATCTTCCACCGCATCAATATTTCCGACGAATACTTCGGCACTATCAGAAAGTTTGCGAACATTGCCTTCGGCGGAAGACTTTATTATATGGGCGATGATTCAGAGCAGCCTGCAACAGGTATTTCCAAGAATGTAGCAGAGCATTTCAGCGGCGTTGATTTTGAAAACTCAATCAAGAGCAACTATGTCTGGGTTGACAGCGAATTCATCGAAAAATGTGAAGATTATTTCCGCAGCAAAACTCTCAGAACAGATGCTTTTACTTTCAGTCAGGCTGTTACGGAGCAGGGCGAAAGCTATGATGTGATTTATCTTACCGATGAGCAATGGCAGCTTGTTTCCGATGTAACCGCTGAAGCTTTTATGTATGTTAGCTCCTCTGATTGTTATCTGTCCCTCGGTACATCCTTCCCCGAGCTTACCTACATGAATAACGACTTGCTGCACCTGCTTCCCCTTGACAGGAGCACCTGTCTTGCAATTGACGGAGTATATGTCGATTCAACTGTCATATCAAGGGACATTTCAACAGATGTGGACAGAATCACTTACAGCGTGCCTGTAACTGTTACAACCTCTGCATCAGATACGGAAGAACCTGTCTCCTACCCTGCAGCGCTCCATATTATAAAGGAATATAACCGTCAGCAGAAATCTGTTGATTTTACCATTGCCTGTGCAGAAATTGCATACGGTACCGAGAGTGATACCATTTCAAGGAAAGTAACTCTGAATGAAGGGGATATAATCACTCCGCGATACAGATACTTTGACGGTAATTTCAATGAAGTTCACCCTGACATTACTTCCGCGGATAACTCCATCGAATACTCACTGACCACCTCGGTTACAGCAGAAGATATTTCGGCTGTTGAGGATTCGGTCATTTACTGCGCCTTTACAGATGTCTACGGAAATGTATTCAGAACAGAGATAAACTTCGACTGACTATATTATTAAGATTTGTTAAATAAATTATTCCGATTGATTTTGTGAGCTTACAGTGATATAATTTCGGCGCTGAAACAAATATCAATGATTACTTTTTGAAAGCGTGTTATATATGAAATTCGGTTTTAAAAACAGAAAGAAAGAAGCTCAGGTAAACGTAAATGAGCCTGCAGCAGCTGAGGTAAATGAAGCAGGCAGCAATGAGCAGATGATGTCAAGCTTCTGGCTTTTCAGAATGTTTGACAGAAAGCCTGTTTTCACTATCAGCATGATCGCTCTCATACTCAATCTTCTCATTGAGATTCTGAGCCGCCATTCAATCATTGACGGTGTTGTCTACATGCTGACCAATCCCGTTGTATTCCTTTACAACGCCATGATCATTGTGCTGACTCTGTCAATTTCTCAGCTTTTCAAGAGAAAGACCTTTGTAATCACCTTTGTCTCCATACTCTGGCTGGCACTGGGAATTACAAATTTCTATCTGCTGGGACTGAGAACAACCCCTCTTTCCGCAACAGACTTTTTCCTCATCCGATCAGTATATCTGATAGTTTCCGTCTATCTCACCCCCGCACAGGTCATTCTGATTGTTGCAGCGATTATTCTCGCTATCGTGATGATCGTTTTCATCTTCATGAAATTCCCCAAGCAGAGCGTACGCCTAAAGCACTCGGTTGTATTCATTCTTTCAATGGTTGTGCTCGTTGCACTGAGCACCTTCGGTCTGCTGAAGGTAAATGCAATTGCTGACAGATTCGGCAACATGGTCAACGCCTATGATGAATACGGCTTTGTTTACTGCTTCTCAGTAAGCGTTATAGATTCGGGTGTAGAAAAGCCCGAGGAATATTCCTTCGATGATGTATATGAGGTACTCGCTGAGAATGATGCTGAGGATGATACAGACTTTACCCCCAACATTCTCGTTCTTCAGATGGAGTCATTCGTAGACTGCGAGTATTTCAAGAATTACACCTATTCCGAGAATCCCAACCCCTACTTCCAGAAGCTCAAGGAGAATTACAGCAGCGGTTACCTCAGAGTACCGTCTGTTGGCGCAGGCACTGCAAACGTCGAATTTGAGGTACTCACAGGCATGAGCCTCTACCACTTCGGCGCAGGCGAATATCCCTACAAGTCAATTCTCCGAAGCTCCACCTGCGAATCCTATCCCTTTGTACTCAAGGAGCTTGACTACAACGCACAGGTTATACATAACCACAATGCTACCTTCTACGACAGAAATCTCGTTTACCCCATGCTGGGCTTTGACAGATTTATTTCTGTTGAGTATATGTATGATGTCGCCCAGACACCCCTTGAATGGTCAAAGGACTACGTTCTTGAGACCGAGATAATGAAGGCGCTGGAGAGCACTGAAGGACACGATTTCCTTTATACCATCAGCGTTCAGACCCACGGTAAATATCCCACAGAGCCTATCGAGGCGACCACAATTGAGGTTGAAGGTCTTCCCACCGAGGAAGATACTGTAGGCTTTGAGTATTACATCCAGCAGATCAAGGAAAACGACCAGCTTCTTGAGAAGATAGTCAATAACATCATGGCTTTTGATGAGCCCACTGTTGTGGTTATTTTCGGTGACCATCTCCCCAACTTCAAGTTTGAGCCTGAGGAGTATGCCACAAACAGCCTCTATCTCTCTGAGTACGTTATTCTTACAAACTTCGGCAAGCTCGGCATCGAGGATCTGGAGGTCATTGACAAGGATATAACCTCCTATCAGCTTGTTGCCGAAGCTCTTGACCGTGTTGATATCCACAACGGACTTATCAACAAGCTTCATCAGAACCGTGAAAACAACGATAACTATAACGAAGACCTTGAGCTTATTGAGTACGATACCCTCTACGGAGAAAAGTACAGCTACGGCGGCGAGGAACGTTATTTCCCGACTGACTTGCAGATGGGTTACGGAGAGATCGTTGTCAACGGTGTTGAGACAGGCGAAGAAGGCGCCGCTCTTATCAAGGGTGAAGGCTTCAATGAATTCAGCTATGTTTATGTGAACAATCAGCTGGTTGATACGGTGTATGTCGATTACAACACCCTCTCAATAAATGCTGAGGATATTGTTCCCGGAGCATTCATCACAATAGGACAGATTGGTGATGACAAGGATCTTATCGCAAAATGCCAGCCCTATCAGTGGGTGGAATAAATAATTACAGACCATGCAGTTTCATTCTGCATGGTCTGTTTTTTTATCTATTTCTTCAGAAAGCACCCTGTATTCATCCTTTGTCAGAAGGGTATTGAGGACCCCAAGCATTGCATTTACCGAAAGGCGCTCAGGCAAACCGAGCTTTTCAAGCAGCAATCTTCGTTTCTGCGCGCTGCACTGCCCGCCCGTATAGCCGTCTTCATATAAATCGCTTTTGGTAATGGGGTCAGTATGTTCAACGCTCTCTCCTGATACCCCTGCCCTTTCAAGGGCAGCCTTCAGAATTTCGGTGCTCATCCCCTCAACTCCGAGCTTGCCTTCCTTTGAAGGCGCATCCTTGCGTTTTTCCTTGCCGAGAATATCGGGAACATATACATGTCTGATATATTGATTGGGTATGCAGCTGACAAGATGATTTCTTATCAGAAATCCTGCTGAATCACTGTCTGTCATAATAATCAGACCGTTTTTTTTCGCAAGACTCCTGAGCATCTGCATTTTTTTCTTATCTTTGAATATGGAAAAGCCGTCTGTGGTGATTATCAGTGCATCGATAAGAGATTCCAGACGGATTTTATCGTACTTTCCTTCGACAACAACGACCTCTTTAAGCTTTATCAACGCTTTCCCTCCTTTTTACGCGCACAGCAAAGCTCTGCAACCAGCTTTTCGAGAATCAGCCTGTCATCAAGCCTGCTGCCGTGCATGGAGCGTTCAGCGTTATATATAAGAATCAGATACTGCCTGAGAAGAGTCATTGAATGCTTCGCGCAATCACGCCGCGCGTTTTCCATAAGAAAACGCTTGTTTTTGGGATAGTCCGAAGGGTAAAGCTGTATTGTCTCATCAAGGCTCAGACCCGCCTCCAGCGCAGATTTTGCCCTGTACAGATCAATAAAGGGTCCCTGAAGTATGCGCAGTATATTACCTGAGTCCTCTCTCTGCAGGAAAAGCCTCTCGAGAATATCGTAGGCTTTGTCATAGTCGCCTGTAAGGATTTTTCCCGCAAGGTAAAAGATATTGGCTTCTATACCCGGTTCAATCAGCTTTTCAATCAGCTCAGTCGTTATGGTTTTTCTTGGCGCTACGGAGATGAGCATATTCATCTGGCTCATAAGAACAGAGTAGTCCATGCCGGTTCTGGCAATCAGAAATGCAGCTTCCGAATCGCGCATTTTTACGCCCTCTGCCTTTGCCCTCTCGCACATCAGCGTAATCATTTCCTGTCGTTCAGGCATGTCGCATTTTATGCAGCAGCCGTACTTTTTAACCGCATTAAGAAGAGTGTTCCATCTCTTGTTTTTGCCTTCATCTTCTTTTTTTTTGCTCGCACCGACTGTTACGTTCAGATACCAGAAGATAAGTGTAGTTTCGTCATCAAGATTGCTGATAACAGAAACAAGCTTATTTATATCGGATTCGTTCCTCTCAGCTGCAGAAAAGTCACAAACGGAAATCAGTCTGCGTGAAGCAAGCATGGGTGCCTGCTGTGCGCAGGCTTCAATATCTCTTACCGTGCAGCCTTTGCCTTCAAATTCCATGAAATTAATCTCAGGAAATTCAGGCATAAGCGCCTTCTCCAGCATCCCTGTACATTCACTTATAAGTGTACTCTGAGAGCCATATATAAGATATACGCTACAGGGCTTGTTGCCTTCTATATGCCCTTTCAGCTGCAATGCATTGATTTCACTCACAGATTATCACCTCCGATATAAAGCCTGCCGTCTCTGACGGCGATTTCAATATTGCCGTGTATCCCTGTACAGTAGATGTTTCCAAGTCCCCGCGCCATAAGCTGAGATGTCAGTATGCCGCCGTCTTCATATTCTGCACAAACGATGAAAATACCCGATTTAAAGGAAGTCAGACATGCAGGAATGTCAGCGTTTATTATCACCGCATCAAAACTTGTGCCAAACGGGCAGTATAAGCAGTTGCCGTCTTCAGGACATACTATTACATTAATATCTCCGCATTCTATATGGCTCCAGAGCTTTCCCTCGCAATCCGCAATAACACTGACAGAAACATCCCCTGAAACGACCTTGCAGTCTGTAACATCAGAGAGCGGAATTGAATACTTGTCTGCACTGTATTCAACATAGTCATAATAGAAACCGCTTTCAGGCGCCAGAACTCTGCAGGGCTTCATATTTTCAATAACGGAATCCGCCCCGGAAGCACCTGCTTCAGAAAGGTCGGTAAGTATAAGGGCGGATATTCCCGAAATGCCCTTGTCGAGCATATCGTACTGCGCCATTGTAACATCATAGCTTTCTCCGCCTGCTCCCAGCAGCAAGGTGTGACCGCCGTCTCTTGCAAGAACCATTGCAGAAGAGCCGTTGCTGTATACAGTCACAGCCTTCGAATCGGTAAAAATCTTCTCTGAACAGAACCAGACAGTGGAAATAACTGTACAGCACAGTGCTGCAGCAACAAGCGCACGCTTTCTTTCCTTGGATTTACCGAACAGCAGCGCCCATAATACACCGATAATAATGCACCCGAACACAACCATGGATGTGTCGGATCCTGCATTGATAACAGAAGCGGGAATGCTGTCAAAAAGCTTTACTGCCAACAGCATGATCTTTCCTATAATCCAGTCAGCAGTCATAAATATATAAGCGATGAATCTTCCGACCCCACCGAACAATCCGATAAATACTGTCAACATACCAAGCGCCAGAAAGAGCTCTGCCATTGGAACGATCAACAGATTTGTAACAGGAGAAAGCAGTGATATCTTGCCGAAATACAGAACTGAAGCAGGAAGAATAAACAGACTTGCGCACAGCGATGAAACAAGCGAAGATACTATGCTGCGAAGTATTCCGTTCCATATTCCGATTTTATCCTTGAAAAGCTTACGCTGAAGATATCTGTTGATTTCAGGAGCTGCAACAATAAGCCCGAAAGTTGCAGAAAAGGACATCAGAAGTCCGGCGTTTATTGAAGCATAAGGATTGAAAAGACAAATCAGAAGCAGGGATAATCCCATGGAATTAAGCGGCGTGTGCAGTCTGTCAACAAGTACGCCAAACAGCATTACGGTAATCATTATAGCCGCCCTCAATGAAGACAGCGGAAAGCCTGCTATAGCAACAAAGAACCAGACTACAGCGCAGACAATCACGGCGATTATCTTTCTGTTGAGAAAGAATCTCCTGAGAATCCATGTGATAGCCGCAGCAAGAAGGGTCATGTGAAGTCCCGAAACAGCAAGAACATGCGCAAGCCCAGTATTTCTGAAAGCAGAGAGAATATCACTGTCAACTCCGCTCTCATCGCTGGTCAGCATTGCAATAAGCACATCCCCTGTTTCGTCGGGATAGATATCTTTTATTACGTCCTTCATTGAAGTTCGCAGTGAAACAGCTAAGCCATAGAGGTCATTTTTGCCCGCTTCAACTGTATATGTACCGTCATACGGAACAAATGCAGTAGCCGTAATCCCCTTTGACAGCAGCTGTCTGTGGGAAGCAAAGCTGTTTTCGTCGCGAACAGACGTAAATTCTACAACACCCTTGAAAATATCCGAATATTTCATTCCGAGAGAAACTGACGAAGAAATTCGGATTTTAATACTCTGATTAATCCCTTCTGAACTTATCGAATCTGTCCTGATAATGTAATAATGTCGTCCGTACTGTTCATAGGGCTCTTCAACCACACGTCCGCTTATCTGTACAGTCTCACCTTCAAGGGACACTGCATTCTCAACGTAAAGCTTTGTGTATGCAAAAGAAACAATCATTGCAATGCAGGCGGTGATGATAACAGTAATAACTGCGGCATTGTGTCTATCAAAAAACAACCAATACATAAGTGCAAACAGCACCAGAGTAATTGAGGCAACCAGCGCAAAGGCTGTACCCAAATAAGCAGCGACCGCTTGCGAGAGAAGATAGGTTATTCCTATTACTGCAAACGGTCGCTTCATAATTAGTTCTCCTGATCTTTAAAGAATAAGGGGAGTTTTTCGAGGAAAATTATATCGTCTCTGTCGGCAGCATCGCCCTCTGCGAGCACCGCACACTTACCGACAATTTCAGCGCCTGCTGCCTCGGCAAGCTTCTCAATGGCAATTAAGGATTCGCCTGTGCTGATCACATCATCAACAATAAGAACCTTCTTGCCCTTGATGCGCTCTGCCTCATAATCTGCAATATGCAGCATCTGTACCTGGGCAGTAGTGATGGATTTTACCTCGACAGAAACAGGATTTGTTGTGTAAACCTTAATGCCTTTACGGGCAACAAGGTAGTCAGTACCTGCCTGTCTCGCCATTTCATAAGCAAGAGGAATGCCCTTGGCTTCTGCTGTGAGAATAAAATCAAACTTAGGAGCTTTTTTCAAAAGCTGCTTTGCTGATTTTGTGGTTATCTCAACATCGCCGAACATGATAAACGCTGCAATATCAAGAGTATCGCTGACAGCACATATAGGAAGCTGTCTTTTGCAGCCTGCTATCTTCATTTCAAAATACTTTGACATACTCTCACCTCTTGACAACTAACCCGGAGGCCATGCGAGAAGTCTGCCGCCGAGAACATGGAAATGGAGATGACCTACGGTCTGTCCGCCGTCCTCGCCGCAGTTATTTACGATTCTGTAGCCCTTTGTGAGCCCCTTTTCCTTGCATATCTTTGCAGCTACTGCATAGATATGACCGATAAAGCCGCTGTTTTCATCAGTCAGCTCATCAGCAGACTTGATGTGTACCTTGGGAACGATAAGGAAATGAACGGGAGCCTGAGGGCTGATGTCCTCAAAAGCGTATACAAGCTCATCTTCATAGAGCTTAGTCGAGGGGATTTCGCCTGCGATAATCTTACAGAACAAACAATCCATTATTTTCATCCTTTCTTATTTGACGATAGAAAGTACGATTTCCTTTGCCTGGCTGAGTGCTTCGTCGAGCTTTGAAAGATCCTTTGCGCCTGCCATAGCAGCATCGGGCTTACCGCCGCCGTTGCCGCCTGTGATCTGAGCAATAGCCTTTACAATGTTGCCTGCGTGAGCGCCCTTTGCCTGAGCATCCTTACCTACAGATACAAACAGAGTAGCCTTCTCTCCGTTTACTGCAGCAAATACAGCGATTGCAGAGGGATTTGCATCGCGGATAACATCGCCCATCTTGCGCATTTCGCCTGCATCAACAGCACCGAGCTTCTGTACGATGAGAGATACACCGTTGAGCTCCTGAGCGTTTGCAGCCATGGAACCGACTTCGATTTCAGCGATCTTTGCAGAAAGCTTTTCGATCTCTCTGTCCTTCTCCTTGAGCTCAGCTACAAGCTGAGTGCTGCGGCGAACAAGATCTGCGGTATTGGTAAGCTTCATTGCAGCGCTTGCCTGATTGATGGTGCTGATGGAATCAGCAAGCATATTGAGAACTCCGAGACCGGTTGTGCCTTCGATTCTGCGGACACCGGAAGCAACGGAGGATTCGCTCTTTATCTTGAAGAGACCAAGCTTAGCGGTATTGTCGCAGTGAGTACCGCCGCAGAGCTCAATGGAGAAGTCGCCAGCCTTGACAACTCTTACCTTGTCGCCGTACTTCTCGCCAAAGAGTGCCATAGCACCCATAGCCTTTGCTTCATCAATAGGCATTTCACGGTTTTCAACCTTTTCAGCCTTGAGAATTTCTTCGTTTACATACTGCTCAACAAGTGCGATTTCTTCGCTTGTCATAGCAGAGAAATGAGTAAAGTCAAAACGGACAACCTTATCGCTGACCATGGAGCCTGCCTGCTCAACATGAGTGCCGAGAACCTTTCTCAGAGCTGCCTGGAGCAGATGAGCTGCAGTGTGGTTTCTGCGTATAGCGTCACGGCGGGTTACATCGATCTTTGCGCTGACAGTGTCACCTTCGTTGATTTCGCCGCTTGTGACAACAGCCTTGTGAATGAAGATGCCGTTGTGGTTCTTGGTGGTATCCTTAACTTCAACAGCAGCACCTGCAGTTTCCAGAACACCAGTATCGCCTATCTGTCCGCCGCTTTCAGCGTAGAAGGGAGTCTTTGCAAGTGCGATGAGAACTTCCTCTCCCTCGCCTGCACTCTTGACTCTCTGACCGCCTGCAACGACTGCCAGAACTTTTGCATCGCACTCGTTATTCTTGTAACCGACAAACTTGGTAGCCTTTACGCCGAAGAAGGGATCAGCTTCGCCTTCCCATGCCTCTTCGCCTGCGTTCTTTCTCTTGGAACGGGTATCTGCACGGTACTTGTTGTAAATCTCTCTGAAGCCTTCTACATCGACCTCAACTCCCTTATCAGCAAGGATCTCGACAGTCAGGTCAATGGGGAATCCGTAAGTATCCTGAAGTTTGAATGCATCCTCGCCGGAAAGTGCCTTGCCCTCGTTGCCCTCGATAAAGCTTTCGAGGATCTGCATGCCCTGATCGATGGTTTTTGCAAAGCTCTCTTCCTCGTTCTTGATGACCTTCTTTATGAAGTCACGCTTCTCGGAAAGCTCGGGATAAGCAGTAAGATTTTCATTGATAACAGTGTCAGCAACCTCGGAAAGGAAGGTGCGGGTAACGCCGAGAAGTCTGCCATGACGGGCAGCTCTTCTGAGCAGTCTGCGCAGTACATAGCCTCTTCCGTTATTAGCAGGCATAACGCCGTCACCGATCATGAAGGTTGTGGAGCGGACGTGGTCTGTAATAACACGAAGGGAAATATCCTTCTTCTCGTCCTTGCCGTACTCAACACCTGCAATGCTGATGATGTGCTTCATTATGTTCTGAACGGTATCAACAAGGAACAGATTATCTACACCCTGCATGACACATGCAAGTCTTTCAAGACCCATACCTGTATCAATGTTGGGGTTGGGCAGCGGAGTGTAAGTACCCTTGCCGTCAGAATCGAACTGGGTAAATACGTTGTTCCATACCTCGACGTATCTGTCGCAGTCGCAGCCTACCTTACAGTCAGGCTTGCCACAGCCGTACTTCTCGCCGCGGTCGAAATAGATCTCAGAACAGGGACCGCAGGGACCTGAGCCATGCTCCCAGAAGTTGTCTTCCTTGCCCATACGAACCATATGAGAAGGATCTACGCCGACTTCCTTTGTCCAGATATCGTAAGCCTCAACGTCCTGCTCATAGACAGAGATGTGAAGAAGCTCCTTGGGTATTTCAAGAGTAACAGTAAAGAACTCCCATGCCCAGTTGATGGCTTCTCTCTTGAAGTAATCGCCAAAGGAGAAGTTGCCGAGCATTTCAAAATATGTACCGTGACGTGCGGTAATACCGACTCGTTCAATATCGGGAGTACGGATGCACTTCTGGCAGGTGGTGACTCTCTTTCTGGGAGGAGTGATCTCGCCTGTGAAGTACTTCTTCATAGGTGCCATACCAGCATTGATAAGCAGAAGGCTGTTGTCGTTCTGAGGAATAAGCGAAAAGCTGGGAAGTCTGAGATGTCCCTTGCTCTCGAAGAAAGCAAGATACTTCTCGCGAAGTTCGTTAAGGCCTGTCCATTGCATTGTTAACATTTCCTTTCAAGTAGATGTGAAAAAAGGTTCTCCTGTCCCCTCTGTATGGGACGGAAGAACCGCGGTACCACCCAAATTGCGCCGTATGACGCCAACTTTTGTACTCTTTAACGCAGAGCATACGCGCATCTCATCGATACGGCACCGACCTTTCGGTCACCGAACTGGCTGCCGATTTCCCCGTGTGTGCATCACAGCAAACAGCACACTCTCTGAAACGGTTTTTATATCGGCTCGGTTCGTTGGGTGCTTTGAATATTTACCATGTAATTATATTACCAACGCCCCGTTTTGTCAAGGCATAATACAAGAATACAGACCGCTTTTGGCGGTCTGTAAACACTAATTGCATTTGCTGCACTTGTATCTGTCAGCACATAGATCTCCTGCCTTGGGAGGGAAAAATTCGTTGGCAGGAAAACTCATTCTGCTGAACATTTCACAGGGCTTATCGTCACCGGAATCAACGCAGACCTTCTCGGGCATGCAGAAGTCATAGACGGGAATCAGCATCTGAACTTCTCTTTCAAGCTGAATGATCATAAACAGTCCGATTGTAACCTCGATAACCTTGTTGCAGGCAGTTGTGAAGTTTCCTCCGAAGCGTCTGCTTACGCACTTGGGAATACAGCAGGGACAGCAGCAGGGCTCACATACAGCAGTTACTCTCGCACCAAGTGAAACAGGTTCTGCTATGCTGACTGTCGCTTTGGGAAGGTTACCTGTGGGGATGCTCTGAATATCGTCGTCATCATAAATATAGTCAGAGCTGAACACCTTGACACTACCCTCACTGCCGAAAAGCACTGCCTTTTTACTGTAAACGCACATACCCTTGATTTCGCAGGGAGGGCTGATGGGCGAAACTGTAACCTCAACGGTCACGCAAAGATAGATGTTCAGATTTACGCAGTAGTAACCGCGGTTGAACTGAACAGGCTCGGTGTCGATAACGACATTTATCACTTCGGCATTTTTAAGTCTTGCTCCCAGAGCATTGTCAACGATCTCCTGATCACGCTCACAGAACCAGACCCTTACATTCTCAAGACATTCGCGGTCACGGCAGGAATCATAGATTCTTCCTGCGTTGATGCAAACCGCCTCCTTGAAGCAATCGCTTCTGATTGCTTCAGCAGCACTGTTGTGTCTGCAATCTGCCATGATAAAAGCCTCCTGTGCATGCCGCCTTTGCGGCATAATATTGATCGGTAATACTGTCCCGTCCTGCGGGATTTGCATTCACGATTCAATACATTTATATGATAGAATTCGCCCTACTGTTACTGCTTTTTTCAAATTTTCATTATTAATTTCCTGATAAAGAAAAACGCTGCAGAAAAACTGCAGCGTTTGAAATTTTAGAATCTGCGTCCTGAGTGACCGCCAAAGGAACGACCGCCTGAGCTTCGTCCTCCTGAGCCTGTATCCTTCGGTTTAAGAACACGGGTGACGTTCTTGTAAAGGAATACGTCACTGGAGGCAGTGAGCTTCATGCTGCCTGCCTTTGTGTAGTCGGATGCATTGGGCTTAGAGCGTACTGATTTCAGATTACTCTTCATCATTCCGACAGAAATGAATGCTATAACAGCACCGATACCAGGTCCTATAAGGAACCAGATAAGGTCAAAATGAGTATAGTCATAAAACTCAGCAGTACAGTCGGAAACGAAAGATGCTGCAGCGTCATAGTAGCCTTCAGGCGTGCGCAGAACAAGGAAGTTATAGAAATTATCTTCAATTTCGTAAAGAACGTCTTCATCGAACACGTCCATGCACTTGCCTGTTGTTGCCATATGAGTGCCGCCCTGGTCGTCAGCCTCAAAGAATATCATAAGAAGAATACCGTCATCGGAAAAACCCATCTGATTATAGAAGTTCTCGCAGTGAACACGAGCCTCATAGTCAGAAACATAGGTTTCGTCAAACCTGCAGGTATAAATACCAACATCGCAGTCGTATTCCTGCTTTATGTAAAGAATCTCCTGCTCAAGGGCTTTCTCACGGGCATCACTGAAAAGATCAGCATCATCAGTTACTGCAGGAGCATTGCTGCTTACTGCAAAAACCGGAAGCGCTGCGAAAACGCATATACTGAGGACAATGAGTAAAGCAAAAATTCTTTTCATAATCAAAGCCCTCCAAAAAGCTTGAAGAATAACCATGCCACAAGCACTATTGCTCCGCCGCAAAGGGCTGTGATAAGGGTAAAATATCTCCAATAAGCTTTGGTGTCGCAGGGAAGGTCGCCGACAAACTTACCTGTCTGACCGTTCATTGCAAAGGTATATTTGTTTCCGTTCCAGGTAGTGTTGAGAATCCAGACAGGATAAAGCGCATATTTACACTGACCGCCAGTCTGATTGATTGTGGAAGACTCAGTGGTGACTGTTGCATATCCGCTGACAGTGCGGCGGAATGATTCCTCAGCACTGATCTTTATACGCTGATTCGCACGGTTAATGCTGTCCTCCGAGGTAACATCATACCTGTCTGCAAGGTAACCGGAAAGATAAGCCGTCTGGAAATCAACAGCTTCACTGAAATCATAAGGCTCGATGGATTCCATGAGACTGTCATCAAACTTGCTGGAGCCGTCAACAGGTACTCTCTCGAAACCTATGTGACCGGAACGGTTGATGTTGAAATAGCTGGTGGAAGTATAGATATAGTTGGAGTCTGACCAGGTTGTAGTTCTTGTGCCGCGATAACGGATATTTGCATCAACATCTGAATCAAAAAGCCACACAGGAACATAGATACCCTTGACTTCATCTATATGATTTTCATCCTTGAAAATCTTGGGGAGAAGCTTCTTGCCGGTGAGATGCTTTTTCAAGCCATTAACGGCAGCTTCTTTTGTAAGCTTAAAGGGAATTACATAATCAGGACGAAGATCACCCTTGAACTGTCCGCTCATTACAACATTGTTGTCGCAATAGGGACATTTTGTAGCAGCAAGTGTCTCGTCTCCGATAACCTCACCGCCGCAGGACTGGCAGACATATACGCGCATACCGTCAGTTTCGCCGGGGAGCCATTCTTCAGATGGAGTGGTTTCCCACTCCATCTTTGAATCCTGATCGTTTTTAAGCTCTTCATCTCTTGCCTGCAATGCAGCTACATCCAGCTCAGAATCACAATAAGGACAACTCATTCGCTGAGAAGTAACATCAAATTCTATCGAAGCACCGCAGGCAGGACATTTATATTGAATTAGTTCAGCCATAAAAACCTCCTGACAAATTCAAGCCTTACGGAGATTTATTTTATATCGTTAGCGTCAAAAGGATCGCCGCACTCAGGGCAGAACTTGGGAGGATTGGTAGGATCTGCAGGCTCCCAGCCACACTTGTCGCACTTGTAGAGAGGTGCATCAGCGGGCTTTGCCTTACCGCACTCAGAGCAGAATCTGCCCTTGTTTACAGCGCCGCAGCTGCATGCCCAGCCGTCAGCTCTTGCCTTGCCGCAGGACTGGCAGAATCTTCCGGAGTTTGCAGCACCGCATGCACAGGTCCATGTATCAGCAGCTCTGGGAGCAGCAGCCTGCTGCTGTGCGCCCATCTGATAAAGGTTCTGAGCGTTCATTCCGCCACCCTGAGCCTGAGCAAAGCCCATGCCCATAAAACCGGTCATAGCGCCTGCCTCGTTGGAAGCAGCAGCGGTCATAGCGTCTGCCTGAGCACCGACGAGTGTAGCAGCAGCCATGGTGGGATCCTTAAGCATAGCAGTACGCTGTGCCTGCTTGATGAGCTCTGCATCTTCCTCGGGCAGAGTGATGGGGTTCATAGCGATGGAAACAACTGCAAGACCGCGGAGCTCTCCCCACTTCTTGGTAAGTGCTTCGTTCATTGCAGCAGAAAGCTCCTCTGCGTGTGCGGGAAGCTCGTTGGGACGAAGTTCAAGCTCAGAAAGCTTTGCAAATGCAGGCTGAAGAGCACTTACAAACTCAGTCTTGAGCTGACTTTCAATCTCAGTTCTGGAATAATCCTCTGTGATGTTACCGCAGACATTGGTGTAGAAAAGAATCGGGTCAACGATCTTGTAGGAATAAACACCGTTGCAGCGAACAGAAACATCGATGTCGAGGTTGATATTTCTGTCAACTACGCGGAAAGGAATGGGATTTGCGGTACCGAACTTGTTGTCGATGAGCTCCTTGATGTTGAAATAGTAAACTCTCTGATCAACACCGGTGTCGCCGCCGTAGGTAAAGCGCTTGCCGATTTCCTTGAAGGTATCGATGATGCTCTGACCGAGCTTACCTGCAAAAATGCTGGGAGCGATAGTGTTGTCGTAGGTGAATTCGCCGGGCTCTGCACAGACTTCAACAACCTTGCCCTGCTCAACAATGATCATGCACTGACCGTCAGCAACAGCGATACCTGAGCCGTTGGAGATGACATTGTCATGACCCTTAGTGTTGGATGTACGACCGTTGGTCTGCTTCTTACCTCTGCAAACAAGAATGTCCTTGGGAATAGCGTCACAATAGAAAAATTCCTTCCACTGATCAGCCAGTGTTCCTCCCAATGCACCAAGTGCAGCTTTGATTAAACCCATAATAAACCCTCTCTTTTTTATAAATTTGGCGTAATAGCCACGCCTGTTGAGTTAAATATATCACAAAAGATTTTCATTAACAATATTATTTTGTAAAATTCATTGATTTTTTACTTTATTAATTTAAAGCACCGCACAAAGCAATGTGCGGTGCTCAATTATTATGCTTTATAGGCTCTTCCTATGTCAGTTCTGTAGTGAGCACCCTCAAAGGATATGCGTTTTACAGCATCGTAAGCCTTGCTGAGAGCCTCATCAAGAGTTTCGGCATTTGCGGTGACGCCAAGAACACGTCCGCCGTTTGTTACAAACTCATTATCCCTGACAGCGGAGCCTGCATGGTATACAACAGCCCCATCAACCTGACCGTTTTCGTCAAGACCGTTAATAACGATTCCTTTGGGATAGGACTGAGGATAACCGCCGGAAGCCATTACAACGCAGGCACATGCTCCGTCTTTCCACTTGATATCGATATCCGCAAGACGCTCGTCGATAATTGCATCAACGATATCTGCAAAGTCAGTATCAAGCATGGGAAGTACAACCTGAGTTTCAGGGTCGCCGAAACGGCAGTTGTATTCAATTACCTTGGGGCCGTTGGGGGTAAGCATCAGACCGAAGTACAGGCATCCTTTGAAGGGTCTGCCCTCTGCCTTTAGAGATTTTACTGTGGGGATGAATATCTCCTTCATGCATCTCTCAGCAGCTTCAGCAGTATACCATGGGTTGGGAGAAATAGTACCCATACCTCCTGTGTTAAGACCCTTGTTACCATCAAGAGCACGCTTGTGGTCCATGGAAGAAATCATGGGGTAAACTGTCTCACCGTCGGTAAATGCAAGAACAGAAACCTCAGGTCCTGTGAGGAATTCCTCGATTACGATGCTGTTTCCGGATGCGCCGAAAACCTTATCCTCCATAATGGAATGAACCGCATCAATTGCCTGTTCCTCATTTTCTGCGATGATTACGCCTTTTCCAAGTGCCAAGCCATCTGCCTTTACAACAGTGGGATAGCTGTTTTGTGCCTTGATATATGCAACAGCCTTCTCAGCATCGGAGAAAACCTCGTATGCTGCACTGGGAATTCCGTTTCTCTTCATGAATTCCTTGGAGAAAACCTTGCTTCCCTCGATTATTGCAGCAGCCTTGTTGGGACCGAATGCGCGAATTCCGTTTTCGTTAAGAGCATCGACCATACCAAGTACAAGGGGATCGTCAGGCGCAACGAATACACAGTCAACGGAAAGCTCCTTTGCAAGAGCTACAACTCCGTCAATATCAGTAGCGGAAACCTTGAAGCATTCAGCATCCTTGCTGATGCCGCCGTTACCGGGAGTGCAGTAGATTTTATCAACACGGGGGCTTTCCTTGAGCTTGCGGATTATGGCATGCTCTCTGCCGCCGCCGCCGACAACAAGTATATTCATATAATAACTCCTTAGTGCTTGAAGTGACGCATGCCGGTGAATACCATTGCAATGCCGT
>JAZUPA010000077.1:0-2194 GCA_045604945.1 Acutalibacteraceae bacterium
AACCATACAGATAGCCACAAAAATGCCGAGCAGCTTTGGCTTTATCGCCTTACGCAGCATTATCATAGACGGCAAGGACAAGGTTATGACACCCATCATAAAGGACAGCACGACGCCAAGCAACGCGCCCTTGCCAAGCAGTGCTTCGACAATTGGAATGGTGGCGAAAATATCCGAATACATCGGTGCTCCTGCGAGAGCGGCAAGGATAACTCCAAAGGGGTTGTTATTACCAAGTATCCTGACGATAAATTCGTCGGGTATCCAGTTGTGAATGATGGCACCGATGCCAACACCGATAAGGACATAGGGAACGACTTTTTTAGCGGTGGAAAGCACCTGCTCCCACGCATATTTAATACGATCTTTGAAGTTTAATTTCTCTTGCGGCAGATCGAGTGTCTTGCCGTTTCTAATGTATTCCTCTACTTGATTTTCAAGGTGTAGCTTCTCAATCAGCGTGCCGCCGGCAACGGCAATCACCAGACCAAGCACCACATAAACCACAGCAACCTTCCAACCGAAAATGCTCATCAGCAGAACAAGGCTGCCGAGATCCACCATCGGCGAGGAAATAAGGAAAGAGAAGGTCACTCCCAGCGGCAGACCGGCGCTTGTAAAGCCGATAAACAACGGAATAGATGAGCAGGAGCAGAACGGTGTTACCGTGCCGAGCAAAGCAGCAATGATATTTGCGCCTATGCCGTGAAATCTGCCAAGAATCTTCTTTGTTCTCTCGGGCGGGAAATAGCTTTGGATATATGAGATAACAAATATCAGAACGCCGAGCAGTACCATAATCTTGATTACATCGTAAATGAAGAATTGTATACTGCCGCCGATACGGCTTTCAGTATCCAGCCCGCAGGCGTTAAGACGTGTTTCTATGAGTCGGTTCAGCCAACTCATACCAAGGACCTCTGTCTGAAAAAAGTCCCACGCAGTCTTTACTGCTTCCATAATATGCCTCCTTAAATATAAATATATTTAAATTCATCTATATTTAATGCTTTAGGCAAGCCGTGCATCTACACGGCTTGTTCATTCATATTCAGAAAGTATGCTTTCAAGCACCTCAACTGCGCTCCTTACCATAAGGGGGCAGAATTCACGGAATAGTTTCTTTTCGCTGATAACAGCCATATCTTCGGGATTTGTAAGGTCGTAGCCGAGCAGGTCGCGGCAGACTATCGAGCCGTTGACTTCCCTGAAACGTCTTGTGAACTCATCAGCTATTGCGTAAGCACGCATCTTTCTCTCTGTGTCGGCAGAGTTGCAGTGTCCGTACTTCAGCCCCAGCACCAGCAACGCTCCCGATACTGCACCGCATAATTCTCCGTTTCTGGCTCCGCTGCCAAGCTCCGAGCCGAGCTTCAGAGTAAGCTCTTCACTAAGCCCAAACTCTGACGCATAAGCGGTCAGCACCGCCTGAGAACAGTTAAAGCCGCCTGAGAACAGCTCCACTGCACGTTCTGCCTTGTTGTTTGTATTATTCATCATTGTTCGCCTCTTTCTTAAGCCTTAAATAATCAATATATTCCTGTGCTTTTGACAGCCCATCTTCCGATATGGAGTAGTACATCCATTTACCCTCTTTGCGACCAATCACAACACCTGCATCGCACAGAATCTTCATGTGATGCGATAAAGTCGGCTGTGTTACGCTGAAAGCTTCAAGCAGCCTGCAGGCGCATTTCTCGCCGTCTTTCAGTATATTCAGAATACGGATTCGGTTTTCGTCGCAGAAGGCTTTGAAGATAAGCGCTGTTTTTCTTTCGTCCATTCGAAGTACCTCACATAGATAATTATCGATATGTATTGTACACAACACATAGACGTTTGTCAATAGGTTTTCGCAAAAATACCATTTTTAAATAAGTTAGCTAACAAAAATCCCTCCTGTGTGAATTGCTTGATTCACAGGAGGGATTATCTCTTGTTATGAAATTACCGTTAGAATTTTGAAAACAGTATCGAAACAGTATCATTTTCGCTTTTAGAATCGAGAAAACGGCTCCGTTATGCGATTCTTGCTGTTTTGGTGCTTATTCGCACTCAATATTGATTTCGTACTTATCTCCAATGAGTATATAGTTCACATCATGCTTCTGCGCGAGGGCTAATATTTCTGCATTATCTGCCAACACACTCTCCATTGTGCACCATTCATCATCCAAACGGTTTTCAATGACAG
>JAZUPA010000078.1:0-2439 GCA_045604945.1 Acutalibacteraceae bacterium
TGGGTTTTGCGTAGCAAAACTCGGAGGGAGAGATTTGATAAAACCGCATAATTATGCGGTTTTGGACTACCCCTCAGTCACTTCGTGACAGCTCCCCTGACAAGGGGAGCCAAGTGTGGTGACTTTTTTGACAAGCTCAAAAGGGGCTGTTTTCACAGCCCCTTTCTTTAATTACTCAGCCGAGCCGTCCTGCGGCTTTTCGCTGTCTATTTCTGTTCCCAGAAGTGCAGGAACCTTCATGCCTGCCATTCTGAAGGTCTCGCTGAGGGGAGGTACTGCTCCCATGAGACCTGAGAGGAAGTTTGCAGTGGAGGTCTTGCCGTTTTCGCCTTTGCCGCTGTCCCAGACAGTTACCTTGTCGATCTTCACGTTCTTGATAGCCTCGACCTGAGTCTTTACAAGCTCCTCGATCTTATCGGCAATGATAAGCTGTACAGCATCCTCGGGGTTTCCGCCTGCTGCCTTTACGATCTCTGCAAGACCTGATGCCTGCTTGGTGAGGATCTCTTCCATACCTCTTGCCTGTGCCTGCATCTTTGCATAGATAGCATCTGCTTCACCCTGTGCCTGACGGCGGATCTTCTCAGCTTCAGCCTCTGCCTCGATCTCGATTCTCTGCTTCTCGATCTCAGCTCTGACGATGATGTCCGCACGCTGGGTTGCTGCTTCTCTTGCAGCACGGGAATCTTCAGCCTGCTGCTCCGCGATGTAGGATTCTTCATGAGCCTTTGCGCGAGCTACGTTCTCAGCAGCGGTTGCTCTTCTCTGTGCTTCTGCTTCGCGCTCACGGCGGGTTGCGTCAGACTGTGCGATCTTTGCTCTTGCTTCGTTTTCACCGTCAACTGCGGTTGCGTTTGCTGCTGCAACGTTGACACGCTCGTCTCTCTGTGCGTTTGCTGCACCGATAGAACCGTCTCTGTTCTGCTCTGCAACGCTTCTCTTTGCATCGTTGATTGCTCTTGCTGCTGCTTCCTTACCGAGAGCCTCGATGTAGCCGGACTCGTCGGTGATGTCGGTTACGTTAACGTTGATAAGACGGAGACCGATCTTTTTAAGCTCGCTTTCAACGTTGTGGGATACTGCCTCAAGGAACTTATCTCTGTCGGTGTTGATCTCCTCGATCTCCATGGTTGCGATGACCAGACGGAGCTGACCGAAGATGATATCCTTTGCAAGCTCCTGGATCTCTGCCATGCGAAGACCAAGAAGTCTTTCTGCGGCGTTCTGCATGATTCCGGGCTCGGTGGAGATACCGACGGTGAATCTTGAAGGTACGTCGATACGGATGTTCTGACGGGAAAGTGCATTTGTAAGGTCTACGTTGATGGAGATGGGTGTCAGATCAAGATACTGGAAATCCTGTACTACAGGCCAGATGAATGCTGCACCGCCGTGGATGCACTTTGATGAGGCGGATGTGCCGTCCTTGTTGTTGCCGACCTTACCGTAGATTACCATGATCTTGTCGGAAGGACATTTTCTGTAGCGTGACAGTACGACAAGAATCATACTGAACACAAGCACTGCGATAATCACCAGTGTCGCGGTCAAGGGATTTTCAAACATTTTGCTGTTCTCCTTTTCTGTATTGAATTTTGATAAGAGACCTGATTTGCATTATCTGTAGGGCTTTACTACCAGCGTGTTGTCGCCGAGGACCTCGGTGACCTTTACCCGCTCGCCGTATTTGATGGGGGTCTCGCTGTCGGTTACGGCGTCAAGCTCTACAAGCTGCTGTCCGATGATAATGTTGACCTTTCCTCTGGAGGTGCGGTTTGCGCCTACTGTCATGTAGACCTCCCCCTCCTTGCCCACTGCTTCATCGGGCTTCATTGTTCCGTCGTGCTGGAGTCTGAGGGTCCACTTTATAAAGTATGCCACAAAAAGCAGCGCAAGGGAACCCATAACGATGGAAACTAGTATTGCAAGCATGGGATGTGCGCCCATGGAAAGAGCGGTTATTCCTGACCAGGAGCCCACCGCAAAGAAGGCTACCATACCTCGTACAGTAAACAGTCTCAGACCTGAATCCTGCATTCCGCCGTCTGCATCCCCGTCTCCGTCTGCATCGACATCGGCATCATCGGGGATTTCCGGTGAGTCGCCAAGTCCTGAGGTGTCGCTGTCAAGGTCCGCATCCTCTCCTGCTCCCACACCGAACAGCAGCAGTATTGTCTGCAGTATCAGTATGACAGAGGAAGGCACTGCCAGTATCCACAGTATCGCGTACAGAGGATCTGCATTGAACCACTCACACATAATATCAATCCTTTCTCTTTTTTCAAAACAGCACCGGCACGGTCATTACGTCTTTTAATCCCTAATATACTCTTTCCAATATCTATATTCAATCCACAAACAATCTGCACTTTTCAAAAAATAATAATTGCCGTGCCGGTGCTGTTTTTTATCCGAACAGTTCTGTATACTCCTTCTCTG
>JAZUPA010000079.1:0-2274 GCA_045604945.1 Acutalibacteraceae bacterium
AACAGCGTTTGCGTTTGCACCGGGGGTGTTGAAGACAACGATACCCTTTTCAGCGCAATCAGCAACGGGAATGTTGTTGACGCCTGCGCCTGCTCTTGCTATTGCAAGAAGGCTTTCGGGCATTTCCATTTCGTGCATGGAGGCGGAACGGACGATAACAGCATCGGGATTTTCGATTGCATCACCTGCGGTATAGCCTTCGCCCAGTCTGTCGAGACCGACAGCGGCAATTTTATTTAAAGTAAGAATGTTATACATTATAATTTCTCCTTATTTGTTCTCTGCTTCGAACTTCTTCATGAATTCGACCAGCTTCTCAACACCCTCGGTGGGCATTGCGTTGTAGATGGAAGCTCTCATGCCGCCGACAGAGCGGTGACCCTTGAGGTTTACGAAGCCTGCTGCTGTGGCTTCCTTGACAAACTTGGCGTCAAGCTCATCGTTGCCGGTGACAAAGGGAATGTTCATGAGGGAACGGTCTTCCTTGACAACGGTGCCCTTGAACATCTCGGAAGAATCGAGGTAATCGTAGAGGATCTTAGCCTTGTTCTCGTTGATTTCCTTCATCTTCTCTACGCCGCCCAGTTCGAGAACCCACTCAAGAACAAGCTTTGCAATGTAGATTGCATAGCAGGGAGGAGTGTTGTACATGGAGCCGTTTTCGGAATGGGTGCTGTACTTGAGCATGGTGGGGCAGCAAGCCTGGGGCTCTGCGATGAGATCCTCGCGGATGATGACAACAGTAAGACCTGCGCAGGACATGTTCTTCTGAGCACCTGCATAGAGCATGCCGAACTTGGAAACATCAAGGGGCTCGGAGATGATGCAGGAAGAAATATCAGCTACCAGAGGAACATTGCCGGTCTCGGGGAGCTCATGGTACTTGGTGCCGTAGATGGTGTTGTTCATGCAGATGTGGAAATAGTCTGCATCGGGAGTAAAGGTAGCGGGATCGAGCTTGGGGATATAGGAGAAGGTCTTATCCTTGCTGGAAGCGATGACCTTAGCCTCGCCGTAGCGGGAAGCTTCCTGATATGCCTTGTTAGCCCACTGACCGGTGATGACAAAGTCAGCCTTGCCGCTCTTGGTCATGAGGTTGAGGGGGATCATTGCAAACTGGGTGGAAGCACCGCCCTGAAGGAAGAGAACCTTATAGTTGTCGGGAATGTTCATTACCTTGCGGAGAGCTGCCTCTGCGCCGTCGATGATTGCCTGATAAGTCTTGGAGCGGTGAGACATCTCCATAACAGACTGACCGCTGCCCTCATAATCGAGCATTTCGGATGCTGCCTTAGCCAGTACGGATTCGGGCAGACAGGAAGGACCTGCAGAAAAATTGTAAACTCTTGCCATTGTAAATTACCTCCGTTATGTAGATATTCGCCTCACAGCGAATTTGTGATTGGTATAATTATAAGTTTAGTTCATCACATAGTCAACATTTGAGGGGGTAGAAATTGACAAGGTTTTAACATTGTTTTTAGTGCATATTTTTATGCTTTTAATCAGTAAAACATGAAAATGGACTAAATCCGTCCGCAATGGGTGAACAGAGGGTCAAAGTGTACGCGAGCGGCGGAATGTGTGCGTGCAAGATGGAAAAATATTGCAGACGGTAATAATGACAGCAGAAATAATCGACAGTATAAAAATCCCCGACGGATTTCCGTCGGGGATAAAAATTATCATCAGCACTCGGTATATGCAAATTCCTCGGCATAGCCGCAGATTGCGCTTTCGAGGTATTCGCCCTCGACCTTGAAGCGGACTGCCTGCAGGTCATAATTGACAATGTAGGAGTTTGCGATGGCCTCAAGAACAGGTCGGCCCTTCATGCTGTTTCCGACCTCCATAAAGTGCTCGGAGAAGTCAAGCTCCATGATGCCGTTTCTGCCCGGGACCATCTCACCGCTCTTGAGGCTGCAGTTGATAGGAATAACGCTGTTAAGGGTCTTGACAGCCAGCCAGACGTGCCACTTGGAATCGCTCTGGATGGTAACTTCCCGAGCGAAAATCTCAAGGTCTTCGCTGACCCAGTAAACTTCAGCCATTACCATGTTATCGGTCGCAACGGTAAATGCTGTTGTGGTAGTGGTGGTCTTTTCCTCTGTGGCAGTGGTGGTTGCGGAAGTGGTAGTGGTGGTTGTTTCTTCACTTACGCCTGCTTCAGGGTCAACAAAAAGTCTGTCTATCTCAATGAGTGAAATGCCGCCGTCTCTGCCGTTATAGCCGATGGCATACATAAAGGTTTCGCCGTTTGCGGTGTAGACAACA
>JAZUPA010000080.1:0-28681 GCA_045604945.1 Acutalibacteraceae bacterium
GTAAAACCGGTGGGTTTTTTAAATTGGGATATTGTAACCCCCCCGCCGGGGCCCCGCCCGCAGGCGGGGGCTTAATCATCAGTTGAAAGCATCCACATCGATGCCCTTCATTATTCTGCGCTTCTGCACAAAGTCAGGACAGAGCTTCAGCAGCACCGCATAGAAGCCTGAGCCGTGGTTTGCCTCCACAAGATGGGCTATCTCATGGGCGGTGACATAGTCGATAAGCTCCCTGTCAAGGCGCACAAGATGCTCGTTGAGCCTTATTGTGCCGCTTTCGGAGGTGCAGCTGCCCCATCGGGAAATCATCCTGCGCACCGTAAGGGTCGGACGCTCAATGCCCAGTCCCTTTTCATCGGCAACAGCCATCATTCGGTCAAGGGAATGTGAAAGCTCCTCTTTTGCAAGGTTATGCAGAAATTTTTCCACAGCTTCCTCAATATGCCCCTTGTCCGAAGGGTCGGGGACGCTGACGAAAAGTGCAAAATCACCCAGCAGCACCCTTGTTCTGCCTGAGGATACAATGATCTTTCTCCTGGTGCCGAGCACCGATATTTCAAGACCGTTTGCAATGCGCTCAGCCTGGGCTTCCTTCTTTTCTATGCGGGAAATCACCCATTCTGCGTTCTTTGCGACAAAATCATGTATCTGCTCATCGGAGCAGGTTTTCGGAGCTGAGACGAGAGCAATACCGTCACGGACTATCATCTTCAGCTTGCGCATATTCTTTTTTGTGACCTCGTAGTTGAAGATTCCCTCTTCGCCTTTATAAACGTATGTCATCAGTAACACCTCAGGGACAGTATACCATTACAGACCGCTGAATGCAAGTGCGCACAGCCCCGAAATGATAAGGACGGAAGGCAGCCCCCTTACGCATCGGGGACTTTCGGAAAGTCTGATGCGGTGGAGGACCGGGGAAAGTGCGGTTATGAAAACCATAACGCCTGCGGCGGTACAGACAGAGCCGAGGACCGATGCGCCCCAGCCTGCTCTTTCGGGCTGCGTCAGCACAAGTACGGCAACTGCGGCGGGGAGAAATACCGAGCTTTCCTCAGGCAGAATCAGTTTCAGCGCGGTGCGGGCAGTGAGAAAGGAAAACAGCGCACAGATAATAACAGAAGCCGTCTCACCCCACAGGGCATCAGACAGCATCCTTGCGCCGTCGGTAAGAAGAAAGGCGCAGGCAAGGGCGAGGGAGGTGAGAAAAGCAGAGCGCACAGAGCAGAGCAGTCTTTCCTCGGGCAGTGCGGCAGGGGCAGCAAAAACAAGTGCGCAGGAGGACAGCACCCCTGCGGTCAGAAGCTCCGTATTTCCCATAATTACTCCTTTCGAAGATCAGTGTTCAGGACTTTTGTGAAGGTCGGGAAGGCAGAATTTCTGCACCGCCGCCGTGATGACCCCTGCGAAGATAAACCCCATGGAAATATCCCCCGAAAGGGGAAGAAAAGAGAAAGCGAGCCGCGCAAGAGCGCAGAGCGGCACAAGAACTGAAGATATAAGGACAAAGCAAAGACCGCTCGGCAAAGACCCTTTGAATGAGGTGCCGAAGCAGGCGGAAAAGAACAGTGCGGCGCCGGTGAGGGGAAAGGTCAGGACGCCTGTAAAGGACAGAGGAAACAGTGCGGCGATTATAAGCTCACAGCCTGCGGAAACCGCCGCGGATACCATAATTACAGCAAAGGGAGAAAGGTGTGGCACATTGCTTTTTTCGGTCAATGCTGCCGCAAGGAGCGCAGCACAGCCTGCAGCCAGCACCGATGCGGCACAGCCGAGAGACAAAGGAAGGGATGAAGTCCCTGCGGCAAGGGCAGGGGATATGGCGGCAAGGCACAGGGGGATGTTTCTGCGGTGTTTATCCATTCATATCACTCCCTGACCCCTCTGCAGAAACAGCGCCGCCGCTGCTGAGGATAAAATTTTCGGTAAACCGCACTGCGGTGTTGGCGCCGTCGGTTACGGCAGTGGAAGACACCGTAGCTCCCGAAATACCGTCGATGGCGGAATAGTCCGATGAGCCTCCTGCCTGGGCGCAGCACTGCTGAGAGAGGGCGACAAAGGGGGTTATCTTTATGGAGACGCCTGCCACAGCATCGGTCTTTCCGTCCGCACCGAAGACTATCTTGGAGGGGTCCTGCAGGTCGATAAGCCGAGCCTCCATAAGCTGCGCCTGCTCATGCCACATAAGCCCCTCCGCGGTCATTACATACTCCCCGTCAATGGACGCCTGACGCTTGCTTTTGCCTCCCGACTCACTTTCCGCATCCCACAGTGCGTGGGTTATGATGCCGTTTTCCACAGTGACGGTCACGGTGTTTTTATATCCTGCATCGAAGCCTTCCTCCGCTGCAATATATGTCCCGTCGGAAAGGGCGCTTCGCCCAAGCTCCAGAGGGCAGGCGGCGTTTACAAACTGGGCGAGGAAGGCGTTGTCCGCAATTCGCCCTCCCAGTCCCTCGGTCTCACTGTGTCTGCCGACAGAAACCCCCGTCAGCCTTTTTGCATCGGCAGATACTCCCACCGTCAGCTCTATCTCTCCGCCGTAGCCCTGCACAGTCATTTCGATGATATAGCCCTTCGTCCTCCCTGAAGAAATTCCCCTGTAGGCGGCGGTGATATCACCGTAGGGCTCCCCTGCCTCGCTGATGTCTATTTCCTCATATTCCTCAGCGCCGAGAATCCCTTCGTAGCGGTTTTTCAGCGCACTGCCTGCGGTGCTTTCGCTGACACGGGCGGCTGTCAGGGACATTATCCACAGAAGAAACACGCTGACAGCTATAACCCCAAGAAAAGAGCCTGCATTCCTGATAAGGCGCTTTGTATTATCCTTCATATCCGTATCTGACCTTTCCGTAAGCTATGGGAGCGGTTAGCTCCTCGATAAGGGGCGAGAAGAAGTTCATTGTGAGTATTGCAAAGCAGACTCCCTCAGGGGTATTTCCCCATTTTCTTATTGCGAAGGTGAGAACTCCTGCGCCTATGCCGAATATCCATCTGCCCTTGTCTGTTGTGGGAGCTGAGGAATAGTCGGTAACCATGAAAAAGGCGCCGAAAAGCGCACTGCCGCTGAGAAGCGCGCCCACAGCATCCCCTGTAAGAAACCTGTCCCCTCCGAACATCAGCGTCAGCACCGCAAGGGTCGCCAGCATCCCGACGGGCGCAGCGAGGGATACAAGCTCCATGCAGCGCAGTATTCCGAAGCCCAGAATCAGCATGATGGCGCTCGTCTCCCCCATGCTGCCTGCGTGACTGCCCGACAGAAGGGTGAAGAGCGGTGTGCTGTCCCCTGCAAGAGGGGTTGCGGAGGAAACTGCGTCAAAGGTGTAGTTGTTGACCTCGGCGGCAGCGCCCAGCAGCAGCGCTGCGCGCCCTGCAAGGGCGGGGTTGAAGATGTTCTGACCGATTCCGCCGAACAGCTGCTTTGCGGCGATTATTGCGACGATATCCGCATATATGACAGCCCATACAGGGGTCGTGACAGGCAGACTCAGGGCGAGCAGCAGACCTGTTACGGCGGCAGAAAGGTCGGAGACGGTGATTTTTCTGCCTGTGCATAGCTGCCACAGAGCCTCTGCAGCAACGCACACTCCCACCGACAGCAGACACAGAAGCAGCGCCCGAAGCCCGAAATACCACACCGCCGCCGTCAGGGACGGACAAAGGGCGATAAGCACCCGGAGCATGATATTGTCAGTGGACTGAGAGCTTCGGATATATACAGAGCCGGGATAGCTGCTCATTTCCTCCCCTCCTTCAGCGAATATACAGCCCGCCGCGCCTTTGTGGTATTGTATGTCAGCTCGCGCTTTGCAGGGCAGACATAGGAGCAGCATCCGCAGGATATGCAGGCATCGGCGCAGAGCCTTTCAAGCTCGGCGGTATTCCCCTGCCTGTTTGCTGCGTCGATTCTATACGGCACTATCCGCGACGGACATACCGCCGCACAGGCTCCGCAGTGTATGCAGGGGCTTTCGGAAACGGCAACGGGGGGCAGCGCCAGATACCCTGATGTGGTAAGGGATACAAAGGCGTTTTCGCTCTTTACCGTATGCCCTGTCATAGCGCCCCCTTCGATTATGACCGACCCTTCCTCCGCTCCGCCGCACAGGCTGATAAGATACTCTGCGGAGGTGCCGCAGGGGGTCAGGATATTTGCACATTTTCCCACCCGCCCCGCTACCGTTACAATGCGGTGTACAGGGGGCAGTCCTGTATCAAGGCTTTCTGCAAAGGCTGCGGCAGTGGCGCAGTTTGATACCACTGCGCCGCAGTCGGAGGGGAGTCTCATTGAGGGGACCTCTCTGCGAAGCACAGCTGCTATAAGCTGCTTTTCTGAGCCTTGAGGGAATCGCTTTGAAACCTTTACGATGCGGATGTTGTCCCCCAGAAGGGAGCCCTTGAGGGCGCTCAGCAGCTCCTGATGCTTAACGCAGATGAACACCGCAGGAGACCCTGCTGCATCCCTTAGAGCCTGTGCGCCCCGAATAACAAGATTCGGACGGTTTGAAATCAGTGCGCGGTCGCAGCTTAAATGGGGTTCGCACTCGCAGGCGTTTATCAGCAGGAATCTGATATTGCTGCTGCTTTCGTATTTTTTTGCAGTGGGAAAGCCCGCTCCTCCCATGCCGACAAGGGATATTTTTCGCATATAGTCTATCAGGGCTGAGGAGGTGCGAGGGGGGCTTTCAAAGGGCTCTGCGGTGTCATCGCGGCTGTCGTTTTCCACGGTTATTTTGCCGTTCTTTATTTGGGAAACGAAACCCGAAACCGAGCAGTATACCGTAAGACCCCTGTGACTTCCGAGGGGTGTTCCGATTCTGACCCTGTCCCCCACCGCAGCGCACACAGTGTCGGAAACAGGCAGTGTGACAGTGGCGGGACAGGCGCGGATTATGGATGTATCTGCAGTCTGCCCCGACGGTATTTCCGGCAGCAGCAGACCGCCTTCGAAGCCAACGGTATTTTCCAAAGTAACCCCTCCCCTGTTGCTTTGGTGATATTGTTGACAGGGGCAGGGAAATTTATGCAGAGAAACACACCTGAGCAAAGGCAAAAGCGCTGTTTTCTGACGATTATGACGACAAAAAAGACGGAAAAACACATTTTATGCACAATAAATACACTTTTATGTAAAAAATCGACAAGAATGTGGTTTAAGTGAGATGTTTTTTGACGAATTTTATCACTTTTTCGTTGACATTTTGCCTATATAATGTTATTATAGTAAAAGCCGATATTGTCGGAAAATATTAGCGGTGCGGCAGAAATCGCGGTTGTTTTTCACGGCAATATCAGGGAGGGTATCTGCGCGGTTTTCAGCCGCGCAATATGTTTTCAGGAGGAGGAATACCCATATGAAGAGGCTTTTGAAGCCGATACTGTGCGGGGTGCTTGCTTTGCTGATACTGGTGTCGCCGATGTTTGGTGCAGCAAGGGTCAGCGCCGCTTCTGAGGTTACGTCGAGCACGAAGCCGTATGTCATTGCGGTGGTATATGACAACTCGGGCTCAATGTATCAGGCGGGACGAACCTATTGGTGTCAGGCTAAGTTCAGCATGGAGATTTTTGCATCAATGCTGAATTACGAGAACGGTGACAAGCTGGTCATTTTCCCCATGGGAACCGTTACTACCGACGGAAAGAAGACACAGAGCAGGGATTCTGCTGACCCGATTGAGATTAACGGTCTTGACGATCTGCAGATAATCAACAATCTGTACACTGTAAACTGTATAAACACACCCTATGAGCCTGTAAAAGAAGCCTCAGATTATCTTGACGGCTTCGACAGCAGCAAGTACGAGAAGTGGCTGGTCGTACTCACTGACGGTGAGTTCAACGCAGAGGAACGAGACGATCCGCAGGGACCGACAATTGATATGGGCGAAAGGCTTACCGCCCTTGCATCGCCGGACAAAAAGGTGTTCTACCTCGGTTTCGGCAATGCTCAGAATAATTTTGATTCCGATGTCAGCAAGGGACTCTATGTTGAAAAAAACACCAAGAAGTCCCTGAATACGCGACTGGTCAATGTCTGCAATACCATTTTCGAGCGCGATGAGCTGAAGGATCTTTCAGGAGAGAAGCTGACCTTCGGTCTTTCAATGCGTAAGGTTCTTGTTTATGTACAGGGCGAGGGCTCCAGCATAGATTCACTGACCGATTCCTCAGGAAAAACCGTAAGCCCCTTCTCTGACAGCGGACAGAGAAAATTCAGCACACTGGCTTCTCTTATCGAAGAGCTGGATGATGTTACAATCGTCGTTGACGAAAGTCTTGCAGGTCAGGTTGTTACATACACAAACTGCCCTGCGGGTGAATATACACTCGACTATGAACTTGCCAAGGGCGGTTCCGTCCAGGTGTTCTATGAGCCTGCGGTTGATGTTTCCGTAACGGTAAAGGATCACGACGGCAATGTGGTGGATCTTACCGCAGGCAAGGTCAATACCGGTCATTATACCGTTGATTACTGCATTGTTGACGCAATGACAGATGAGGATGTTACCGATTCTCCCCTCCTTAAGGTGGAAAATCTCGGGGCATGGCTTGAGCTTTCCGACGGAACAAGAATCCCCGTGGAGAACGGTCAGGAGATACAGTTTCCCGTAGATGACGAGCTGGATCTGGTGGTTGAAGGCGATTACCTCGGTAAGTACCACATCTCAACCAAGGATTCCCCTGACAAATTCCCCCCTGTCAAGGTGGTGCTGCCCAAGGAGCAGAAGCTGACACTGGATGCTTCCACAAAGCAGGTGAGCAACTGGTTCCTTGAAAGCGATCATGATAAATGGAATCCCATAATCCTCAAGGTAAAGCTCGACGGCGAGGAGCTTACCGATGAGCAGATGAAGGCTCTCGACCTGGATCTCGACATAAAGGACGACATAACCTACACCTGCAAGGTGCTGGAAGGTCAGTCCGCGTATGAGGTCAGGATCGGATACAACGAAAAGGGCGAATATGTACAGCCTGCGTACGGTACATACAAGCTCAGCGCAAAGGTCAGCATGACCGACAAATACGACCGTCCCATTAAGGATTCTGATACACTCAGCTTTGATGTGCAGCCCTACAGTGTTGTGTGGACATGGCTTGCATGGGTTCTGGGCCTTATCGCTCTTGGTTTGATTATAACGGTAATAGGCAAGCAGAAGGTGCTGCCCAAAAAGATTTTCATAGAGTTTGAAGACGGCACAAGGGTAAATATCACCCCCACAGGCAGCAAGAAACGAAGCCGCATAATGCTCTCTTCTTCTGAATTCGGCGAGATAATCGTAGGTGAAGCAGTGGCAACCACCGACCTCTTCAAGCGCGGCAGCAGCGGCGCAAGGTTTGAGTTTGTCAATATGAGCAGTCCCCCCAAGGGCGCAAAAAGAGGAGTCAAGAAGTTCACCATAAACGGAGAACAGTATGATTACGTTGAAAGGAACAACGGCTTTATCGAGCACGGCAACGCAGGAGCCGGAAAGGTTCAGCTCAGCGACCTGAAGTTCGATATAGGAAATTCCTGCGATGTATGCTGGACACACATGACTCCCACAGGACTGAAGACACGAAACGGAACAATTCTTATAAATCCCAGAAATTAAATCACTGAAAAGGAGATATAAAAATGAGTAAAGAACACCTGCAGCCCAATCGTGTAGCGCCGACGCTGTTTGTCGGTGTAGGCGGCATCGGCTCAAAAATCGTCAAGAAGGTTGCTGAAAGAAGCATCAATGACGATGTTGACGCAGTCCGCTTTGTTGTAATGGACACCGACGTCAATGACCTCGAAAGACTCGAGCGCGGCGTTGCCATTACTGCTGTGCAGACATCCTCTCCCCGCTCGGTCCGCGACTATCTTGAGGATGATGCCCGCGCAAAGAATGATTGGTTCCCTGTCAACAATATCATTTCCGACAAGACCGTTTCTGAAGGCGCCGGTCAGGTCAGAGCAATCTCCAGACTTGCTCTCAACGCAACCATCAAGAACGGCAACATCAATAAGCTCTACAATGCTGTCGATGAGCTGTTCCTCAAGAACGGCAACGATAAGAACCAGGCTGTAAAGGTTGTAATCGTATCCACCGCAGCAGGCGGTACCGGCTCCGGTATTGCCATGGTAGCGGGTATGCTCATCCGTCATTACCTCAAGCAGAAGTATCCCGAATCTGCTGCAGTTATCAGAGGCTTCCTTCTCCTCCCCGGCGTTCTGGATACAGTCATCCCCAACAGAAGTGAGCGTGAGAGCCTTCGCAGAAACGGCTATGCAACCATCAAGGAGATCAATGCCTTCATGATGAAGGGCAGCGGCTTCTTTGAGTCTGAGCGCAGACTTCAGCGCTATAAGGATCTCCACGTTACTATCCCCGCATCCGGCGGCGGATATGAGGATATTGACAATCTGCCCTTCGACTTCTGCTTCCTTCTCGACCGCATCGACGGCGTACAGAGAAGCATGAAGGGTCTTGATCAGTATATCGACTATGCAGCACACAGCCTTTATGAGCAGAATATCGGCTACATGCGTTCCGAGGCTTCCAGTAAGGAAGACAACGTAATCAAGGAATTTACCGATATGGAAAAGCTCGGCCGCTGCCGTTTCGGCGGTGTCGGTGCTTCCATTGTCAGATATCCCTACAAGGAAATCTGCGAGTATATCGCACTTGACTGGACCCAGAAGCTCCTTTTCGGCAAGGTTGATGACAGTCTTACCGATGACCAGCGCGATGCACTTATCGCACGCACATGGCTGCGCTATGATGCTGCCTATGAAAGAGAGCGCAAGGCGTTTGAAAACGATATGAATGCAAGCGCAAACGATGAGCCGAAGCTCAGCACCACATATATCCGCGAGATCGAAAACTCCGAGGGCGACAACTTTACCGATGCCCTCTTCAACAAGCATATCAGACCCAAGGTATCCCAGGTCATGCCCATCGACTCGGTAACTCAGCTGTCTACCGCAGCAAACACCATGGTCGATGCATACTTCGACTGTCTTGTTCAGGAAGCACTTGACGGAAGAGTTATCCCCAACCTCGACGGCAACGGAGATTTCGACAGAGCAAGAAACAAGAACAGCACTCAGTTTGCTTCCAGATACAGTGCCATAAAGAGCATTGATGAGCTTTCCAGAGAGGAAACAAGCATCCAGGGCGTTGTTGAGAGATTTATCAAGGGCGTATTCGAAAGCGAAGCTCCTGTTTCCCAGAGCGGTCTCGGCGAATACATGCTTCAGAGATTCCTCAGCAGAGACGGTGTGCCTCTCCATCCCAACGCAGTAAGATACTTCCTCTACAAGCTTGATGAGAAGATCAAGGAGACTGCCGAAAACAACCCCGAGGACAGCAAGTTCGAGGAGAATATCGAGAATATCATCAACAACACCGATAAGAACGTCTACAAGGTAGCTGCATCCCTCGGTCAGGAAACCTCCCTCGAGCAGATGTGCCTTGCCTGCGACAAGGTTGCTGAGGGTGTGATGGGCAAGATCGACGACAGCCTGAACAATGTACGCGGCAAGTGTACCGAGCATCTTAACAAGTACATCAACCGTGTAGTCCGTCATATTGAAAACATCATTATCAGAGCTATCTGCGTCTGCAGCCAGGGCTATGTCAGAAGTCTCATCGAGGCATACGAGAAGTTCTACGCATCCTTCAAGGATAAGGCTGTTTCCATCGACAAGAAGAAGGAGTTCATTGCAAAGTCCCTGTCCTTCAGCAAGGGCGACTGCGTATGGAATCTCTTCAACAACCCCAGACAGCTTGAGATGCTCTCCGAGCAGACCAAGGGTGTTGATTCCTCTTCCTCTGCAGATAACAAGCTGTTTGCAAGCATCTATAACCTCGTAAGAGATAACGCTGCAATCGCAAAGAGAAACGCAAGCAATTCCTATTCTGACGAGACTCCTCACGATGTATTCGACGAGTGCATGATCGGCTACTACAGAGAGCTTGTTGAGGTTCAGAAGAAGGATGAGCTTGATATTGACGTTCTCCACGCAATGAAGCTTGAGCACAAGATCAAGTGCGATATCGAGAAGAAGGACGCATCCGAAGAAAGCCAGAAGGACGCTGCAGCAAAGCTTTCCAAGGACTATGCAGCTATCTCTGACCACATCAGAAAGACCCTTGAGCGCGGCAGAAATCTTGCAACTCCCGGTATCTGCAAGAAGAGCTTCGACGAGAACCGCGATGTAAATGCCGTTGCATACAGCAAGTACATCAAGGACGGCGGCGGACTGCGTGTTTCCGACTACTTCACCGAGAAGGGCGCTACCGATACCGTATCGAGATACGAGGTACACTTCTTCCGTTCCATCTATGTTCTCATGCCCACTCAGATCTTCCAGTTCATCGCTCCCAGAGTTGAAAAGGAGGATACCGCTCCCAGAACCCACCTCAACGACTCCTCCGACAACAGCGGAGCCGGCGAGAGCTTCCTGAAGTATCAGGAATACATGGAGAACATCGGACCCGACAGCAGAATGACTCCTGTCATTACTCCTCATATCGATACCCGCTGGAACTCCATCTCCGTAATGCCCGAAATCGACCTTGATTTCCAGGCAAGACTGATGAAGCATATCCACAAGGCTCTCTTCTACGGCTTCCTCTATGACATCATCACCCTCCATCAGCCCTCCAAGTACGATGTCAAGACCACATACCGCTACCGCAACGGCAGAGACGGCTTCAAGCAGTTCATCGTCTCCAACAAGACCAGATGCGATAAGCTCTATGAGGTTCTCGATTCCCTGTACTTTGACCGTGCTGCTGTAAAGAACATACACCTCCAGGCTGCCGACACCAGAAGCGTCAACGAGAAGGACAGCGTGGACTTTGACAAGACAAGATTTGAGGATGCACTCAGCCGGTTCTCCAGAACCAAGCTTATCGGCAAGGTTGACGTAGAAGGCGAGGATGCTGCAAATACCGAGCGCACCTCTGTATTTGAGCTGCCCATTCTCTACTACAACTCCCTGCCCCCCAGACTCAGAGACAGCTCTGAGATCGAGATCATGGTTGATGCAATCATCGAGACCATCGAAACCGAGATCGTGGTATTCTCCCGTCACAGCGATGCAAAGCCCCGCCTCGGTCTGCTGATTGCAGAGCACTACAACCTCCTTTACAAGAACTACAAGAAGTTCCCCATCCTGCTTGGCAAGGAAATCGAGATCGATTCCAACGACGTCATGCTTATCATCCGCAAGAAGGTAGAAGATAAGCTTATTGAGCTGGACGTTACAATGCCTAAGCTGGGCGACTGATGATTGAGCGCTTTATGTGGAACGGCGGACAGCCGCCGTTCCACACCCCGGAGGTGAATGAATGTTTACAGTCATAATATGTGACAAAGGTGTAATGGAAGATTGCAGTCATGATTACGGGGTGTATCTCAAGCCGTTTATGGAAAATCCCGGCTTTGCCTTCTGCAGATGGAACCCCAGGGGTGAGACCCTTGCGGAGGCAGTGCCTGATCTGGAGGAAACCATCAGCTCAAGAAAGGACTGGTCAGCGCTCATTGTCTATGACCGAGGAATAATTGACGTTGACGGCATATCCAAAAGAAATCCTTTTGACTATGCCGGCGCAGTGGTCAATCCCAGGTCCCTTGATACCGCTGAGGAGGTAATCTCCTTCAGAGAGAGCAAGCGGGCGGCGTATGACCGCGCAATGGGCAATCCTCTGACAAAGCTTTCTGCATGGCTGCTGGGTCTGACCATGCGCGACGGCGAGATTTCAAAGGAGTATCGCGGACTTCCCGATATAACGGATGAGAACTACTTTGAAGCTCTCGACGACGCTTTCGTTCTTCCGCTGGATTACGAGCTCGAAAGGCTCCGTGCAGAAAAGACACGGATGCTCAACAGCCAGTTCAATGACGAGGGAATGCTTTTCAATCCCCCGAAACAGGTCATCGTGACGGCTGAAAGAGTGGCGGAGTGCGGCGAAAGCTATGAGGATGTTTCCCTTACCCATGATGAGTTTGAATACTCGCGTTTTTATGAGGACAATCTCTATAACGACAAGCTCAGATATCTTCTGTGCGATGTTTCCTATGTAGATGGCAGAAGAGATGCCACCGACTATCTTAAAATGCTCATGTTCATGCTGCTTCTGGCTCAGAATGGCTGCCCCATCGATGCCATAAGGGCAAACAGAGTGTATAAGGCAACAACAAAATTCAATGAAAAGCGCATGGCGCAGCTTTACTTCAACTATAACAAGAAGCTGGAAAGAACAGGGGTAAAGCTGAAGGTTATCGACAAGCACCTGAGAGAAAAGGAGCTTGAGGAGATAAGCTACAGCCTGTCGGAAATGCTCTTTGAAAAGGATATTTCAATCCCCGTGACGGTAAGGCACGATTTCGACAAGAACGAGCTCTGGGCAAGCGCCAGGGATCTCGGGCTTTCCACCGACTGCCCCACCGATGAGGCAGAGGCATGGAAAAAGCAGTATCACCGTATCGGAACCCGCTTTTTGCGGTATCTGCGTGAGCCGAGGCGTGCAATTGATGTTGCGGTCAGGTATGACATGCGCAGAAACTACAAGATCGAGGATGAACGTATCATACAGCTTAACGAATACCAGCAGGAGGATGTAATGATCCATCTGCAGGAATCCGAGGAAAAGATGGTTAAAACCGTCACAACGAAGCTGTATAAAACTGCGGAATATACAAAACGGCTGGAAACCGCCGACAAGAAGATAAAAAACCGCATCAGCCTCCGAATGACAAAGAAAAAGGTGCTGATAATTGCCATAGTGGCAGCGGTGGCGTATCTTCTGGGCTTCATGCCCCTTATATTCAGCAACCTGAATACGGACAAATCCCGTATATTCTCCTTTGCAGCAACCGGCATAGCCGTTGGAGCGCTGCTTGTAATCGGCTTTGTTGCCCTTCTGTGCTTCCGCCACAGGCTTGTCAAGCTGTTTGACATCTTCAATGCCACAATGGGCGGAATCCTCAAGGAGATTGAACAGAGCATGGAGTCCTTCTCCGAATATATCGGTCATGCCTGCGATGTGATGCGCTCCTTCTCGGTTTTCAGGAGACTGGAAAAGCCCATCTCCAAAAAGCGTGAGGTGCTTCAGTATCACGAGGCGATGATAGATAAGAATATCTGTGAAGCTCAGAAGGCTTTCGCAGGCTTTGTAAGCTTTGAGGGAATAGATACCTCGGTGCAGCCCGGAGATTATGACTATGATTTCAGCGTTGCAAGGGACTATGATTATCCCATGCCCTATGACGACAGCATGATGAGAATTGAATTCATGCGTCAGGGCAATGTTATCGAGGTGCCTGTTGACTACCTCAACGAAGTAACTGTGGAAAGGGTGGAGCTGTATGAATGAGATATTTTCGAATCTGTTCAAGCAGATTCTCATGCTCCTCCCCTTCATCCTGCTGGCACTGGGACTTGTAAAGAACAATCTTCAGAAGCCGCAGAGGAGCAAGCAGTTTATAATGCCCGTTGCGGCGCTGGTGTTCTCCATTGCCGTGATGTTCGCCCTCAACCCCATAGCGGAGATGATTCTTGATCTGCTTTATCAGATTCCCGAGTGGATAAAGGATATCGCCGACGGGCTCAGGGATGTTAAATGGCTGCCCGACGCAATCGTGCCGTGGCTTGATAAGGCAGAGAAGTATGTAAGAGACCTGCTGGCGGATATAAATGTTCCGTTCTGGGTGTTCTTCATTGCAAACAGCCTTATCCTCCTTGTCTACACAATCCTGAAGAAGATCGCACTGGGCATAATCAAGGGCGTCGTCAAGGACGACGGAAAGATTCATCTGCGCATAGCGGAGGTTTTCTACGAGTTCTTCCCCGAGAGAAATGTCTGGACTGTCAAGGATTCCTACGGAGAAGCAAGAAGCTACCTGAAGGTGTTCTACTTCGGCTCCCTTGCCCTTTCCTGTATCCTTATGCTCGTCAGCGCGCATTTCTATAAGACAGGACTGCTCAGGGCTCTGTATTATCCCGTATTCGGAGTAATGATAGTGGGAGAACTGTGGTTCTACCTGGACGGCGTTACAAGGAAGGAATATTCGGAGAATATAATCGGTGAGGACGAGGAAGCATACAAGACCGTCAACTATTCCCTCATGCGCAAGGTTCTGCGCGGAAAGTTCGGCGACAAGCTTCTGGCAGAAAACACCGATGTCAACGATTCCCCCGCAAGCGACCTTACAGACGAAGAGCTTGTAATGGAGCTTGAAAAGGACGAGGACCGCAAGATTCAGTGCTTTGCAGCCTATGTCAAGGCGCTCAGCGCTGCGGGATTCCCCCTCGACCATAACTACGTCCGCTCCACCATTGACCTGCTCAATGAAAAGAGCGTACTATTCAACAACCCCTTCTACCGCGACCTTATCCCCTATGCATTCTATCCCATGAACCGCGTCCTGCTCAGCCACCGCAAGGTACTGGTGGTGCTGGGAAGACACGGAATAGAGGAAGATATCGAGCAGTGGATTGCAGACGGCGTGGATGCTGTTACAAATATCCCCTCGATGTGGTCTGTGGGCTGCCTCGGAAAGTGTCAGGATGCCCCCGACATAGGAATCCTTACAAGGTCGGATGTCTTCAATCTGGAGCTTCACGACAAATATAACGATTTCTTCAGCGATGTGGGCTACTGTGTTATCATCGAGCCCTCAAAGCTCATAACCACCGCTCAGATAGGTCTGAATATCATCGCAAAGCGATGCTCGGACAACGGCGAAAAGGTCATCGGCTACTGCATGTGCGATAAGAACTGCGACGGTCTTGTGGACTCCATATCCCACATCCTCATGACCAGCATCACAGAGGTCTCTGCAACGAAGCACCCCTTCGGAACAGTTTCCTATATGTGCTGGGAGACCGACGAGGAGCATCTGCAGCACAGAATCGTTCCCAACATTTCAAGGTATCTGGGCATAGGCACCGAGCTGTCGCTGGTGGCGCTGAAAAACCAGATCGGAAACACCCGATGGTACGGCGGCGAGGCTTTCCCTGTTACCGATATCGGATGGATCGGCAATCAGTATTACTACGACCTGATGAAATACGCAGGTCTCCCCGCCTCTCAGGATGTAATGAGCGAGCGGATTCGCCTTTATGCCGATATGTGGAGCGCAAAGACGGAGACCAACAGCTACATAACAGTAGAGGACGAAGCCTCCAATATGTTCGAGGTGCTCAGGGATTTCTCCACAAGAGCAAAAGAACAGGGCTTCATCAACATCATCTCCTCCGAATATCTGCTGAAGGATTACATGGCTGACAACGCATCCATCTTTGAGACCGATGCAAAGGCTATCCCCTATATCGTTGCAGACTCGGTGAGAACGGCGAGAAATACCGTTATGAAGCTGCTGCTTATGATGACCCACCGCCCTGTCAGCGAAGAGACCCTTACAAAGGAGCTTTCCCTGGTAGGAATCAAGGTCAGAAATCTCCGCGAGCAGCTCTGGCATGAGATCTACAAGTGCTACTCCAATATGAATGATGTGGCTGCACTGCCCGAAAACTACGAAAAGGCAGTCAAGCTGACAAAGAACAGACCCATCGTCATAGGCGGAGACAAATATTATGAGCACATCCTCATCATTGAGGACAGATTCAACTTCAAACGCGGCGCAATGGAGACAACCTACTCCATCAGGGACAGGAACTTCATCGAGCATTGCGTATCCGCTCTGCAGTCGGCAGGCTATGTTGCCGAGGACGAAAAGGGCGAGAAGTATTACCTCGGTGCTGAGCTGAGAGGTCATATCTATCAGAAGTACCTCCCCGGTCAGTTCTTCACCTTCAACGGAAAATACTACGAAATGCAGTATCTCACCGCTGACGGTCAGGTTCTGGTCCGCCGAGCTGCCGACCATATCAACGGCAGACCCACCTACAGACAGAAGAGACACTACTCCATCAGCGGTGTCAAGAGCTCTGAGAGGATCGGCTCCAGACAGAACATCGAGGGCATGAAGGTAATAAGGGAGTATGCTGACGTAAGCGTCACAACCCCCGGCTACTACCTCATGGCAAGACACAACGACTTCAGAACAACCAAGTTTGTTGAGTTTGAAGGCGAAAAGACCGGTGTTCCCGTAAGAGAATACCACAACAAGGAAATCCTCCGAATCGAGCTGCCGGCAAAGGACGGAAAGCTTACAGACAAGGTGAGATATACCATCACCCTGCTGTTCAATGAGGTTTTCAAGACGATATTTGCCGAAAATCAGGCGTATATCGTTGCTGTTACCGATGAATCCTTCCTCAGGGAGGATATGGAGTTCAGACCTCTTGCATATTCCATCGGCGCAGAAGGCACCGAAATATGCAAGAACTGCATCTACATCATCGAGGACAGTCAGCTTGACCTTGGACTTATCAGTGCAGTCGAGCGCAACATCAGGAGAATCTTTGCAATAATCGAAGATTACCTTGACTGGAACGCCGATGCAATTGAGAAGAGTCTCAATCCTCCCCCGCCTCCTCCCCCCACAGTCACCTTCGGCGGCGACGGCGAAGACGGCGACGGCAAAAAGAAAAAGGGCGGATTCTTCAGAAGAATCTGGGAGAAGATCAAGGGCTTCTTTGCAAGAATATTTGCATGGTTCAAGAAACTCTTCAGCAAGCTCTTCAAGAGAAAGAAGAAGGATAAGGCTCCCGAGGGCGAGAATGAAGGGGGCGTACCTGCAGAGGGCGAAAATGAAGGCGGCACCGGAAACGGTACCGAAGACGGCGCCGAAGACGGCACTGCAGAGGACGCCGATGAGGGCGAAAACACTGAGTTTACAAAGGAAAAACCTGAGGGCGAAAATACAGACAGTAATAATTCCGAAGGAGATAACTCAGAGGATAACTCAGAAGAAGCCGAAGAGGAAGAAAATTCCGAAAGTACCGAAGAAGCTGAGGCTTCTGACAAGCCCGAAGAGACCGACAAGTCCGAAGAGACCGAGGATTCCGAGGAGCCTGAAGAGGGCGAGGATTCTGCGGAAGATGCAAATCCCTCCATGCTCGGCAGCATGAGCGCCTTCGCTCAGTCAGATGATGATTCTGAGGGCGGCGAGGTGGTTGTTACCGAAGGGGAGGACGGCATTACCTACGTCATCGAAGAGGACGATGCCGAAAAGCCCGGCGAAGCAGGCGGAATCAGCGTTGAAAGAAAGCCCTACCATGAGCGCTATTATCTGCTTTACGGTCATAAGAGCATACTCGAGGAGCTTGACATCAAGGGCGTCAGCGAGTACATCAGAGCTATAGGCTTCGGTGCAAATCACCTCAAGCAGGCACGAGAAGGAAAGAGGACTGCCGAATATATCGAGCAGACCTACAAGCCTGACCAGCCCGGCGTCAGATACTGCGACTTCTGCGGCTGCGAAATCATGGGTGTCGAATATGAGACCCTTGCAGACGGCCGCGAAAGATGCACCGACTGCGGAAAGACTGCCATCAAGACAGGCAAGGATTTCTGCAAGCTCTTTGAGGAAGTCAAGAGAAACATGGAGTCCTTCTACAATATCCGCATCAATGTGGGCATCCGCGTTGAGATGGTAAACACCAAGAAGCTCCAGAAGCGCATGGGCAAAGCCTTTGTCCCCACACCCAGATATGACCCGAGAGTTATCGGTCTTGCAATCCACGACAGGAACGGCTACACCCTCCTGATTGAAAACGGTTCACCCCGTATGGCTTCAATGCTGACCATGGCTCACGAGCTGACCCATATCTGGCAGTACATCAGCTGGGACAGAGATAAGATAATCAAGACCTACGGCAAGGATATGAGGCTTGATATCTACGAGGGAATGGCGGAATGGGCGCAGATCCAGTACGCCTACCTTATCAACGAGCCTGCCCACGCAAAGCGTGAGGAGATTCTCACCGCACGGCGCGACGATGAATACGGTCACGGCTTCATAAGATACCGCGAGAATTATCCTCTCTGCACAGGTACAGTGCTTACCGGCGACAATCCCTTCAGACATCCTGAAATGCCGCTGGATAAGAAATACTGCGGACCTATAACCCCCGTCAGTGACGAACAGCCCGAGCCGGAAGAAGGCAGCGAGGGCTGACGGCACATCAACGCATGATCCATGAAAGACGCCCCGGGGCATAATAAAAGCCCCGGGGCGTAAATCAGACTATATTTTCAAGGGGTATTGATATGATAAAGAAAATCAGGGAACGACTGAGTGTGTTTGTGGTTAAAAACCCCACAATGTCAATTCTTATTGCCATACTTATCCTGAACATTCTGCTTTTTGTGCTTTCGGCACTGCTTATATCCGCCCTTGCACCCAGCTCTCTTGAAGACAAGGGTTTCTGGGCATCCATCTACTATACGGTATGCATGGTGCTGGATGCAGGCTGCATTGAAGCGGTTGTTGAGGATATAGGCAATACCAATGTATGGCTTATTATTGTATGTATACTGACTGTTCTTGTCGGTATGATAACCTTTACCGGTGCGGTAATCGGTTATGTTACCAACTACATTTCAAGCTTTATTGAGAATTCAAAATCCGGTGCAAGGTCGCTGGTGGTATCGGGACATACCGTTATCCTCAACTGGAATAACAGAGCTTCCGAGATTATCAATGACCTGCTTTACAGCGGACACAGAGAGACCATCGTTGTGCTGGTGAGCGAAAACTCCGCCGCAGTGGAAAGGGAGATTTCCGACAGAATCTCCGACACACTCAAGCGCGAGCAGAAGGCTCTTGACGAAGCATGCGAAGGCATGAGCTTTTTTGCAGGGCTCAGATACAGACACCTTAACAAAGTAAGAAACCGCCTCACTGTTATAGTCAGAGAGGGCGATACATATTCCACCAAGCAGCTTAACGATATTTCCCTTGCTCAGGCTGCAACGGTTATAATTCTGGGTAAGGACATCCAGAATTCCATGTGCAAGTATGATTACGCAGAGCGCAGGGAAAAGCTGGGAAAGGGAAATGCCAACACCATAAAGACCCTTGTGCAGGTTGCGGAAATGACCTCCGATGTTGATTCTGCAGATGACCAGGTCATTATTGTTGAAACCGAAGACGAATGGACAATGAAGCTGGTGGACGGCATAATCGAGCACAAGGAAAGGCTCGGCAAGTGCAATATTGTCACCGTTCCTGTCAATGTAATGCTGGGTGAGCTGCTTTCACAGTTCTCCATCATGCCTGAGCTGAACGCTGTCTACAGCGAGCTTTTCTCAAACAAGGGCGCAGAATTTTTCTGTGTTGAGCATAGCGGCTCAATGGATGAAAACCAGGTGGTCAGCGAGTATCTCAGAACCCACACAGGGGCAATCCCCATGACTGTAATGGAGACCAAGACAGGCCCGAATATGTTCTTTATCAGCGATGACGAGAGAAATATCACCGTCACCGATGAGCCTGCGGCTTCCTCCTACAGTGTCAGGCTCAAAAAGGACTACTGGATGGAGCAGAAGAATGTTATCATCCTCGGTCACAACAGCAAGTGCGCCAATATAATGAACGGCTTCAATTCCTTTGCGTCAGAATGGAACACAAAGGACGGCAGACCGATACTCAATATCATCGTTATCGATGACAAAAAGAATCTCGAAAGACTCAATTACTATAAGGAATATCCTTATGTCAACAGAATCATCGAGGCGGATATCTACGATGATGAGCTGATAATCAACGCAATCAACGAGTTTGTTGACAGCAACGAACAGGATACCAGTGTGCTTATCCTTTCCGATGACTCAGCGGCTGCAGAGGATATAGATTCCAACGTTCTTACCTATCTCATCTATCTCCAGAAAATCGTTGCCGCAAGAGTCAAGGCTGACCCGAACTTTGACAAGGAGCGCATAGATGTAGTTGCTGAGATACTCAACCCGAAGAACTACGATGTTGTACATAACTACAGCGTAAACAACGTAGTCATCAGCAACCGCTACATCAGTAAGATGGTCACCCAGATAAGCCGCAAGGAAGAGCTTTATGAGTTCTATAAGGACATCCTCACTTACGACGATGGCGAAGGCGAGGACTTTGCAAGCAAGGAGGTCTACATCAAGAAGGTAAGCCGTTTCTTTGAGGAGATTCCTGCCCCCTGCAATGCAGCAGAGCTTATAAGGGCTGTTTACGACGCATCCCCTGATGACAACAGGTCCATCGTCATAGGCTATGTAAAGCCCGGCGGAAATATGGTGCTGTTTGAAGGCAGACAGCAGGATATCCCCGTTGAGCTTACAAAGCGCGACAAGCTTATAATCTTCAGCAACCACTGATAATATCAGCAGCTGCAGCGGAAAACCGCTGCAGCTGCCTTTTTGTTCTGCGGTTATTCGCTGCAGCCGAAAAGACATCTGACAAGGCAGGCGGTGCCTGTTACTGTCAGGGAAAAGAAGAAGAGCAGCACTCCCAGAAGGATAGCGCTTAAGATGCTTGTTGCCACTATGCCCACGGCAAGGAGAATCACCGAAAGCAGGATTGTTCCGAGAATTCCCGCAAGGACAGTGCCAAGGGCAGGGCAAAGGCAGCAGTTTTTGCTGCCGGAATCATACACCCCTGCAGAGAGGGTAAGGACGGCGAGATATACCGCCGCTGTACCCAGCGTTGCCCAGAGGAATGCAGGCGCCGCAGTTATTGCGCCGGTAATCTGCAGAAATACGGTAACGATACCGATTACAATGCTTGCAATGACCGCTGCCAGAGTGCAGCTGCATTTGAAATTACAGTTGAACATACTTGTTTTTCACCTCCCGTTTTCATAATATGCAGCTGCCCCGATGTCGGTGAGTGGGCGCTGCGGAGGGAAAACAGGGATGAAAATATTGACACGGTATATTGCAGAGGATAAAATAAAGTTACCATACAGTATCAATATTAAGAAAAGGATGGGCGTTATGGCAAGGTTTTGCACAAAGTGCGGATATGCACTTGATGAGAACGGCATATGTCCCCACTGCGGACATGATACCAACTCTCCCGAAATGGAAAAGCTCTGCCCTGACTGCGGCGTGCCTTTCAATGTAAACGGAATCTGTCCCCGCTGCGGAAACAGGCTTGATGATATGGAAAAAGCCGTGTCAAAGGGAGCAGATGTCAACATGATATACTCAGACGATGAGCCCACGGAGGAAGAACTGTACGACCTGATATACAAAGATTCGGGTTATGAAGAAAAGAAGCGGAAGTCGTCGGCAAAGCTCTTTACGGTGCTTGTTATTCTAGCCCTTCTCGCCGCAGGCGTGTTTTTCCTGATTGAAAATCTGCCGGGTATTCTCGACAACTTCGGGTCTTTTTCCGCCGACGGAACCGCCACAGGCACCACAACAACAGCCAATGAAGGGGACAGCGTAAATACAGAATCAACCACTGCAGCGCCTCAGGCGGATTATCCCCCGAAATTTGATTATTACACCGCCACATCCTGCTACGACAAGAATGAGGATAACACAAGCAGCGCCGATGATGCCTTTGACGGAAACACCGAGACCTGCTGGCAGGACGGCGTATCAGGCTATGGCGAAGGGGAATGCCTTACCGCCTATGCATATTCAGACCAGCTTGTTTATTCCGTAACCGTATACAACGGCTATCAGAAAACCCATGTTTCAACCAAATACTATAAGTACAACTCCAGGATAAAGGAGTTTACGGTTTATTACGATGGCGGCAGTGAGACCTTTGTGCTGGAGGATACAAAAGCACCTCAGACCTTTGTTTTCTCCTCCCCCATCATCACCGACTACATAACCATTGAGATAAATTCGGTATATAAGGGCAGCAAATATAAGGATACCTGCCTTACCGATATAATCTTCAGCTGACCGTGTTCAGAACATGGAAGCCTTGCTTCCGTGATAAAAATACAATTTTGCTAAGGAGGATCATTGTGAGCGATATTTGCAAGAATGACGGAACCTATTTCAACCAGTGGGGTGTTTGTGAGACCTGCGGAAACACCCGCGAAAAACAGGATGCAGCAGAAGCTGCCCCTGCACAGAAATTCTGCATGAAGTGCGGCGCACCGCTTAACGGTGCAAAATTCTGCGCTGCCTGCGGAACCGCTGCAGGAAAGAAGGGAACTCCTGCAAAGCCGAAAATTGATGTTAAGGCAGTTATTAAGGATGCCTTTGAGCACATCAGAGCATTTTTCACCGCAAACCCCTTCTCCGCAGTCAGAAATGCTGCCCTCAGCGTCAATCCCATCTGGATGGCAATGGGTGTTATAGTGTGTCTGCTGGCAACTCTCGGATTCTTCTCAGGCTGCAACTACACCGTTTATGCAGCAGGCGAAGAGCGCATCAACCTTATTTATATGATTTCGGTGCTTGTTCTGGGAATATCTGAGATATCGGGTATGATGAACATTGAGTCCATGATGAGCATGAACGGACTTGGCGGCGAGGAAATGGTTGACAGGATCGAAAAGATGGGCAAGACAGTGGGAAATCCCGTTGCCCTGGTATTTATCCTCCTGCTTCTCATGATTGTTGTTTTCTTTGCAGGCGCTGTTCTGGTAAAGCTTTTCTTTATGATCACAAGAAAAAAGGTGACCTGGACAAAGAGCTTCAATGTCTATTCCGTATCCCTTCTCCCCTTTGCCCTTGCCTGTGCAGCAGCATTCATTGCAGGCTTCATGAGCCCTGCCATTGCAATTGCACTGCTCCTTCTCGGCGGACTTTTCCATTTCATCTATCTGTATTTCGGCATCCAGAAGGCAGCTCCCTATGAAAAATCCCCCTTCTGGCTCTATTCTCTGCTGGTAACAGCTCAGTGCATTGTTACCTATCTGGTGGTATTGCTGTTCTTCGCTGTTTTCTGCTGATGGACCTCAGGCAGAATCATCAGAAAGGAGAAACGATATGAAAAAGCAAAAATATATCTCTGCCGAAGCGGCAAACAATAGCCTCAGGGGAGGTTCTGCGGTTATTTCCGCAATCATGTACACCCTGCTGACAGCGGCTGTCTGCGTGGGCAGCTTTGCAGGCGGCTTTTCTGCAGAGCCCGTTGACTATATAATCCCGGGCATACTTGCTGCAAACGCACTGAGTCTGTGGGCTGTGCTGGCAAGCGGCAAAAAGTTCGGCATCGGAGTCGTCAGAATAATTCAGATAATAGCCCTTGCTGCCGCTGCTGCAGCGTCCGCTGTTGCTGCTGATGTTCTTGTTGGAAAGATCAGTAACAGCGGCACGATTTCAGAGAGATTCATCGATATCTCCCTGTTTGAATCCTTTGATGTAAAAGGAATGTGCTGCGTACTGGCAGTGTGTGTTGTGACAGTTCTTTACTGCATCGCTGCACTGGGCTATGTTTCCGCTGCATCCCGCGCAAAGGACGGAAAGCCCGCTGCTGCATCGGGCAGAGCGCTGAGCATAATGTCCTATGTGTTCGGATTTGTACTGATTGCATTTATCCCTGTGCGTATTTTTGCAGGCACAATAGGAAAGCTTGCCGGTCTTGATGTGCAGCTGCTGGGACTTGAGGATATGGGCTTTGATTTTACTGCCTATACTCTGACTGATTATGCATCCCTTGCAGCTTCCGTTGCAGCTCCTGCTTTCTATCTGCTGCTTGGCAATGCCGCAGGCAAAATGGCTCGCAGCAAGAAGGCAGAGGAAGCCTCACAGCCTGAAGCGGTATCTGCGGCTCCTGCTTTTAAGGAGACCACGGCAGAAGAGCCTGCTCCTGCTGCAATTCCCATTGCAGCGGCAGAGGAGGAGATCCCTGTCAGAGCAGAAAAACCTGCTGAAGAGATATTCGAAGAGCCTGTTCCTGCCGCAATCCCCATTGCGGCGGCAGCAGAAGAGCCTGCTCCCGAACCTGTTTACGAGCCTGCTCCCGAATCCGTTCCCGAACCTGTTTACGAACCTGCTCCCGAACCTGCTCCTGCGGCAGCTGTTGCATATATCCCCGGCACAAAGCTTATTGACTTCGGTTACTGCGAGGACGATGTAATATAAAATCAAATCCCCTGAAGGCAGCGCCTTCAGGGGATTACTTATTCAGAAGAGAACTCAGTCAATAGCCAGCTTTACAACTGCTTTGCGGTAGGTCTTTCCGCCGCCGGGGCATTTGCCTGCCTTGTGGGCATCGTTGGGCCAGAAAAGCACTGCCATGCCGGGGCGGAGCATCATCTGACTGCCTGCGCCGCGGAGCATCTCCTTGTCCTTTTCCTCATCGTAGGGAGTGCCGGGAGCAAGGTCGCGGATATCGCACCATTCGAACCATTCCTCGCCCTCGAAAAGGCACTGCACGTCAACATACTTGCGGTGAGCTTCGAACTCATCGGTCTCAAGGGGCTTGCATACGCCGTTCTGGATAAGGATGAAACCGCCGTCGTATTCATATCTGCCGACTTCGGCATCCTTCAGCTCTTCAAGCTTTCTGAGGGCTTCCTTAAGGTGGGGGATCTTATCCTCGTATAAACTCAGACGGTCAATGGAATCAAGCAGCATTTGTCTTTTTCCTCCTTTATTTACGGCTTCTCAGCCTATCATGATGGATTCTACCCTCCCTCTGACCCATTGTCAATTAATCAGACGGCTTACAATCAGCACATAATGGGCATTGGTGCTGAGATTGGGTTCAAAAGGCAGAGAATCTTTGATTCTCGAAGCACCCTTTTATCTTTCATCAGCTGAGCTTCGGGATGTAGAAGGTAAACAGCAGAAGCTGACCGCTGCTGTCTATGACAAAGTACATCGAGGTCTGATAGGTCGATATAAGCTCATAGTAAAGCCAGCAGTCGTTCACACTGTCATAACATACGGCGTAAGGATTGAGATCCTCTGTTCCGTAGGAGCGGCGGCGGAGATACTCTGCCCTCTCAACAACGTCCTGTGCACAGGTGACAGGCTCAAGCTTTTCGATGAACATATCGTGACTTTCAAAGTCCTTTATATCATCGTAGGAAAAATCGAAACAGTTGGATAAATCAAAATCCACGCCCTCGTAATCAAGCTTTTCCTCCAGGAGCTCATAGTTTACAATAAAGTCTACGCTTTCAAGGTCATAGCTCCATGTACGGCACTCCAGAACATCGCCGCTGTCCGTTATGACAAATCGGTAATTTTCAAAGTTTGTTGGAGTAATCATTGGTATACCCGGATAACCAAGATCTTCGAAACTCAGTACGGAGCTTACGTATAACCACGCGCCGGCTTCGCTGTCACGTATTACAACGTAAGGGTTGTTATTGGTGATGCCGTAGGTCATATAGTAATACTGCTTTGCATAAAGCACCACATCGTCGTAGCAGGTAACAGGAGGAAAGGTGTAAAGGGGTTCCTGTGTGTCGTCAATAGTTACAGGCCACCACCCCATTGGATATTCATGAGCGATCTTTTCATAGGAGCGGTCGGGCTCTTTCCTGCCGCAGGCGGCGAAAAGGGAGAGCAGAAGTATCAGTGACAAAAACAAGGCGATGATTCTTTTCATGATTTATCCTCCTTTTCGGGTGCATAAATAAATGCACATAATAAATTATATATCGATTTTACAATGCTGTCAACTGTGCCGACACTTGACAGCAAAGGCTCACTGTGATAGATTCAGTTGATGGGAAAATCAGAGAATAAGAGAGGTCGGAATTATGACACAGCAGATCGAGAGAATAATGGAGATGGAAGAATGTCTTGACAAAGCCGCGGCGGCGGTTGCGGCGATGAACAGCGCTCAGGGGCAGTATGCCGAGGCTCTGCCCCTTATCGAAAAACTGGAGAAATACTACACAGGCAAGCTCTGGCGCGAGGATTTTGATGCAGACAGCGCAGGGCTTCTCCCCTGTGACCTCAAGCGCGGTGTGCTTTCGGAGGATGGAGTATACAATATGCTCTGTGAAAACAGCGAGCTTCTGAAGGCGCTGAGAGAGTTTCTGAATACAGATAGTGATAATAACAATTGAATCAACATATAGTATTGAATGTTGCCCATGCAGGAGCCCACTGCATGGGTTTTTCTTTGCAAACATTGCGTAATGAAAATAATCGCGCAGACACCCATCTGTCCGATGTGTCATATATGATTGAACTGAAGAAGGAAGAGTGCTTGTTCTTACATGAATCAGCGCATTTTCGACCTTTTATATGCCTTGTGTCACGGGTACTGCGCCACTACACAGTTCCGTATCAGAGGTTTATAATTCAAGTGAAAAGTGTCAATCTGATGTGAGGTGAGGTAATGGAAACCATTGATAAAAGCGAAATCAAGGGAGAATATCTGAACGGAGCATACAGCGAGCTTGCGGGACTTCTTGGAGTGGAGGCTGTTCTGAAGCTCCATTCAAAGTACAGAGGTACCAGCATCTTCTTTCCGGTGGAGATATACAGCCGCGAGTTCATAGTCAGTCGGATAATCGAAGAGTACAACGGTCACAACGTAAGGGAGCTGGCGGCAAAATTCGGCTATACCGAAAAGTGGGTGAGAAAGATTCTGAAGGAGAACATCAGCAGGGAATAAACCTGTCTGAAATCAGAGAAAATTTGTAAAAACGGAGGAAAACAGCATGGCATTCAACGATTTTCTGAAAAAGGCAAAGGAGACCGCTGCCAATGCAGCGGAGGCGGCAAAGAATGCCGCAGAAAATGCAAAGGCAAAGTATGACGAAAAAAGACAGGAGGCAGCCGCTCAGAAGGAGGAGCGGGAGCGCCTGAGAGCTGAAAAGCAGGCGGCTGCTGATGCTGCGGCAGCAGAGCTTCTTGAAGCTATGAAGGCAGCCGACGGCACTGCCCTCGAAATTGACAGCGATAAGCTTCTAGGCTTCACTGCGGAATTTTATGATAAACTCTATCTTCCTGCCCACAGTGTTTCTGCAAGCAAGCTCATTTTCCATCCCCTGGACGGAAAGATAGCAAAGCAGGCGCAGAAGCTGTACAAGGACCTTACACCGGGAGAAACTCCCGTATTCATGATCCTCGCAGGCGGACATCAGAATGTATATCTCTCCACAAAGGCGCTGTATTTCAGAAAGACTGCCGATGAAGCGGGAGTGTTCTTTTCAGAGGGAAAGCTGCCCATTGAATACATATCCGACCTCAGCTACACCAGATCGGAGAATTCCTATGTGTTTGCCTGCAACGGCGTGGAGCTTCTCAGTTCGGGCTCAGGCTTTGAACTGGATACCGATTCCTTTGCTGAGTACATGCGCCGCATAAAGGAAAGGGATCTCACCGTCACAAACGAGCAGATAGATGCACTTATAAAAAGCAAAATCGGCAGCGATATTCTCAAAATGGTCAGAGAATATATCTATGATGATGAGCTTCTGCTCTATTTTGCATGGGGCTGCGACTCCATCACCGCAAAGGACTTTATCGTCTGCTCCGACAAGCAGATGGTGGTGCTGGACAGAGCCGCATTCGGTCTTACAAAGAACGTAAAGCAGTTCTACTATGAGGATGTAACATCCATGGCTACCCTTCAGGAGACCAACGGACTTCTTGACCTTGCACTGACTGCCGCCCTGAGCGTCTGCGACCTTGAAATTGCCGTGGCAGGCACAAAGGAAAGACTGAGCTGTCTTTATACCTACGAGGCAGAAAAGGTCGTAAAGGTATACAGAGAGTGCCGCCGCGAAACAAGGGCGAACAGAAATCAGCCTGTTATAGTCCAGCAGGCAGCTCCTGCAGGAGATGACCCCCTCGCCCAGCTTGAAAAGCTCAACAAGCTTAAAGAAGCAGGCATAATCACCGAGGAGGAATTTGCAGAAAAGAAAGCAGCGCTGCTTGCAAAGCTGTGATTATTCAGAAAGGGATAATTGAATAGAACAGCACCTGTAAACATAAGTTTACAGGTGCTGTTCTATAAATATACTATATCAGCAGGCGCCATGAATCATCGCTGCAGCCTGAAGGTGCGCGGTGAGCCCATGACCCCTTGCCATGTCTTTTGAACAGTTTTGCTTCAAGCTCTTTACACTTGCTGACAGGGCAGCATTGCCATGACACATACACATTGTCGCGGTTGTCTTCGGAGATAGCCCATGTATCTCCTGAACGTGATCTGTTATCATATTTCAGGTTATAATACTGCTGAAGTCTCCATCTTACCCCGCCGGAATAAGCAGCACGACCGCATTTCATTACCTGACCGTTAAGATATAATATATATACGCCCGGTGCAGAATCAGCAATTTCAATTGCATCTTCCAGCCTGACATTAGTTCTGTGTTGGAAGCTTTCGGGTGGAAGGTGGGTATCTGAAGTATCCCTGCTCAATTCTGCGTCAGTACGGCGAGCATTGGCGTCAGTACGGCGAGCATTGGCGATATTAGCTCTGGCGTTGGCTATTTTCTCCCGAGATTCCTGTGCAACTCTTGGATTTACCTGACCGTTTTTTTCTGCCTGTGAAAGCACAGCCTCATATTTATTGACCTTTTGTTCTGCTTCAGCCAATACTTTTTTCTGGCGCCTTTCTTGTTCTGCCATCATTCTGTGAACTTCTTCGCCGGTTTCATATTCGTATTCTTTTTCTTCTTTACCCCACATTTTTCTTACGGCATTGAAGCTTGAAGATTTTACCGCGTGACTTAGCTCTGTAATAATTTCACTATCGCTTGCTGCACCTACATTTTCAGCGGCTTTTGCAACAAGACCAATCGCTCCGAGGGCTGCACTTCCTGCAACCTTTGCGGCTCCCAAAGCAACTTTTTTTAATTTATCTCCAAAACTCATGACGATTCCCCTTTTCAAATAAGTGAATGGATGGAAATGTG
>JAZUPA010000081.1:0-1604 GCA_045604945.1 Acutalibacteraceae bacterium
AACTCTCCGTTCATACTTCCGCCCGATTCGTAGCGGCAGGAATATATCGTATCTGTTTGAGAATAAACCATACCGTCTTTATCAGGTATGTAAAACTTCGTTTTGTAATACCATACACCTGCTGCAACAGCAGAAATCAAAGCAACAACCGAAATTATGATTATCACAGCCTTCATTTTTCTCATTACTGCTTAGGTGTTCCGCAGAATGCACAGAATCTGCCGCCGTCATTATTTGCCTGACATGAAGGGCATACCCAATTCTGCGATACGGGCTGCTGAGAGTAAGCAGGCTGCTGATTGTAGCCCTGATTCATCGGTTGGTTGTAACCGTTTTTCATTGGTTGATTATACTGATTCTGCTGTGTGTAGGGGTTAGCCTGCTGCTGAACATAGGGATTTGCCTGAGGTTGACCGTAAGCGTTCTGCTGAGCATAGGGATTGGGCTGACCGTAAGCACCTGCAGGAGCATATCCCTGATTCATAGGCATACCGTTATTCATAGGCTGGTTATAACCGCCGGTCATACCCATACCTGCGTTGCCGTTCTGCGAAAGGTTGTTGATAACCTGCTGTGCCATCTGCTGATAGCGGTTATATTCCATTGTACCCATACCCTCAACATCTCTGTCGTTGAGCTTTGCTGTTATTTCATCGAAGTAAGGATTATTTACTTTGATGTCAATATAGAAATCATATGTAAACTTGTATCTCGGAGGATTGTAGCTCACTCTCTGACCGTCTTTGCCTTCGGTATAAAGTTCTTCACGGTCTTCATCAACTCTGAGATTGCAACCTGTAACGCTTGAAAGAGGAATAACGTCGGGGTTTTCATCACTCCAGCTTCCGGGGGTGCGGCTCGATACGACAAAGCTCTGCTTCATCGGGTCAATGTAAATCTTGTCATCCTCACCGAAGGTGAACATCGGCGAAAAGCCTGCAAGAACCTGCTTGTTCTGTTCTCTGTAAGCAAGCTGCTGCTTGATTTCTGCAACGGTTGAGCTTCTTCTGTCGCTGAAGAACGGTGAAAGCTTCTTTGCACAGTCCTTGCACATGTTGCCGTCTTCGAGCTTTCTGTTGCCGAGCAGTCCTATTTTGTCACCGCAGATATCGCAATATTTCTTATCAAAAAGTCCCATAGTTAATTTCTCCTTTATAATTTATTTAATATCATTTGAATCAAATGTGTCGCCGCATTCGGGGCAGAACTTCGGGGGATTCTTGGGGTTCTGGGGTTTCCAGCCGCATTTGTCACACTGATAAAGCGGTGCACCTTCGGGCTTCTTTGCTCCGCATTCGGGGCAGAATTTACCTTTATTCACAGCACCGCAAGAGCAGGTCCAGCCTTCTGCCTCAGGCTTCTTTGCACCGCACTCCGTGCAGAACTTACCGCTTACCGTTGCACCGCAGGCACATTTCCAGCCGTCTGCAGCAGGTGTAGATACAGGAGCTGTCTGCTGCTGTGCAAACTGCTGTTGCTGTGCAACGCCTGCCTGATACATCTGTGCCGCATTGAAGCCGCCGTTTGCACCCATAGCCATATTAAAGCCCATAAAGCCGTTCATTGCACCGTTTTCGTTTGCGGCTGCAGCTTCCATTGCGTTT
>JAZUPA010000082.1:0-23538 GCA_045604945.1 Acutalibacteraceae bacterium
GCGGTCTTTTTTCTTTGTTCTATGCCCAGATAAAACCCACCGACACCGGCAATTGCCGCTGCTGCAAGGGCTATAACCAGGACCCAATACCAATCCAAAAGCCTGTTATCCTCCTTGATTCTTTAGTTTTTCAAATATTAGGAATGTTAATTAAAATATCATTGCCCCAGGGTGCGTTAAGTCCTGCGGCGGAGAAATTTTACGACAAAAACCATTGCGCCGACGAACCGCGCGGTCTATAGTCACTTATAATTCACTCCACAATATATCATAGCTCAAATTATGTTCACTTGTCAAGAAAAATCAGACAGATTGCAGTGCTTAATTGGAGAATTTGCAAAGAAAATTTTGCGTAATATGCTCAATAGAATTACACTTGATGCAGATTTGTGAACAATTTGTTGCAGGATTGTAGTTGAATTTCCTGTGAGTTTGTTGTAAAATTAATGTGTGAAAAATTATCCATCTTAAATTTTATGAGGTGATATTTAAAATGAAGCATGCCAACTTCAAGCGTTTTGTGTCAATTCTCCTTGCTGCAGCGCTCATCTGCACAATGACTGTTCTTGCAGGCTGCGAGGAGATTATGACATATACCTTCGAAAGCCTTGAGGATTACAGTGATTTCTACGGCACCGATTCCTCCTACGACGGCTTCTATAACGATGCTGAGGATTACGATTACAGCTACGGCGGCTACAGCGAGGACGACTATATAGCCTTCGACTATTCTGACGACAGCAGCTATGAGGAAAACTCCGTCGTTGACGAAGTTGAATCTGTTGAGACCAACGAGACCGCAGAGGTCATCACCTCCATGTTTTCCGATACCGTCGTACGCGAAAAGGGTACCAAGATTCTCGGAAACAACCGGGACAAGGTCACAATAATGATAATGCTCAACGGCTCAAACCTTGAATCCGACTACGGCTGCGCCACCGCAGACCTCAAGGAGATTCTGGCTGCAAGCCTTTCGGACAATGTCAATATCGTCATTCAGACCATCGGTACAAAGAAGTGGCAGGTAAGCGGCATTTCAAACTCCGTTTCCCAGAGATATCTCGTCTCTGACGGCAAGCTCATAAGACTTGACGACAATCTGGGCGACCTTGATGTGGGCAACGGCGATACTCTGAAGGACTTCGTCTCCTACTGCAGCAAGAATTACCCCGCAAACCGCAATATGCTTATCTTCTGGAATCACGGCGGCGGCGTTATCTACGGCTTCGGCTATGACGATTCCAACTACTTCTCCGACGACAGCCTCAATGTTGATGAAATTCAGAAGGCTCTTTCCGAGGCAGGGGTCTATTTCGATTTCATCGGCTTTGATGCATGCATCATGGGCGGCATTGAAACCGCCTGCGCACTTTACGACTTCTCCGATTATCTCATCGCTTCCGAGGACTTCGAATCCGCAGACGGCTGGGAATATACCCGCTGGCTTTCTGCTCTGGGACAGAATTCCTCCACCCCCACCCCCGACCTTGCAAAGATAATCTGCGACGACTTTGTTACCGAGTCAAAGAATGCTGACAGTGAAGGCATTCTCGCTCTTATTGACCTCTCTTACATGAAGCTTCTCTATTCCGCATGGACCAGCTTCGCCTATGCAGCAGAGGCAGAGCTTCTGGGCAGCAACTACAGCTACGAAATGACCCCCTATAACCGCGTCGGCAGGGAAAACCGCAGCTCTGTTGCCGACCTGAGCCAGTATTATGCAGTTGACATCATGGCTACAGCCTCCTCCATGAATACTGAGGAAGCACAGGCTCTTTCCGATGCACTGAGCTACGCCATCGTTTATATGAACTCCACCTCCGGCGACAGGGATATGACAGGTCTTTCCGTCACACTCCCCTACGGCAGCTCCTCTGCTTACAGAGAGCTCAGCGGCATCCTTACAAACTGCGGCTTTGACAGCACCTATGTTTCATATCTCGAAAAGTTCGTTTCCCAGAGCTCCAGCAGCAGCTTCTACGACTGGGGCGACTACATCTTCGACGGCTGGGGCTCCTATGACCCGGGTTACAACTGGAGCGAATACGATTACTGGGGCGACTGGACCAGCGACTACTTCGGCTGGGACTCCTGGGGCTACGGCTACGATGATTACGGCACCGGCGGTTACTTCGACTGGGGCGACCTTTTCGGTGATTATGATTACAGCTATGATGACGGATATAACTACGAAAACGACTACGGTTACGGAAATGACTACGGTTACGATTACGGCTATGATTACGGCTACGGCAGTGATTATGGTTACGGCTACGACGACTACTGGTACTATTCTGAGGACTGGGAAGATATATTCGACAGCTTTTTCGGCTGGTAAATAAGCAATAATCATGAAAACCCCACCTGAAAATTCAGGTGGGGTTGATTTATGTTCAGCTGTTATTCAACGTCTGTGACGGTATCGATGTACCATGTGCCGCCTGCCTTATATACCATAAAGCCTGCGCAGACATCGCCGTCACTGTTTGTGTCGAAATAGTAGGATATATCCTCGCTGTGAGCAACTGCAACATCGGCTCTTATAACCTTTATATCGGTTACCTCGATGCCGAAATTGTCGCTGTAATACTCGTAATAATACTCATCCGAGCCGCCGAAATAATCGCCGGGCCTGTATTCTGCGACAATCTCATAGCCTTCGGTCTTTTCTCCCTCGAAAAGAAGGTAGAATTCATCTCTCAGCTGCAGCTCCTCCGCAGAGCAGCCCACCGCACTGTGGTGCAGTCTGACAACCGCTTCGGCATCGCCGTTTTCAACCGCAGAAATATATTCGGACACTACATCCTCCGCGCCCTTTCCGAAAATACCGCCGCTCCGTGACGGGGAACCGTTGATTATTCCCAGCACCGCAAGGACGAGCACTATCGCACCGAGAACACTGCCTATGACAATAATCTGCTTTTTTGTGAGCTTTTTAAGGAAGAATTCTTTCTTTTTCTTCTCTTCCTTCGGCTTTTCAGGCTCCTTCAGCGCCGCCGGCTCGGTGTTCACGTTTGTATCAAGGGCTGTTTCGCCCATCTTGCACAATGCTTTGCTTTCTTCGGTTTTCATTATGTTATCCTCCTCTTTCGGATATACTTATGCCCTATTATATCACATTCCCGCCGCAGATTCAATATCGGTTGTATTCTGCTTCGGTGTGTGCTTATATCGCCGATGATTCACCCTCTTCGCTACAAAGTGATACTTTGCAGCGGCACAGTCCCTATAGCCCCAGTACATGATTCACAAAGAGATGAGCGTTTATCACGTGAAGCAGAGATGCTCAGCTAAATATCCGTCTGTCTCGAAGCGAGATGGGCAACCTCACCCTACCACTGAAAAAGAGCAATATCATTCTGATAAAAACAGCATGTAGACTTGAGCATATATTTCGAGAACTTTAGATTTTGCTGCATAACAAACAAAAGAAACCGCACCGCTCATTATTGTGCAACAAGGCGCATCGATAATAAGCAGTGCAACAAACAATTCAACCTATGAATTTCCTTTTTTTATCCCAAAATATATACTTAGGTGGTTGATAATCATAGAACTCCGGATTATGCGGAGCAATTACTTTTATGGCATATTCATCAATTGATAAACCATACCAGAATTCCTTGTCAGTAAAAAAAGCACTTTCCCCAATAGACTTCACGCTTTTGGGAATGATTATACTGAAGTTATCACAACAAGCGAACGTATACTTTTCTACAGCAGATATACTGTCCGGAAGCGAAATATTCATTTTATTATTTATACTATAACAAAAAGCGCCAGATGCAATAGAAATAACGCTTTTTGTCATTTCGATATTTGCAAGATTTCGACAACCCTGAAATGCACATTTCTCAATTCGAAGTACACTATTAGGCACAGAAAATGCACCCTCTCTTCCGCTAGGAACACAAACCAAAACGCTCTTGTCCTTGTTGAAAAGAACACCATCTACAGTGCAATACATTTCATTTGCCTGATCTATATATATATTCTTTAACCTCTCGCATTGAGCAAAAACGCCATATCCAATGCTAACCACGCTCCGAGGAATTCTGGCATACTCAAGATTAAAACATCCTAAAAACGCGTATCTGCCAATCTTAACAATACTGTCCGGTATTCTTATATTAACTAGACTGTAGCATTTCGAAAAAGCAAACTCGTCAATATATAATACTCCATCAGGTATTGTAATTGTTTCGGGTCCACTTAAAAAATCTTCCGCCTCTTCGTCCATAGCAATATCTTTTAAGCTAAAAGACAATACATTATATTCGTATTCATAGTAATCTATATAATCCTCGGTAGAATCCTTGGGCACAAAAGGAGAAAAACAACTTTCTGAAACAGATCGGTCATTTGAGAATGCACCTCTGCCAATAGCAGACACCTTAACTCCGTTTATCACCGAAGGAACATATACATCTTTATCTGTACCCACATATTTTGTTATCGTTGCGTTTCCATTATCAATTAAATATTCGAAGTTTTTGTATGTCTTTACCGATAGGTTGTTCTGCTTACTTTCATATAACTCTTGTTCTTTCTGGTTATTCATCTGACTAAAGCAAGTTAAAAGAGCGTGTTTGATTTTTTGTTCACACTCGCTTATGGAATATTTATACCACAATATACCTTGGTTTAAAGTAATTTCTCCTCGAATCTCGGCACGTGCTTTATCAATATCCACTTCATCAATGTGTACTATAACAATAGGCTTTCTGCGTGCTTTTGCATAAGCAACCTCAAAAGCAACATCACTGCTTTGAATGCTTTTATGGGATACGAAAAACACGAATATCTGACATCTTTCTATTCTTCGGTTTATCTCTGCCTGGTAAATTTCCGTTATTTCAATCCCCTCATCGTACCAAATACGATATCCATCGTCGTACAGCTTTGTAATAATTGGATAAACCCTATCACCGTCTGCATGAGCATAACTGACAAATGCATAGGGTTCGCTTCCACTATATGCCTGAAATCTTTCCATGCTTGATTCGCTCCTTCGCATCATTGTGATTATTTTAATAATATCACACATCACATTACGATTCAATATAATTCTTGGTGTGTTAAAATGCATCGGTTGTATTCTGCTTCGGGATATGCTATACTTACATCATTAAAAACGAGAGAAGGCTTGAACATTGGGCAATTTCAGCAAGGAACGTCAGGCGAAAAAACAGGAGAACAAGGCGCTGGAGCGCTCGAAGCGTGACGGCACATACGCAAAGGCAGAAAGAAAAAAAGCTCTGAAAATCTGCGTCATAGTTGCGCTGGTGGTGGCGATTCCCCTGTCGGTGTGGCTGATTTCCCTCATGAAGATCGAGGGGGACAAGTACCTCGTGGAAAGCGAGCTTGTGATAAATGAGGTGGATACAACCTACATCCCCGACGGGATTTATTATGCCCGTTATAACAGCGGCAGCATGGCGGCAACGGTGGGCGTGACCATTGCCGACGGAAAAATGGCGGAAATCGCCATTTACGATTTCGAGAATATAAGTCTTGAAAAGGCGGAAGCGCTCTTTCAGGATGTGATAAAGTATCAGATGCTCAACACCCCCGACGCCGAAAGGGACTACAGCGAGCTGATACTGCTCAAAACCGTGGAAGCGGCACTGACCGCACTGTCAACCAATATGCCGACGTGATAACCGTTGACGCGGAGAACATTATAGTTCTCCGCTTTTTGTTTCTCCATCAGCATAAATATGTACCTCTATTTTCTTTCCTGTTTTTCTGTAATGCTCAATAACAAACCTTGTTCCTCTCGATTTTCCGTCCCATATCGCTATAACAATATCTGCATATTCAATTAACTTAATATTTCTTTTCGACGGAGCAGCTTTTCCGAACCTTGCATAATCGGGCAGAAATTCCGTGTATTTTATCCCTCGTTCCATAGCATAATGCTTTGCTTCTGAGTCAATCCCCTTTGCTCCTCCGCTGATTATCTCTGATGTGAGTTGAGGAACCATTGCTTCTATATTACCGATCTGTAAATTCCTGGAACCAATTATTGCTGTTTTCATAATTACACCCCAAATTAGTATACTTAAATTAAGTATACTAATAACATTATAGCACGCAAAAATCTTAAAGTATACTTATATTAAGATTTTTGCGAGGTAATTTATGAGAAACAAGAAAAACAAACACCTTGGAATTGAGATTGACCCCGAAACACACTACAAGCTGCATTATATTTCAAAATATGAAGGGCGTTCCGCCAATGGGCAGATACTGTATCTTGTCCGCCAGTGCATCAGAGAATTTGAAGCGTTGGAGGGAGAAATAGTCCTTCCCGAAAATATCAAGCCGGCAGACTGAAAAGCCTTCCCTTGAAAAGGGAAGGCTTTTTCCCGTTCAGCATTATTAAACCTCCTTAAATAACGCCAAACCGTTGATTTTTCTCTTTAGAAATGATAACATATTGTTGAACTGCCGCGCAGCGGCAAGATACATGAAAAAGTAAGGAGTTATCAGTGTATGAATTACGGCTACTTTGACGAACAGCGTAAAGAATACGTCATCACTAACCCCGCTACTCCGGCTCCCTGGGCAAACTACCTGGGCGACCCGAACTACGGCGCAATCATTTCAAACAACGCAGGCGGCTACAGCTTCGTTAAGAGCGGCGCAAACGGCAGAATCCTCCGTTACCGCTTCAACGACTGCGACGATCCCGGAAGGTACATCTACATCCGCGACTGCGCAGACGGCGATTTCTGGTCTGCTTCCTGGCAGCCCGTTGGCAAGAGCCTCGACGAATACAAGTCCGAGTGCCGCCACGGTACTGCTTATACAACCATCTCCGCTGAGTATAAGGGCATCGCTTCCGAGGCTCTTTACTATGTACCTCAGGGCAAGACCTATGAGGTCTGGAAGCTGAAGGTTACCAACACCACCGATGAAGCAAAGAAGCTCGGCATCTTCGGCTATGCTGAATTTACCACCGACAACAACTACAATCAGGATCAGGTAAACCTCCAGTACACCCAGTTCATCACCCGTACTTACTACACCGACAACCGCATTGATATGACCATCAATGAGCGCTGCAACCAGGAGTTCAACGGCAACAAGCGCGCTAACCGCTTCTTCGGCATGGCAGGCGCAGATGTTGTTTCCTACTGCGGCGACAAGGAAAACTTCCTCGGTCTCTACAACGGCTACGGCAAGCCCCAGGCTGTTCAGGACGGCAAGTGCAACAACGTTCTCAACTACAACGCAAACCCCTGCGGCGCTCTCCACACCGAGATCGAGCTTGCAGCAGGCGAGACAAAGGAAATCCTCTTCGCACTTGGTCAGAAGGAGCCCGATGAGGCTGCTGCAATCCTTGCATCCTACGCTGATGTAAAGACTGCTACCGATACAGAGCTCGCACAGCTCATCAACTACTGGCACGGAAAGCTCGCAAACTTCCAGATCGAGACTCCCGACGAGTATTTCAACGCAATGATCAACACCTGGAATGCATTCCAGTGCTTCACCACCTTCGTATGGAGCCGCGCAGCATCCTTTGCATACTGCGGCGAGAGAAACGGCTACGGCTTCCGTGATACCGTTCAGGATATCCAGGGTATCCTCCACCTCGACCCCGAGATGGCTAAGAAGCAGATCCGTCTCATGCTCTCCGGTCAGGTCCACAACGGCGGCGGTCTGCCCCTTGTAACCTTCGATCACAATCCCGGCCACGAGGCTACCCCCGAGGAGCCCGAGGAGTACGCAAAGAGAATCGACCACACTCCCTACCGTGCTGATGACGCTCTGTGGCTCTTCCCCACCGTCAAGAAGTACATGGCAGAGAGCGGCGACATCGCATTCCTTGACGAGGTAATCCCCTTTGCAAACAAGGATGAAGGTACTGTTTACGAGCACCTCAAGAGAGCTATCAGCTTCTCCATGAACCACCTTGCAGCTCATGGCATGCCCGCAGGTCTTTCCGCTGACTGGAACGACTGTCTGAGAATGGGCGCACAGGGCGAATCCACCTTCGTTGCATTCCAGCTCTACTGGGCTCTCAAGATCATGCGCACCTTCTGCGAGCACAAGGGCGATGAGCTTTACATCAAGTACCTCGACGAGCAGGCTGAGATTCTTTACAAGAACATTCAGGACAACTGCTGGGATGAGGACAGATTTATCCGCGGCATCCGCGACAACGGCGTAAAGGTCGGCGCAAAGGCTGACGTTGAGGCTAACATGTGGCTCAACCCCCAGAGCTGGGCTGTCATTTCCGGTGTTGCCACCGAGGAGCAGGCTGAGGCTTGCCTTGAGAGCACCTGGAGAGAGCTCAACACCGCTTACGGCGCACGTCTTCTCGCTCCTTCCTACAAGGATCATCCCTTCGACGGCTCTGTCATGATCCTCTTCAACGGCTCCACCAAGGAGAACGGCGCTATCTTCTGCCAGTCTCAGGGCTGGATCATCCTCGCTGAGGCTCTCATGGGCCACGGCAACCGTGCATTCGAGTACTTCAAGGAAACAAGCCCTGCTTACATGAATGACAAGGCTGAAATCAGAAGAATCGAACCCTATGCACACGGTCAGTTCACAGAGTCCGTTGAGTCTCCCTTCGAGGGCAGAACTCACGTCCACTGGCTCACCGGTACCGCATCCACCGTTATGGTAGGCTGCGTTGAGGGTATCTGCGCTATGCGTCCTGACCTTAACGGTCTGACCATCAACCCCTCCATCCCCTCTGACTGGAAGAGCTTCAAGATGGAAAAGACCTTCCGCGGCAAGAAGCTCCACATCACCGTTGAAAACCCCAACGGCGCTGAGAGCGGCACCAAGGAAGTATGGCTCAACGGCGAGAAGCTTGAGGGCATCTATATCCCCGCTGCTTCCATGCTCGATGAGAACGACGTAAAGATCGTCCTTTAATTGATAATATTCTGCACCCCACGAAAAATCGTGGGGTGCTTTTTTGTTTGCGGGGGATTTTACGGGACGCCGAGGACGCCGTTCCTTACGGTATAGCGGTACATTTCACTGAAAGTTTCAACTTGTCAAGATTGTTGTTTCCTTATGCAGGACTATGTGCTAAAATAAAAATATATTTTTCTGTTTTTCATGAGCAAAAGCACCTTTCCCATGTGTTTTGTTTTATGAAAGGAGGTTGAAGCAGTATGAACGGTGCGACGCATAACAGGGTGTATATAGAATATTGCATCAATAAATACTCTGCAGGCATGTACAGAGCAGCATACAGTATTCTGGGCAGCGCCGCGGAAGCGGAGGACGCTGTGCAGGAGACTTTTATAAAGCTTTACAGTCAGAAGCCCCATTTCAACGACGAAAGCCACGAAAAAGCATGGCTTCTCAGAGTTGTCATCAACCAGGCAAAGAATCAGCACAGAAAAACACGCAGGCTGAGTAGTTTTGAAGAGAGTATATCGGGAATAGAATTTGCATCGGATGACCAGCGCGCGGTCTACGAAGCGGTTCGGACGCTTGACGAAAAATACCGCATCGTCATACATCTTCATTTCTTTGAGGGCTATAAGATAAAGGAAATATCAGAGCTTTTATCCGTCCCTCAGTCAACAGTCGGAACGCGCCTTGAACGAGCCAAGGCGCAGCTTAGGACTCTTCTCGAAAAGGAGGGGATTTAATGGAAAACTTCGGAAAACTGTACAGCGAAGCCAACGAGAATATTGTGCCGTCTCCTGATTTCACCGAGCGGACAATGGACAGGATATTCGGCGAGCAGAAGATCACACGCTTCCCTGCAAGGAAAACTCTTATCCTCATTGCTGCGGCAATCCTTCTTCTGGCACTTGGCGCCTGCACCGCAGCGGTCATTCACTATATTTCAAACAAAACTCCGCTCAGCTATAATCAGTATTACAGCTCCGCCTCCGACCATTACGCCTCGAATCTAAATCTCTACGCCGAAAGCGGCGGTGTTGAGATCGTGCTGACTGATGCTGTTTTTGAAAATGATATTCTGACCATGAGCTTTGACTATGAAATAGACGGGTATGATTATCTCTGCAGTCTGACCTTCTTCGGCGAGCTGAAGATTGACGGACGCAAAGTCCTGACACAGGGCAGCGGCATGTGCTATAACGATGAAACCAAAACCTGGTTCGTTATGGAATTTGACTTATCCTCCCATCATCTGACAGGCGTTCATCAGTTTGACCTCACCACAGACAGCGTCTATGTACGCTTTTCCTCCGATTCGCCCGAGCAGGTGACCTATGACGGGCAGTGGAGCTATTCCTTCACCCTTGACACCAGCATCCTTTCTGAGGATACCGTTGTCTACTCAATAGACAGGTATGTCACGCTCTATGACGGAAGCGAGATATATCTCGACTGCATTATATGCACCCCCATGACCCAGCGGCTTGTTTACCGCACTCCCCCTGTCGGTGCAGAGGGTTTCCTTCCAATCTGTGATGTATATGCAGAAAGCAGCGACGGAAAATGCAATTTCAGATTCAACCACAACATTGCCGGCAATGCGGAAAGCATCAACATCACCCCCGATGAATTTGACCTGTCAGCGGAGAGCATTACTCTCAATGTCAGAATTACGGGCGACGAAGGTGTAAATCTCTGCGACCCCTTCAGGCTTGTTGTTTTCAGGAAATCAGAATAAGCGATTTGTAAGGAGGCATTTGCCATGGCTAAGAAATTCAGTGCAAAAAACTATGATAATCTGACCGAGCAGGAAAAGCAGGAATATAAGGAGCAGATTACGGCAAAAGCTAAACAAAGGGTAATTCGCAGCAGGATTATCACTGTATGTATTTCAATTCTGTCAGTTCTTGCGCTGTATGTTGCAGCGAGAGCGGCATGGGTGCGCTATGTGTGCATTGAAATCGAGGATAACGAAGTCACCATTGTGCGCGATTATGCCCTCTTTGGCGGATACCTTAATATTCCCGATGAGATGTTCGGCTATCCTGTGACCTCCATCGGAGGAAGAGTTTTCAATGGGCGAAATGATATTATATTGGTTAATACTCCCAACAGTTTGACGGAGATTGGACACGCTGCGTTTTCAGGCTGCGAAAACATTGAAAGCATAGATATTTCCGACAGCCTCAGAGTTATCAAGGGATTTGCGTTCTCCCGCACTGCACTCAATCAGTTTGTTATCCCCGACAGTGTTACCGAGATGGGTAAATATGTCTTCTGGAGATGCGAGAATCTTGAGTCTGTATATATCGGAAAGACCCTGACAGCGATTCCCGAAAGCACCTTCGATGGCTGCATAAGTCTTAAAGAAATAACCATCCCCGACAATATTACCTTTATCGGCAATCACGCCTTTGCCGACTGCGTTTCTCTTGAGAGCATCGTTATTCCCGATAGTGTCACTGAAATTGAACACAATGTATTTGTATGCTGTGACAACCTGAAGGAAGTAAAGCTGGGCGGCGGTCTGACACACCTTCCATACGGACTGTTTATACACAGCGGCATTACAGAGATAGTTATCCCCGAGAACATCAGGACAATAGATGAAGAAGCCTTCATCGGTGTGGAAATAACCGTAAAAGCGCCCCATGAGCAGACTTATTACGGACTTCCCAATGAGCTCAAGGGCGTGACATGGGTTATTGAAGGATAAAGTAAAAGACGTTTAAGAAAGCAGTTTCTTAAACGTCTTTTTTATTTACAGGTTTTCTTCCTGTCTCTTTATGAGATTCTTATAGAAATCAACAGCACCCGGCAGACAGTTGGTCTCAATATTTTCATTCAGTCCGTGCATGCCCTTCATCTGCTCAGGTCCGTAGATTACGGGAGCAAAGCGGATGCAGTTGTCGCAGATTTCCTGATAGAAATGTGCATCTGTCGCGCCCAGCACCACATAAGGGCTGCTGGCAAGTCCGGGGAAGGTCTCCTCGATGGTCTTTTCCACCTGTTTGTACGCTTTGCCCTTTATATCCGCAGGCTTTGAATAGTCGTTGGAATCGAGAATTTCCATCTCGAGACCGTACTTTTTCGCAAGCTTTCTGATGATTTTAAGGCTCTTCTCTTCGCCCTGATGGGGGATGTAGCGAACATTGGCGCAGAGGGTCGCCTCCTGGGGAAGCACATTCTCAGCTTCCGAGCCTGACTGCATGGTAAATGCAACGGTTGTTCTCAGCATTGCACCTGCCTGGGCGCTTATCATGGGCATGACAGCCTTCATAAGGGGCTTGAAATACCAGAGATTGCCCATTACAAGGCGCAGTCCGAAGGGTGCATAGCGGGAAAGTTTACCGAACATTGCGGAAACCTCGGGAATGAACTTCTTTTTAAAGTGCTTTCCGTTTTCCACCTCGTTTATAAAGCCCGCCAGCCTTACGATAGGTGTGTTCCTGGGAGGAGTGCTGGCGTGACCGCCGCTGCTCTTTGCAGTAAAGCGGATATTTGCCTTGCCCTTTTCAAAAACGCCTACCATTGCATAGTTGCCCTTGATGCCGCCGACCGGCTCTGCGATTATTCCGCCGCCCTCATCGACTACAAGGAAGGGCTTGACGCCGCGTCTTTTAAGCTCTGCGACAAGCTTGGGACCGCCCTCGCCGCCCCATTCCTCGGTGCAGGAGGAGGAGAGATAAACATCGCAGGAAGGCTCATAGCCCTCTTTCAGAAGCTCCTCAACCGCCTGTAAGAACGCCATGACCGAGCATTTTGTATCGCCTGCGCCGCGTCCCCAGACCTTGCCGTCTGCAATGTCCCCCGAAAAAGGCTCATGCTCCCAGACGCCCTCCGCAGGAACAACATCCTGATGGCTCATGAGAACTATGGGGTTTTCGCTGCTCTTGCCCTTCCAGTAAAAAAGCAGGTTTCCGTCAATAACGGTTTTCTCAAGCTTTTCATGTACCAGAGGGAACAGCTCTTCGAGCTTTTCGTGGAGTCTGAGATATTCGGTAATATCCGTCTGTCCCTTTATGGAGACAGTGGGAATTTTTATCATTTTGGAAAGCTTTTCCGCATATTCCTCTTCCCTGCTCTTATCAGGGTCAGGGGTGTAGGCGGATTTCTTTCTGCCCATGAAAACCGTGCGAAGAACGGCGATGATCAGAAGCAGCACAAGAACTGCCAGCACGCCGAGAACAGTGGCTATGGCATAATTTACATATCTCATTATTCTGCAGCTGCCTCCTTCGCAGTTTCCTCCGAAGCCTTCTTATTCTTTTTTCTGTACAGAACAAATGCAATTGCAATAGCGATAACGCCGCTGGGGATGATCATGAAGCTGACAGCAGAGCTGAGGGAGGGAACAAACACAAACAGCACGCTCATTATCAGCAGGGGAGCGATTGCAATCTTCATGTTGTGTCTGAAATACTTGTATGCCATTGCGCCGAAAAGTGCAGGAACCACATAGTCAAATGCGGGCTGCAGTGCAGGGCTCTGGAGTATGGGCTGCAGGGGAACCAGCAGCACAACGCCAAGGGCAAGCACAAGAATGGTGACAAGGGATGAGGTTGCGATGGAGAGGGTCGAGATTATCTCATTCTCCGAGGTGCCAGACTTTGCCCCTACAGTGTCACGGGCGTTGATAGCGCAGGGTATCTTCATATTGATAAGGTTGCCTGTGATGAAAGCCAGGTAACCGCCGCCTGCACCGAGCATGGGGGTATAGATGAGGAACTCAGCAACCGAGCTGACTGTCCACACAAGACCTACTGCCAGAAATGCAGAGCCTGCTGCACCGAGGTCGGGCATTGCTCCGAGATACAGTCCCATAAGGAAGGGCGCTCCCAGCAGAAGAACCAGCACAAGCGCTGTGCAGATTCTGCCGATAACATGGGTTTTCTTATTATAATTTGCAAGATATGCAATTCTTTCCTGTTCGTTCATAAAAGCAATCTCCTTTCCTCACGATTATACAAAAAGACCGATAACAACAGCGGAGCCCATGCCGAGGAGCATACTTGCGGCAATGGAGAAGCTCTCCACCCACGCAAAGCCCTTCTTGCCGCCGAGCCACATGAAGAACGCCATTGAAAGTCCCGAAACGCCTACAACAACCAGAGGCATCCAGTCTCCTGCAAAGGCAAAGGAGCCATTGCCCGATACAAAAGAGCCTATGTAGCTGCCGATATAGGCGCTGACAAGTCCTATGAACATAGCGGTCATTGCGCTGTCGCCAAAGCCGAGACCGCCCCCTGAAGACTTCTTCTTTCCGTCTCCCGAGCTGAGCTTCTTAGTGTAGCCCTTATTGAAGAAAAGGGAGAGCACCATGCCCCACATGATGCAGACGCTCATCAGCAGCGCGATGGTTGCAAAGCCCTCTGCGGTCATTTCAGATGCCGAGAGAGTGGTCATGCCGACCTGCTTTGCAGCAGCATCCGCCACCTGGGTTTCATAGTGAAGGGCGCCGATGACCGAAAGTCTCAGCCAGGGCCAGGGAGTACCGAGACTGCCTGAGAGTGCGATAACTCCCAGCAGGATACCCACCGAGGGCAGCACCGTAAAGGTTGCGCTTGAGATTATTACCTTCCTGAGTTTTGCGGGATCCATTCCGATTGCCTTGCCTGCGCGGTATGCTCTTACCATGAAGATAACACATATCACAGCGACAACAGCAATGATTCCGCCGCAGATGGCATAAATCGGAACACTGTTGAGCATTTCCAAGATTGACATAGTATCCTCCTTTGCTGCATGACAGCCCTTTTCCTGCCGACCCGAAAAAAGCAGGCCTGTATGCATATATTACTTTAAATTTTAGCACGCTGCTGCACCTGTGTCAATGTCAACGGGGGTATTTTCAGCTTTTTGACGGGCAGAATGTTAACTAATTATTATGACTTTTTTAAATAACATTGATGACAGGTTTTTAACTTGCTCAGAGAGGTTATGTGTGGTAAAATATAATGACTTCAAATGCGTCGGGAGGTGCATGGAGCATGGTCACTGCCAATACGGAAAATATCTCCCTGCAGGGAGAAAAACGGCGAATCGAAATATATGACGCTCTGCGCGGCATCGCCATAATTTACATGGTTTTCTACCATGCGCTTTATGACTTTGTCATGTTCGGCTTTCCCTGGGCTCCTGCCCTTCTTCAGTCACAGGACGTGGTGGTGCTGTTCGATTCGGGGCTGTTTATTCTCCTGTCGGGCATCTGCTGCTCACTCAGCCGCAGCAACACTCAGCGAGGTGCAAAGCTGCTCGGCATAGCCCTTGTATTCACCCTTGTAACGGTGTTCATTGACCACCGCTCGCCCATAACCTTTGGCATACTGCATCTGCTGAGCTTTTCAATGCTCCTTTTCGGAGCTCTTGAAAAATGGCTCAGGAAACTCCCTTCCCTGCCCTTTGCAGCGCTGTGCGCTCTGCTTTATGCCTTTACCTTCAACGTAAAGCGCGGTTATTTCGGATTTGGCGCACTCTCCTTTGATGTCCCCGCGGAGCTTACCTACAGAAGCAGGCTGTTCCTTTTCGGCTTTGTGGACGGAAGCTATTCCGCTCTCGATTATTTCCCCCTTCTGCCCCACTTCTTCCTTTTCCTGGGGGCTGCCTTTCTTGGAATGTGGCTTTCAAAGCGCACCCTTCCAAAATTCTGCTATAAAGAGGTTCCCGTTCTGGGATTTCTCGGCAGACACTCACTTTTTATCTACATCATTCATCAGCCCATACTTTACGGCTTGATATATCTCATCTCGATCATTGGAGGATAACACATGGATTTTGTAAAAGCACTGGTCAACGAATTTAAGATCAAGCAGCAGTGGATGGAAAATGTTCTGCAGCTTATCGACGACGGCAATACCATTCCCTTCATTGCCCGTTACCGTAAGGAAATGCACGGCACTCAGGATGACCAGACCCTGCGTGCGATAGCTGACAGATACGCATATCTTCAGAATTTCGACAAGAGACGTGAGGAAATTCGTTCCTCCATCGAGTCTCAGGAAAAGCTCACCGAGGAGATAAGCGGCGCTCTCGACAGAGCACAGACCCTCGCAGAGCTTGAGGACATCTACCGCCCCTTCAAGCCCAAGAGAAGAACAAGAGCATCTATCGCCCGAGAAAAGGGTCTCGAGCCCCTTGCTCAGGTCATTTTCGCGCAGGAAGTCAAAGACTTCCCCATCGACTTAGCTGAGCAGTATGTTGACCCCGAAAAGGGTGTTGGAACTCCTCAGGACGCTCTGGCAGGTGCTATGGACATAATCGCAGAGGATATCTCCGACGATGCCGACATCAGAAAGCAGCTCAGACGAGTTGTATTCTTAAACGGCATGCTCACCTCCAAGGCAGCAGACCCCGAGGTTGACAGCGTTTATACCAATTATTACGAATTCAAGGAGCCCCTTTCCAAAATTGCAGGACACAGAGTCCTTGCTATCAACAGAGGTGAAAAAGAGGGCATACTTAAAGCAAAGATAGAGTTTGACCGTGAGAAGGGCATGCACGTCATTATCTCCCACACCGTCAAAAACTCCACCCCCTGCGCAGACTGCGTTGTTGAAGCTGCAAACGATGCTTTCGACCGCCTTATCTTCCCCTCCATCGAAAACGAGCTGAGAAGCAGTGCCTTCGAGACCGCAAGTGAAGCTGCTATCGGACTTTTCTCCGTCAACCTCCGTCAGCTTCTGCTCCAGCCTCCTGTAAAGGGCAAAGTCGCTCTCGGTCTTGACCCCGGCTACAGGACAGGCTGCAAGGTCGCTGTTGTTGACGCAACAGGCAGAGTGCTTGACACGGGCGTTATCTACTGCGCACCTCCCTACAAGAAGATTGACGAAGCAAAGGCAAAGATTACAGCTCTGTGCAGAAAGCACGGTGTTCAGATAATCTCCATCGGCAACGGCACAGCCAGCAAGGAGACCGAAATGTTCGTCGCTGAGCTTATCGGCGAGCTTAAAATGGGCATTTCCTATATGGTAGTGTCCGAGGCAGGCGCTTCTGTCTACTCTGCAAGCAAGCTTGCAGCAGAAGAATTCCCCGAATACGACGTATCCCTCAGAAGTGCTGTTTCAATAGCCCGAAGACTTCAGGATCCCCTTGCTGAGCTTGTAAAAATCGACCCCAAGGCAATCGGTGTCGGTCAGTATCAGCACGATATGCCCCAGAAGCGCCTGGGCGAGGCTCTTGACGGCGTTGTTGAAGACTGCGTTAACAGCGTAGGTGTTGACCTTAACACCGCATCCCCCTCACTGCTGACAAGAGTTGCGGGCATCAACGCAACAATCTCAAAGAATATCGTTGCTTATCGCGAAGAAAACGGCGCTTTCAAGTCCCGCTCGGACCTCAAGAAGGTAAGCAAACTCGGTCCCAAGGCTTTCCAGCAGTGCGCAGGCTTCTGCAGAGTTGCTGAGAGCAAGAACGTTCTTGACAACACAGGCGTTCACCCCGAAAGCTACGATGCTGCAAAAGCTCTGCTGACCCTCTGCGGCTACACCCTTGAGGACGTAAAGAAGGGCAATATCGGCGAGCTTTCCGCTCGTGTTGCACAGCTTGGCTCTGCCGCCGTTGCCGAAAAAATCGGCATCGGTGAGCCCACACTTGCCGATATTATCCGCGAGCTGCTGGCTCCCGGACGCGATATGCGTGACGAGCTGCCCCCTCCCATGCTCCGCACCGACGTACTTTCCATCGAAGACCTGACCCCCGGCATGGAGCTTCAGGGAACAGTACGAAACGTTATCGACTTCGGCGCATTTGTCGATATCGGTGTTCATCAGGACGGACTTGTCCATGTTTCCCAGATAAGCAATTCCTTTATAAAGCATCCCAGCGAAAAGCTGAAGGTCGGTGAGGTCGTCACCGTATGGGTGCTTTCCGTTGACGTCAAGAAACAGCGCATTTCCCTTACCATGAAGGGTAAGCCCAATACTGATTCCAAATGATAAAACCGCTTAATAATCAGTATTAAGGAAGATTGATATATGAAAAAGCATTTACTTAAAATCATTCCTGCCCTGCTGGTTGCTCTGGTCGTGCTTTTCACCGCTGCCTGCGGCGACAGCTACGACCCTGCAAAGCAGGAGCTTCACGAGGAGCTGTACGGAGACCTGAACATCCCCACTGCAAGTGCTGCGAACATCTCACTGTTCAATACCATTCAGGCAAACTTCGCCCTTGCTTACTCCCGTACAGACTCCCTCAACCCCTACCGCGCAACCTCATCACTCAATTCGGCAGTTTCTGCTCTTATCTTCGATAAGCTGATTGCTGTCACCGAAGACTATGATGTGGAGCCCGTAATTGCCCGAAGCATCACCCAGTCGGGCAGCGATATCACAGTTGTTGTCCGTGACGGACTGGTATTTTCCGACGGCGCGGAGCTTACCGCGAGGGATGTTGAATACTCCTTCTATGTGGCAAAGCGCTCCAAGTCAAAGTACGCCGCTCAGCTTGAAAACTTCAAGAGCGTTATCGTAAACGGCAACAAGCTCACCTTCACCATAGGCGAGCCTGACCCCTTTGCATATATGCTCCTGGATATTCCCATCATAAAGATCGAGAGTGATGCAGGCGGCGCAATGCCCACAGGCAGCGGAAAATATGTGTATATCTCCGACGAGGACCTGGGTATCTTCCTTGAAAGGAACGACCGCTGGTTCGACCCTGACAGACCCTCCATCGAGAGAATCTCACTCAATGCGATGCCCACCGTTGAAAGCATCGTTCACAGCATTGAGATAGGCACCATCTCCTACTTCATCACCGACCTGCGGGACGGTTACCCCAGCAGAATAAACGCAAACTACACCACCTTTGATGTAAACAACATCATCTATCTCGGTGTAAACACCAACGACACCAGACTTTACAACATCGATATCCGCACCGCCATCAGCTACTCCCTCAACCGTGAGGAGATTGCCACAAAGGCATTCGGCGGACGTGCGCTGGCTGCTACAGGACCCATAACCGCAGCCTTTGAGGATGTGGCACCCCTTGAGTCGGGCTCCACCGTCAATGACCCCTCAAGCGCAAAGTTCCTGCTTTCCAATGCGGGCTATGTAAATACCGATGAAAACGGCTACACCTACGACAGTCTCGGAAACTACCTCTCCTTCTCCATTCTCGTTTCCGGCGACAATTCCCAGCACCTTGCCGCTGCAAATGTTGTGGCAGGTCAGCTTTCCGATGCGGGAATAAGCACCTCGATAAACGAGGTCTCCTCCTCGGATTTTGCAACCGCTGTTGCTGCAGGCAACTACCAGCTTTATATCGGTGAATATGCCCTGCTGAACAATATGGACTTTTCTCCCCTCTTTACCCCCGGCAGCGGAATGTACACAGGCTTTGAGTTTGATACCCTTAATGCAGCCCATGCTGCATGGAAAACAGGCACAGGCACCCTTTCCGCTTATCTTGACGCCTTCGAGGCAAACATCCCCTTCATCCCCCTCTGCCACCGTCAGGGCATGGTGTGCTACAGCAGGTCGCTCAATGCCGATATGGATGTTTCCGAGTCGGACCCCTTCCACGGCATGAATGAATGGACGGTAACCGCCGTCACGGTCGGTGAAGATGGCGAGGCTGTCTCAAGCAAGGGTAATTAGCCCGTTCCACTTGTGCAATTTTCACATAATACTTTGTCTCAAACCCTTAATTCCTTTAAAGAGGTGCATTGTAAAGTCCCATTTAAATGTGGTATAATTAGACGAAAGCATCTAATATTTCATATCCAGTGACCCAATTTGCAAAAACTCAGATTAAGATATTTTCATATTTAGGAGTGTTGTATTGTGATAAAAGGCAGTGTCCTGAGAGACGCCATCATTTCCGGCGCAAACGCTATTGAGAACAACAGACAGCGCGTTGACGAGCTTAACGTCTTCCCTGTTCCCGACGGTGACACCGGCACAAACATGTCCCTGACCATGGGCGCAGCACGCAAGGAAATGCTCACCCTCGGAGATGACGTTGACGTAACCACCGTTGCTGACAAGGCTGCTTCCGCTATTCTTCGCGGCGCCCGCGGCAACTCCGGCGTTATCACCTCCCTTCTTTTCAGAGGCTTTTCAAAGGGTCTCAAGGGTCTTACAGAGGCTACCGGCGCTGATCTCGCTTCCGCTCTGACCCTCGGCGTTGAGGCTGCCTACAAGGCTGTCATGAAGCCCACCGAAGGCACCATCCTCACCGTTGCAAGAGTTGCTTCCGAGCGCGCAAGAGCTGCTGTTCTCGCAAACAACAAGTCCAATTATGTATGGGACGAGGTCTGCCTTGCTGCAGAAGAGACCCTCGATACCACTCCCGAGCTGCTTCCCGTTCTCAAGAGAGCCGGCGTTGTTGACGCAGGCGGCAAGGGCATCTGTGTTATCTTCCGCGGTATGCAGTCTGTTTTCCGTGACGGCGTTATCGTTGAGGCAGAGGCAGTCGCCGCTTCCTCCGATGCAAGCGTTGACAACTTCTCCGATGTCATTTCTCAGTTTGACGAGGAGATCAACTTCACCTACTGCACCGAGTTCATCATTGAGAAGGAGAATGACAAGGATCCTCTCGAGCTTCGTGCATATCTTGAGACCATCGGTGACTGCGTAGTTGTCGTTGACGACGACGAGATCGTAAAGGTTCACGTTCACACCGAGGCTCCCGGCGATGCTATTACCCACGGTCTTGAGTACGGTCAGCTTGTGACCTCCAAGATTGAAAATATGCGCGCACAGAATAAAGCCAAGGGCGGCGCATCCACCGCAAAGAAGTTCGAGCGCGTTGACCCCGTTGAGGGCGAAATCGGCTTTGTTGCAGTTGCTGCAGGCGACGGCCTCAAGTCCCTCTTCAACGATCTCGGCTGCGAAAATGTTGTTTCCGGCGGTCAGACCATGAACCCCTCCACCGATGATATCCTGGCTGCAGTTCAGGCTACTCCCGCTTCCACTGTTTTCGTTCTCCCCAACAACAAGAACATCATCATGGCTGCTGAGCAGGCTGTGCCTCTTGCAGACCGCCGCATTGTTGTTCTTCCCACCAGAACCATTCCTCAGGGTCTTGCAGCTATGCTCGCTTATGACCCCGAGAGCGATATCGACACCAACAGCGTTGACATGTACGAGGCTGCAAAGAAGGTCGGCTGCGGTCAGGTAACCTTCGCTGCCCGTGACAGTGAGTTCGACGGCCACAAGATCAAGGAAGGCGAAATCCTCGGTCTTATCAACGGCAAGCTCGCTCTCACCGAGAAGGAGCCCACCAAGGCACTCATTAAGATTGTCAAGCAGATGGTCAACAGAGATACCTCCTTCCTCACCCTTATCTATGGTGAAGGCATCTCTGATGACGAGGCTGAGAAGGCACGTCAGCTCATCGAGGCAAGAGCCAAGAAGATGAGCCGCAGCTTTGAAGAGGTCACCCTCATCAACGGCGGACAGCCTGTCTACCACTTCATCCTCTCTGTCGAATAATTAAACAGGAATCAGATTTTCGGTTACATCTGTCGGTGTAACCGAAAATTTATATTACCGATATTTTTTGAGGAGATTTTCCATGCTTCTGGAAGATATGAACATCAGAAAATTAAAGGGCGTCGGCGATAAGCGCGCAGAGCAGTTTGCAAAGCTCGGCGCGTCTACCGTCGGCGCTTTGCTGCGCTATTATCCGCGCACCTATGAGGACTGGTCGGAGAGCTCCTCCATTTCTGACCTCAACCCCTTTGAGCTGCCTGTTGTCCGCGCAGTTGTGACCTCTTCCGTTTCCGAAAGATTTGTCCGCCGCGGCATGACCATCTATTCCGCCACCGCCTGCGACGACAACGGCACATCGTTCAAGCTTACCTTTTTCAATAATCCCTATATCAAATCACTGCTCTATAAAGGGCATACCTATCTTTTCCGCGGCAGAATAAACCTCTCCTTCCGCACCCCCGAAATGGTCTCACCGAAATTCATGAGTGCAGACAAGGCGGGTGTAATGGAGCCTGTCTACCGTCAGAGCGGAAATCTGACCTCAAGGATGATTGCGCAAACGATTGCGCAGGCACTCGGTATGATGAATGACGAGACCTTCCCCGACCCTGTACCCCATGAAATGCTCAAAGAGCATGGGCTGCTCAGCGCCGAGGAGGCTGTGCACGGTATCCACCGTCCCGAAAACTCCCTGCATTTGAAGCAGTGCCGCGACAGGCTTGTATATGAGGAGCTGCTGATTCTGCAGCTTGCACTCTTCCGTCTGAAGGGCAGAAACCGCAAACAGACTGCGCTGCAGCTTTCTAAGGATTATTCCGATGAGTTTTTTTCACTCCTCCCCTTCGCCCCCACCAACGCCCAGCGGCGTGCGGTAAAAGAAGCCATACGGGATATGATGGAGGGCGAATGTCCCATGAGCAGACTGCTTCAGGGCGATGTGGGCTCGGGAAAAACAGCCGTTGCGGCGGCACTCTGCTACTGCACCGCAAAAAACGGTATGCAGAGCGCACTGATGGCGCCTACCGAAATCCTTGCAGAGCAGCATTACCGCTCCCTTGCAGAAATGCTGGAGCCTGCAGGCATCAGAGTGCGCCTGCTGACAGGCTCCCTCAAAGCATCGGAAAAGCGCAGGATTTATGACGAGCTGATGCTGGGTCTCTGCGACCTTGTCATCGGCACCCACGCGCTTATTTCCGAAAAGGTGGAATTTAAAAATCTCGCCCTGGTCATTACCGATGAGCAGCACCGCTTCGGAGTAAAGCAGAGAGCTGCACTCAGCGAAAAGGGCGAAAATCCCCATATGTTTGTTATGAGCGCGACCCCAATTCCCCGAACACTTGCCCTCATTGTGTACGGCGACCTTGATGTGTCAGTCCTCGATGAGCTGCCTGCAGGCAGACAGAAGGTGGACACCTATCACATCGACAGCGGCAAGCGTGAAAGGGCTTATAACTTTGTAAAGAAGCACCTCGACGAAGGCAGGCAGGCGTATATCGTATGCCCCCTTGTTGAGGAGAGTGAGGATGAATCAAGCGAGCTCGCTTCTGCTGTTGCCTATGCCGAGCAGCTTCGAAACGGGGCTTTCCGCGGCTATACCGTGGGACTTCTCCACGGCAAGCTCTCGGGGGCTGAAAAGGACGAGGTCATGCGCGATTTTGCAAGCGGTAAAATCCAGCTCCTTGTTGCAACCACCGTTGTTGAGGTCGGTGTGAATGTCCCCAATGCGGTGCTTATGGTGATAGAAAACGCAGAGCGTTTCGGTCTTTCCCAGCTTCACCAGCTGAGAGGTCGTGTCGGCAGAGGACAGTACAAATCCCACTGCATACTCATAAGCGACTTTACAAACGAGGAAGCCATGGCGCGGTTCAACATAATGAAAAGCACCAACGACGGCTTTGTAATAGCCTCTGAGGACCTCAAACAGCGCGGTCCGGGCGAATTCTTCGGACAGCGGCAGAGCGGTCTGACGGGAGACGCCAAGCTTGCGGACCTTGCAATCGACACCCGAATGTTTGCAATCGCTCAGGCTGACGCGCTGAAAATCACAGAATCCGATCCGAATCTTGAAGCGGAGCATCATTCTGCGCTGAAAGCCCGTGTGGAAGCTATGATCGGCGAGAGCATTACCTATTGAATACAGTGAAAGTCGGAGGCCAAGCGGTCTTAGGAAGACAATGTCATAAATCAACTCCTTGGCTCACAGAACGACATGGCT
>JAZUPA010000083.1:0-26089 GCA_045604945.1 Acutalibacteraceae bacterium
CTTCATAAATGAAGTCTGGTTTTGCGCAGCAAAACCCGGAGGGAGAGATTTGAGAAAACCGTATAATTATGCGGTTTTGAACTACCCCTCAGTCACTTCGTGACAATTATGCGCAGCATAATACCTCACCATGACAAGGGGAGCCAAGGTTTGGGGCTTTTTTGACAAGCTCAACCGATGTGCAAAGCACATCGGATTTATTTTTCACACTGTCAAGCCTTCTCCTTGAGGAGAAGAGGGAATGTTTTGCGAAGCAAAACAGTGGATGAGGTGTTTCAGTGACATCAACATCTGAACGGCTCGAAACAGAGAATTTTCCGTATTTTAGTTTGTTAACAAACTTTCGTTACTTCTTGTCAACATAACACCCCGAAAAAACGAAATAATTTATATTTTGGAAATTCAGGGGCGAAAACAGGTTGCGGATAATGTGCGCAAAAGGGGGACAAATTACGGGTTATGTAAACGATTGTATAAAGTCGGCACAACGGTGTTATGGGCTTTGCGGAATGTGGAAAACTCGGTGGAAAAGGTGAAAAACCCCTTAACTAAGGGGTACAAGCCCCTGTGGAAAACTCGGTGGAAAAGGTGAAAAACAGGTGGATGAACAGGGCTGTATATGTGCATATAGGCGTATTCCTCCCTGTATTCGTTGTGCAAGATGCACTAAAAAGTCGTGTGATTTTCCACTTGACAACCCGCAGACCGCATTCCACCGTAAATGGGGTAAAAAAGTTAATCGTTTATTAAATTACAGTGTGTATTTTTTAATACATCACAGCCTTCTCACACTCCTTGTTGATTTGTTCATATTTATATGATATAATTTCCTTATTGTAATATTTCAAAAGAGAGTTGAAGAAAAAATGGAACATCTTCTGAAAATGCTGGACATCAATTCTTCCGAAATTGCGGATATCATCAATCTCGCAGACCAGCTGAAATATGAGAAGAATCACGGCATCAACCACAATAACCTTGCAGGAAAGACCCTTGGAATGATATTCCGCCGTCCCTCCACCCGCACCCGCGTGTCCTTTGAAGTGGGCATGTATCAGCTGGGGGGTCATGCGATAGTGCTTTCCGAGGATGAAATAGCCGTAGCCAGAGAGGGCGACGAGCAGACAGAGGATATGGCAAGAGCGCTTTCGAGATACGTCGATGCACTGCTTATCCGCACCACAAATCACACCGAAGCGGATAATCTTGCCCGTTACGGCACAGTACCCGTAATAAACGGCATGACCGATTACGCACACCCCTGTCAGATTCTTTCCTACCTTATGACCATAAGGGAGTACAAGGGAAGGCTTGACGGGCTTAAAATCGGCTTTATCGGCGAGGGCAGCGCAATAATGAATTCCCTCATCATCGGCTGCCTCAAGTGCAAGATGCACGTTGCTGTTGCTTGCCCCGAGGGTTACGACCCTGACCAGTCGGTCATCGATTTTGCCGCACAGGTAGGCCATTTTGAAATGTACCGCGACCCCCGAGGTGCAGCAAGGGCTGCAGACGTGGTGGTCACCGATGCATGGCTGCCTGCGGGCAAGGAGGACGAGGCGGAGGAGAGGAGAGCTGCATTCAGAATGTTCCAGCTCAACGATGACCTCATGCGCTACGCAAAGCCCGATGCACTGGTATTTCACAGTATGCCCATCAACCGCGGTGAGGAGATTACCGCTGCAATTGCAGAGCTTCATTCCAACGAGATATTTGACGCTGCGGAAAATCTGCTCCATGTCCAGAAGGCTGTTCTTATCAAAATGCTCGGGGATGACACTGTGGTTGACAGCATAATTTAATTTTTTGAAAGAGTATCGGAGGGACTGTTTATGGAAAGAATTATCAAGGATAATCGGGAAGTGTGCAGCAGATGCGGAAAGACCTTTGACTCTGCCGTTGAGGGCTTTGTTCACAGGGACAACGGTCAGAGACGATGCGCATCCTGCTTCGGAAAGACCCACACCACCACCACTGTGATCAGCACCATTTGCAACATACTTGTGCTGCCCATGGCTGCGATACTTGTTTTTTCAGGAATATTCGCTTATTATAACGGCGATTTGGACGGCACGGCAGCCTGCTTTATCTTCGCTGTTCCCCTGATAGTGTGGAGAATCCTTGCATCGGTCATCAACAGAAGCAAGCTCGCCAAGTGGGAACGCATAGAGGTAAGGGAAGAGTATGTACCGATCAGCTGGAAATGTTCCCACTGCGGCGCAAATACCGAGGGAGAGACCTGCGAATACTGCGATTCTCCCTATGAGGGCAAATAAAGGAGGTAATTGAATGCACAGCAAATATCAGCTTGTGTCATCTGTGATTCAGGTGATAATCGGCATTGCAGCAATAGCATCCTTCTTTGTCCTTGCGGCAAATGGCGAGGATATGACCCGCTGGATAGTGACTTTTATACTCGCAGCAGCATTCATTGTTCTGGGAGTTATAGGGCTTGTTGATTATAAAAAGCATAAATAGAATAAATTAATGGACAAAGCACCGAGGCTCTCAGCTTCGGTGCTTTTTGATGCAGAACCCACCGCCGCAGGAAATGGGTTTCCCATCCTGTATACGAATACAGGCACTCGGTTTTCTTGTTGGATTAACATCCGCTCAGAGCAAGGACTGTGTTCATTTCTTTGCTAACAAAGAAACGAACCAAAGAAATTACATAAAAGGGGGAAGTTTCGATCCTTCCCCCTCTTATGTATCTCCCCTTTCAACGACCAAAGGGGTCGCCATACCTGCCGTGGTAAGGGCTCGACTCCCCTGAATAACCATCTCCCGACGGCAGGTATTACCTTTTCGCTCATTCTGAAGTATTGTCGCAATTCCCCTTTGGAATCCCCTTTTATGGGGATGTTCCTTGAGCTGTTATTTAATTTTCCGGCAACACTCCCCGATTGTCAATGGGAACAGGAGATAACCCTTGGTAAAGGGTATTCCAAAAGGGAAATAGCAATAAGCTGGTGTGAGGCATTGGGTAATCCATGCCGTGAGAAAAAGGTTTTCACGGGTGGATAGGTACACACGGCATGGATGGAGACCCGTTTGGTCGTTCAGGAGGGGAGATTTTCAAGAGGGGGAAATTGCAAAACCTTTGGTTTTACCGATCGAAAGGGTGCCCCTCTTGAACGCTTTCTTTGGTTCGTTTCTTGGGCGAACAAGAAATGAACATAATCCCTGCGCTGTAAAGACTAAAGACAAACGACAATCCCGAGCGCCTGAAATATCCCCCTTCACAAACAATAAAGCCCGACAGATTTCTCTGTCGGGCTTTCTGCATATTAACTTATTTGCCTGCCACGCTTACATCGGTAAACATGACCTCGGGAGAGCCGTAGCTGGAGCCTGCGCCGAATTCCACAGTATCAGAGACCGCAGCAACCTTCTTTATGATGCTGAAGAAATTGTCTGCAATGGTGAAATTCTTGACAGGTCTTGTCTTTCTGCCGTTCTCTACGAGGAAGCCTGCGGCTTCCAGGGAGAAGTCACCGCTCTGGACATTTGCGCCTGCGTGAAGTCCCTTGAGCTCGGTGATATATATGCCGTCGCCAAGAAGTCTCAGAAGCTGATCCTCGCTGATGCTGCCGCCCTCGATATACATTCCTCTGGGGGATATGCTTTTTGCAGAGGCGGCATTGCCTGTTGTTTCCTTATCAAAGAGCTTTGCGTACATTCTGTTGTAAAGCAGGGTCTTGAGAACACCCTTCTCAACTATATTCTTTCTGTACACCGCAACACCCTCTGCATCGAAGGGGCATTTATTGAAGTTGTCGGGATGGAAGGGGTCATCTGCGATGGTGAGGTTGTCGCTTGCGATTACCTCACCTTCCTTGCCTGCTAAGAGAGTTGTCTTGAGATAGGCGCTCTTTGCGGAAAATACGGAGGAGAAAACTGCAAGCACAGAGCGCATGGTGCTCTTGTCGATGATTATATCGTACTTGCCAGACTCAACGGTATCTGCACCCAGATGGGAAAGAGCATCGTTAACTACTTCTTTTGCAATCTCATCTGCGCTCTTCTTTTTTATGTCGCAGACCATGTAGTTTTCCTCAGCGTCATCACCGTCCTTGACTGCCGCCACAACACCGTGGTATACAAGGGCGGTCTCATAGGAAAGATCAAGTCCTGCGGAGCTGATGAATACCTTCTCTTCACTCATGCCGCTTGTAAAGGACTGAGTGCCGTCAACCACCTTGTCAGATTCGGCATAAGCCTTTTTCTGCAGCTCAAGGGTATGTGCAATAAGCTCCTCTGCGGAGGGGATTTCAACCTTCTCGCTTTCAATGACTGTGTAATTCTCCGAGCCCTCGAAAAGGGGAACCTCGTCGGGGTCATCAACAACTGCTGCGTTGGCGCAGGCTCTGAAAACAAGCTCTGCGGCAGCCTCGGGAGTTACCAGCTCGCTTTCTGCGTAGCCGCTCTTTCCGCCCTTGACGCATCTGATTCTCATGGAGCCTGTGCGGTTATAGGTAACGGAGGAGATCTCGTCCTTGAGAGCCTCAGCTCCTGCGCTGACTCCTGCTTCTATTGTAAGTTCATAGCCCTCAGCTCCTGCTGCTTCGGCAGCGGCAGCAACTGCATTCTTAATTTCGATATTGTTCATAGAAATAATCCTTTCTTTATAGAAGCGTGATGTTTGTGGGTTTTGCAACGCAGAATTCACAAACTCACAGTTAAAACAGTCTTGATTTATCAGGGCTGTTTTAACACTGTCCCCCGACGGTGATGTCGGATACTCTGATAAGGGGCTGACCTACATCGGTGGGAACAGAACCGCTGGAAGAACCGCACATACCCTGAGCGGTGTCAAGATTCTGACCGACCATGTCGATCTTCTGGATTACCTCGCTGCCTGTGCCGATAAGGCTTGCACCGCGGACAGCCTCGCAGATCTTGCCGTTTCTTATGATATAGCCTTCATTTACCGCAAAGTTGAATGCGCCTGTGAAGGGATTGACAGAGCCGCCGCCCATTGCTGCGCAATAGATGCCGTTGTCGATGGAGGCGATGATGTCCTCGTTCTTGTCAGGACCGTTGTCGATAAATGTGTTGGTCATACGGGAGGTGGGCTCATAAGCATAGCTCTCGCGTCTTGCGCTGGCGGTATGGGGCATGCCCATTCTGCGGGAGCCCAGACGGTCGATCATATAGGAATTGAGGATACCGTCCTTGATAAGCACCCTTCTCTGCATGGGATTGCCCTCGTCGTCGATGTTGCAGGAGCCCCATGCGTTGGGAATTGTACCGTCGTCAATAGCGGTGACCTTGGGATTTGCTATCTGCTGACCCAGCTTTCCTGCCATCTGGGACATACCGATTGCAACGCTCGTTGCCTCAAGGGAATGTCCGCATGCCTCGTGGAAGATAACGCCGCCGAAGCCGTTTTCAATTGCAACAGCCATCTTGCCCGAGGGGCAGGGGACTGCGGAAAGGTTCACCATAGCCTGCTTTGCAGCCTTTTCGCCGATGGATTCGGGAGATATGAGGTCAAAGAATTCAAGACCCATGCTGCGTCCGGGAGAGCAGGAGCCCGACTGGTTTTCGGTGCCGTCGGAAGCCACAGCCTGCACAGCCATGCGGGTTCTGACCTGTCTGTCACCTGTATAGAGACCCTCGCTGTTGGCAACAACAAACTGCTTGTCGCTGCAGACGAGATTACCTGCAACCTGAATTATCCTGCTGTCATGGGCATAGGCAGTGCCGCAGGCAGAGCGGAGCATATCGGCTCTGAGGGCGGCAGGCACATCGGAGGGGAGCTTTGCGATGGGGTGGATGTTTGAGTTGATGCGCTCGGTAAGGCAGAAATCGGGGATTTTATCAACGCTTCCGCCCACCGCCTGAGCCACTCTCAGCGCACACTCACGAAGCCCCGAAGGGGAGAGGTCGGTGGTGCAGGCGAAGAATGTACGAGTGCCGACAAAAGCACGGATTCCGACACCCGATACAACGGTGTCGGCAACATTCTCTATTTTTCTGTTGCTGTAGGTGATAATATCACTTTTGGAGTGCTCAGCGAACACTTCAACAAAGTCAGCGCCGCCATGGAGTACCACAGCGATAAGCTCTGACATCACTTTTTTATCAAGCATGTTTTCAGTTCCTTTCAGATTTTGATTGGTATCTGCCATTATGATTATACCACCTGCAGGTGAAAAACAAAGGGGGAATTTGTAAAGATTTTTGAATATTCCGCAGCCGCAGCAGGGAATGCGGGGGTAACGGGGTGTCATTTATTAACAAATGACAGGTTATTTATTAAGAAATCGTAAAAAACCATTATATAGTATTTGCTAATGCGTTTTTTTGTGGTATATTTAAACTTGTCATAATACTGCGCATCGGCATCCGCGGGGCTTGAAAAGGGGCATATCGGACCCCGGGCGGAGGCGGCGATGCACCCTAATATTTTCGGCAGTCTGTGCTGCCGTGAAAGGAAAGATACCCCATGGGAGCAGCAAAAGGACTGCTCGTTCGTGCAGCGGCAGAGTCGAGAACAGGCTATGCCCGCGGAAACAACGAGGATAATGTATATTTCAACGGCGACTTCATCACACCGCGAACCATCCGCGATGATTTTGCCATAAAAACCGGAGAATATTCGGATATAAACGTATTTGCGGTGCTTGACGGCATGGGCAGGAACAATACCGGCTCCTACGCATCCCTCCTTGCAGCAACGCGCCTTGACGACGTGGTGGACAGAATCACCTTCGATACCCAGCGCACCCCCGACGAGGTAGTTCTTGACTACATACAGGAAACTAACGTTGCAATACGCGAGCAGGTGCATGATACGGGCGGCGTGCGAACCGCCAGCACCCTTGCGCTGCTGATTATCGAAAACGGCACTGCAAGAGTTTACAACGCCGGCGACAGCCGCGTGTATCTCTTCCGCGACAAGCAGCTTATAAAGCTGACGCGCGACCATGTATCGGTCAAGGGTCAGAGAACGGTTGCCCTGACGGAGGAGGGAGTCCGAAACGGCGGACTTACAAAGTATCTTGGCATGGCTGAAAAGGACGGCGACCTCGAGCCTTACCGCGCAAAGCCCTTCAAAATCAAGAAGGGCGACAAGTTCATCGTCTGCTCCGACGGTATATCGGACTATGTGGACGAGGAGGACATGGCAGCCTGCATGCTCAGAAGACGTGACCCCTTCGGGCACACCAATGAGCTGATGGCGCTGGCTCTCAGGGAAGAATGTGCGGACAACCTCTCTGTAGTGGTTGTTGAAGTCGTCGAGCCGGGCATACATATCACCCAGAACATGATAATGGTCGCAATCTGCTGCGCCGCTTTGATAGTCGGCATAATAGTCGGCTACGTTTTCGGCTATGTGCTGGGCGGCAACGGCAAGGTGCGCATTGTACAGGAGGACCCGCTGAACAATCTCAGCGGAGGCACGTCGGTGATACTGGGGCAGGAGGACAAGAAGCCCGAGGACAGCGCCACTGAGGAAAAGCCTCAGGAGACGGTATCATCCTCCGACAGCACAACCTCCGATGCAACCACCTCAACCGAGGAATCCACCGAGCCCACCACCACAACAACTACCAAGACCTACTACTGCCAGGGCATTGACCTTTCAACCCCCACAGACGTAACCATCTTTGTGGGCGATACCTTCCAGATAAGATGGGAGATATACCCTGCAGATATACCCACCTCAGGAATAGTGTTCACCTCCAGCAACGAAGCGGTCGCAACCGTTGACGCGGAGGGCAAGATAACCGCAATCAAGGGCAGCAACAACGGCAGAAGCGCGACAATAACCCTGACCTGCGGCGGTCAGACGGCTGAAATGATAGTCAGAGTAAAGAACAGATAAAGCAATTGCTCCTTGCTGACAGTGGGCAGCTGCTTTGGCTGGCTCCTCTGTCAGAGATATTGAAACATCAGTTTTAAGGAGAAGATGAAGTATGGCGTTTTTCAAACGCTTCAAAGGACAGATGATAGATCCCGAAAAGGCAAGACCACTTGCCGAGGATATGCTCAGCGGCGCACCTGCCGCAGAGCAGCCTGCTGCACCCTCTGAGCCTGCAGTCCCTGCAGAGCCCGAGGTGCCTGTGCGCGGATTTTTTGAAGCTCCTGCGGAGAGCACCGAACAGAAGGAGAGCGCAAAAACCGAAGCACAGCGCCAGATAGAGGCTATCTTTGCGGGCAAGGAGCACAAGGTGACAGCCCTGACGGAGGAGATCAACGCTTCCGCACCTGAAAAAGGCGAAAAGGCGGAAGCTCCCAGGACAAAGCGCGGCAAGAAGTTTGCAGGCGGTTCGAGAAAACGGGGTATATTCACCCCCGTTCTCACCTTTGAGGGGACAGTCAATGACCCTGCCCTTGCAAAGCCCGTAAAAAAGAGTGCTGTCAATAAGGAAATAGACAACCTGTCGAATATTTTCGGCTCTGCCGAGGCTCAGAAGCAGCCTCTGGCAGGCAACGAGAAGTCGGGCATCGAGCCGCAGCTCCCACAGCTTGCAAAGGCTGAGGAGACCCCTGTCATCGCTCCTGTTGTAGAGCCTGTGCAGGCAGTGCGCAGAGGTCGTGCTCAGCGCGACCCCAACAGAGAAAAGCCTGCAAATCCCGTATCTCTGGCATTTTCAGACCTTTCCCGCAGAGAGGACCTGACAGCGGAGGAAATTGAGGACGCATCTGAGATTTACGGCATCAAGTACCCTGCAAATTTTGATACCTCCACCTGTGATTTTTCAGGCAGAGCCATCGACTATTCCGACTTTTCTCTCTGCTCCTCCCTCAGATGGGAGGATATCTGCGATGCTTCCGATATTTCAGGCGTGAAATTCCCCTCCGCCTTTGATATCGCCGCCGCCGATTTCTTCGGCAGAAGCCTGCGCGGCTGCGACTTCTCACAGGTTTATGCAATGCGCTGGAAGCACATCGAATCTGCAGAAATCATAGCATCCATCAAATATCCCCCGACCTTTGACATAACCGAAGCAAACTTCAATGCCCGCGATATTTCCGGCAGTGACTTCACCCTTGTCAAGGACTTCGAATGGAAGCACATCGAAGGGGCAGAGTCCATAACAGGCATCCGTTTCCCCGAATCCTTTGACCTTTCAAAGGCTGATTTCACAGGGCGCGACCTTACAAACTGCGATTTCTCCAGAGTAAAGAGCATGAAATTTGAGGATATAGCAAGAGCAGCATCCATCAAGGGCATTGTATACCCCGAGTGCTTCTCTGTGAGAAACGTCTCCTTCCGCGGAAGGGACATCACAGGCAGTGATTTTTCCGCAGTACGCGATTTCGATTTCGAGGTCATCCGCAGGGCAGATTCCCTGCGCGGAATCAAATATCCTGCCAATTTTGACGCAGAGACCTCCGATTATACAAACCGCGATATAAGCTCCAGCAACTTCTCCCGCGTCACCTCCCTTCGCTGGAAGCATATTGCAAAGGCATCATCCATAAGAAAGCTTATCTATCCCCCCACCTTTGACATCGACGAGGCGGATTTCACAGGCAGAGATATCGATTTTTCCGATTTCTCACTGCTCCCCGGCATAAACTGGGATAATGTTCAGTTTGCAGACAGCCGCGACGGCGTGGTATATCCTGCAGGCTTTGTTGAGCCTGTGCCTTTTGACGATGATATTCACGGCGCAATGCTGATATATCTGCTCAAGCTGTACACCCGCGAGTACAAGGGCGAGCTTGACGCAGACCGCTTCTATGCCGATATTTCCGCACTCTATCCCGGCATCGACAGCGAGAAGGCAACCCTTCTGATAAACGAAGCCACAAAGGTATGGGACAGCGATAACGGCAAGGCGCGTATTGAGTGTACCGCAAGGGAAGCACACATAGGCGACAAGCTGTACATGGTAAAGCTCGGCTTCAAGCTGCTTTACCCCTCCCACGGCACCGAAGGCACCGTTGAGACCCTTCGCACCGACCTCGGAAAGCTCTTTAAGAAGAGAGAAAGACAGAAGTTTGAGGACAGACTTTCCGACCTTGCAAAGGGCAAGTATCTTTCCGCCTCCGAAATGAGCGCGCTGGGCTTTGTGCCTGAGGCTGAGAAGAAGGCTGCCCGTCAGGTTGTTGTTGAGCCCGCGGCAGAAAAGGAGACGGCAGTACAGACCGCTGCGGAGGAAATCCCCGTACAGCCCAAAATCGAAAAGCCCGAAGCGGAGAATCCTCCCAAGGTTGAAAAGCCCAGGGTATATACCTTCGGCCAGATGCCCGTTGTGGACCTCCCCGTTGATGACACTCCCTTTGAGCTGACCAATACCGAAATAATCGACCTTGAGGACGAGGCAGCAGAGGATGGGGCAGAGGAAGAGCCTGCCGCAGAGCCTGCTGCAGCTGAAAAAGCTCCCGAGCCTGAGACAAAGTCCGAGCCTGCGGAGGAAAAGAAGGAAGAGCCCATTATCGTTATAGATGATGTGGAGATAAAGCCTGTTGACCTCACTGCACTGAAGGCGAAGAAGTACGAAAAGGCACGCAGAAGCGGCAAGCTCTCTGACGAGGAAAAGGGAATCCGCACAGGCGTGATGGGCATGATTCAGTACATAAGCCAGAATGTCACCGACCAGTCCCTTACAAACTCCGAGCTTTTCTCCGAATTCCTGAAGATTTACCCCGGCGCAGCACCCAAGGAGGTCGCTGCAATGGCACAGTTTGCAAACAACACCCTCAGCGGCGGTAACACCGATACAAGGGCGAAGCTGTTCCTGTTTGCATCCAAGGCGCCTACCGACATCAAGCACAAGCTGCTTGATTTTGCATACTCCTGCTATCTCTACCGCCTGGCAGAGACCGAGGAGGAAGAGATTTTCCGCGAGTTCATGCTTGCACTGTGCGGAACCCTGTTTGACGATTCCCCCGAGTACGAATACTCAAACTTCATGCACAGGCATGATATTCTCAAGAAGCCTGCCCCTGCAAGGGAAGCAGCCTACCGCCGCATCGCATTTGATGCAAACGTTGGCAGAGCAAATCTCTATGCCAACGAGCGGTTCCCCTATTACCGCACCCTCCAGCAGCTGGGCTTTACAAGCTTTACATTCGATGCCCTCAAGGCAAGCCTTTATATAGAGGTGGGCGACAGCCGTCCCTATGAGGAGCTGGGCAAGCTCTGCTACAGAGAGAAGCAGCCGGGTCTGATGCAGTTTGTAGTCATCGAGACAAACATGGGCTACCTGTATCTTGAGCAGAGATGCATCCGCGACTGGGATGTCACCGAGGAGACCGTATGGCGCACCGCTGAGCGCAATATGCAGAAGGTGGACATGCGCGCCCGTTACTCCTTCTCAACCGTTGAATATACCTCCTTCAGATATATTCAGGGCAACCTTGCATCATGGGTGCTCACCGCTCCCAAGATGCTTGAGGAGCTGTCAAGGGGCAGAGATATAATCATCGCCGCACCCTGCCGCGAGATTGTTTACATCGATTTCTATGAGTTCATATCCGTAAAGAAGCTCCTTGACTTTGTTTCACGCTATAACTGCACCCTTATGCTGGGGGGCGAGGAGTATGAGCATCCCATCACAGGGGATGTATTCATCTACCACGCAAAGGACAAGGCTCTTGAGAGGGTCAACGATGAGAGCTACATTCTCCTTGGAGACTCTGTTGCAAGACGTGAGGTTCTCCATTCCGTGCTGCCTCTGAATATCGAGGTTGACGCAGCAGGGCTGAGAAGACCTAAAATGACCGACGAGCTGGAGCCTGTCAGCGATGAGCAGATTACAATTCAGGAAGCAGTATATACAATCCTGCGCCTGTATTCCGAAATGAACGGCGACCGCGATTATACCGTGCCTTACAATGCGGCAATGGCTATTTTCGATGAGGTCTATTTCACAAGCGATTCCGTATATCCCCCTGCAAGAGGCCGTGAGCAGCCCGACCCCATGGAGTTTATCGATGCCGCTGCTCGCCTTGCGGTAAAGGGCGGCAAGACTACCTGCTGGCTGCTTATCCAGGCGCTGCAGCACCTGTGCGGAGATATCAAGTATGAGACTCCCACCAGTGCATCCATCCGCCAGACTGTCCTCGAGCAGATTTACGGAGACAATGCTTCCGCCGTATGGCTCAACTGCGCAACCGCCGCCGAATTTGTCATGCGTGCCGATGCGGTCAAGGATTACCGCGAGCACAGCGTTGAGAATCAGAGACTTACCATTATAGATTCCCGTCTTGAGCTGCTGCTCCATTCCCTGACCCTTATCTTCCACCAGTTCGGAAAGAAGTATGCTCTCGGTCAGGTGCGCCGTCATATACACCGCGCAATGCCCGAAGCACAGTTCAATTACGAGATAAACCTCACTGCATGGCTGCCTGCACCGGGAGACGATATCGACGTTGAGGTGCAGTCTCAGGGTATGATTCTCCGAGGCTTTGACCGCATAACACAGGAGAAGATTCTCTCTTCTCTTGCCGCAGCCATCGGCGATAACGACCTTTCCACAGGCGACTGGCCTCTGCTTGTTTTCATCAAGCTTGTAAAGTACGCCTATCTTGACCCTGCCGAAATGGTTGAGCGATTCTTCGTCAGCCGCAGCAGAATCATTCCTTCGCAGGCAGTGCTCAAGCAGCTTTACTACAAGGACCTCAACAACGAGTTCGTAAAGCACAGCCGCAAGGCTGCAAGGGTGAACGGCAGCGACGAGGATTCCTTTGAAAGTGAAAACCGCCGCGAGTTTGAGAAGCCCGAATATGCAGAGAGCTTTGAAAGCGTGCTGAGATTCAATACCGACTACGAGGAGGAGACCACCTCCGAAAAGGCTGAGCTTCAGTTCAGACCTGTCGAGCGGGGCTATCTTGAAAAGAGCATAAGCTTTGTTCTCGAGCCCATCAATAAGGCAAACACAAACCAGCTGCGCGATGCCGCTCATTTTGTGACAAAGCTGTTCCATGTTCCCGAAACTCACTTTATCTCAAATGATGACATCGAGTGCGAGCTTCATTACGGCATACTCCGCCGCAAGGTGCAGCTTACAACCCTGCGTTCAATGGCATGGACTCTTTATAATCTGATGCTTGAGCAGGGCAGGGAGATGCGGGAGGTAACACCTGCCGATGTGCGCAAGGCTGTTGAAATCGTCGAGGTCAACAACCGCCTTAACTATAAGACGGGGGGAGCATTCCCGACCCTGTGCTCCATGAGCCTTGAGGAGGGCATGTTCATTCCCTGCTATGAGCAGATTCTGTACTTTGCCCAGGAGCTTCTGCCTGAGACAAAGCTGTACAGTCTGTTTGCACTCCACGATGAGCTGGCAGCCCTTGCACCTGCAATGAAGATAGTTTACGATATCCTCAAAAAGCAGCGTCAGGGCGAGATTCTGCCTCCCAGAGGTGTCCTGTATGACACCGTCTGCGCATGGAGCGCACTGTGCTTTGCATCGGCAGAGTCCTTTGAGATTGCCGACGGTCCCTCAAACTACAATTACAACCAGATAAAGAGATAAAAGAAGAAGCGGCTGCCGAAAGACAGCCGCTTCTTTTCTCGAGCCCCGTGCTGCAAGTTGACATAGATAAACCTATATGGTAAATTTATTCATATACCATTATAATAAGGAAAAGCAGTACTCGGAGGTACGGAATGAAACGGTATTTTGCTGTATTTATAATAATTATCCTCGGGCTGGTTATGCAGGGCTGCGAGGAGGTGCGCAGGGCTGCATATGAGCAGCTTGCAGAAAAAGCTCCGCTGCGCCCGGGTGATGTGGTCATAAGCGAAGCCCTTGCGGACAACACCGCATACGCAGAGTGCGAGGACGGCAGATATTACGACTGGATAGAGCTGTATAATGCCAGCTCTTCTGATATAAGCCTTGCAGGGTGCTATGTTTCCGACGACGAATTGGTGCCTGACAAGTGGAGAATACCTCAGCTTACCATTCCCTCAGGGGGATACGGGCTTATCTATATGTCCGACAGGGACAGCGCCGAGGGTGAGGAGCTTCACACCTCCTTCAAGCTTTCCTCTCAGGGAGAGACGGTGTATCTGTATTCCCCCGAGCTTACCGAGCTTGCCAGAATAGAAATACCCGAGTCAGAGGAAAATATCTCCTACGGTCTCAGCCCCGAGGGGGATTCCTTCGGCTGGTATGCCCTGCCCACCCCCTCAGAGCCCAATGCGGGCAATTTTTCCGACACCGTTGAGGGGCTGAACATCGGCAAGGTCGATATTGCAATAAGCGAGTACATGACAGACAACAGCAAGGTGCTTTACGATGCAGACTGCGATTACAGCGACTGGATAGAGCTTCGGAATATGACAGGGGAGGACATCCTCCTTGACGGATATTCCCTTTGCGACAGCTCCGATCTGAGCGGAAAATGGTATTTCCCCGAGGGCACGGTGATCCCCGCAGAAGGATATATGCTGATATTCTGCTCAGGTAAGGACAAGGTGGACGCAGATGGCATATGCCACACCTCCTTTAAGCTGAGCACAGAAGATGATGCCATTGTGCTGGTAACGCCCATGGGCTTTGTAAATACTATTTCTCCTGTTATAGAGCTTGATAAAAATGTATCGGCGGTGCTTGCGGAGAGCGGAGAATACATAAGATGCTCCCTGCCCACACCGGGAAAAGAAAACAATACCTCTTCTTACTGATAGGGTGATAACATGTCACAGCAACAGAACAGACAAAGATTCAAAAGTGCCGCGGTGCTTCTGATACTGGCGCTTGCAGCGGCAGGAGGATATCTTGCTGCGTGGATTGCGTGGAGCAAGACCGATGAGGAAAAAATCTGCAGCGTTGTCATCAACGAAGTAATGAGCAGCAATTCAATGTACGCACCCTGCCCTGAGGGAAGATATACCGACTGGGTGGAGCTTTACAACTACGGCAGCGAGACGGTAAGCCTTGAGGGCTGCTGGCTTACGGATAAGGAATCGGAGCCTGCCAGATATTCCCTCAGCGGAATAAGCATCGAGCCGGGCGAATATGCGGCGGTGTACCTTTCGCCCCTGCTGTCCGATTCGGATGCATGCCGCGCTGCCCCCTTCGGGCTTTCCTCCGCAGGTGAGACACTTTTCCTGCTTACTGAGGATGGCATCGAGATAGACAGAATGGAGGTCCCTGCCCTCAGGGAAAATATATCCTACGGACGCAATGAGGAGGGGCTGAATGTATTCTGGCTTACTCCCAGCTTCTGCGCGGCAAACAGCGGCAGCTGCGCATCAAGCGCAAATGCCCTTGCCTATACCGTATGCAAGGTGCAGATAAGCGAATATATGCTTAAAAACTCCATGGGCATAAGGGACTGCGACGGTGAATACAGCAACTGGATAGAGCTCTGCAATTTCGGGGAGGAAGAGATCGTGCTGGACGGCTTTTCCCTTTCTCCGAAGGAATCGGGCTTTGCGCAGTGGGAATTTCCTCAGGGGACGAAGATTGGAGCAGGAGAATATCTGCTGGTCTTCTGCTCGGGAAAGAACAAGGTTTCAGAAGGTGAAATCCACACGGATTTTACCATCGGCAGAAACTCCGATTATCTGGGACTTCGGACAAATGAAGGCTTCCTCGCTCAGGAGCTTTTCCTTGAGTACGGAGGGGAGAATATCTCCGCCTGCTCAGACGGGGAGGGGGGCTATGTACATTCCGAATACGCAACCCCGGGAGAAGAAAACCGCCTTTCGGAAGCTGCAAAGACCCCGAAAATGGACAAGGGCATAATTATCAACGAGGTCTGCGCGGTATCGGGGGAGGGACTTGATGTCACCTCTGACTACATAGAGCTTTACAACCGCTCGGACAACGAGATTTCCCTTGAGGGCTACACCCTTGGAAATGACATAGGAGAGCCCTTTTTCACCTTCCCTGCCGTGACACTGAAGGCAGGGGGATATGTGCTGGTCTACTGCGACGGAAAGAATGCAGCCGACCCGAAAAAGACACTCCACGCTGACACAAAGCTCAGCGCGGGAGGGGAAGATATATATCTGACCGACGGCAGCGGCGATGTCTGCGATTATTTTGCATCGGGCAAGCAGCGAGCGGGCATAACCAGCGGTAGGCTTGACGGAGATACATCTCTTCGGTGGTTTTTCACATCCGCCACTCCCTCAGGGGCAAACTCCGCAGGATATACAGGCTTTGCAAAGCAGCCCGAAGCATCTGCTCACGGAGGCTTTGTAAAGAAAGGCACAAAGATAACCCTTACCTGTGCGGAAGGGGCATATATAACCTACACCACCGACGGCTCAACCCCGACAAGGGACTCAAAGAAATATTCATCCCCCATAACCATAAACAGGAATACCGTTCTCAAGTTCAGAGCCTATTCCGATGGGCTGATTTCCGGCGACGTGGTCACAGAGACATATTTTGTCGCAGAAAAGCACACAATTCCCGTAGTGAGCCTTACAGGCAATCCCAAGAACCTGTCCGACAAGCAGACAGGCATGGTTTACGACGAAAACAACAGAGAGGAATACCCCTGCCATGTGGAGTTCTTTGACGAAAACGGCGTCAAGGCGGTGGAATTTGACGCAGGTGTTGCGCTGTTCGGCTATGATTCACGGCAGTATCTTCAGAAGGGACTGCGCCTGAGACTGAGGGAGAAATACGGCGAGAACGAGGTCAGCTATCCCTTCTTCGGGGACAGAACGGTGGATACCTTCTCAAGCCTTCTGCTCAGACCGGGAGGCGAAGATCAGGTATGCTCAAAGCTGAGGGACGATTTTATCCCCCTTGCCATAAAGGGCATGAACCTTGATTATCAGGAATCCCGGGCAGCAGCGCTGTACATCAACGGAAAATACTGGGGTCTCTACTTTATCCGCGAGCGGCTTGATGCAAACTATATTGAGTCGAAGTACGGCATCGACAAGGATAAGGTGGACATCATCAAGGCAAACAGGCAGGTTGTAACAGGCAGCGGTGCGCAGTACACTGCCCTTGTTGACTACATCAATTCCCACGACATGAGAAATGATGAGGAATATGCCTACGCCGCAGAGCAGATAGATATCGATTCCCTCTGCAATTTCTGGATAGTGGAGACATATTTCTGCAATCTGGATATAGGCAACATCAAGTGCTTCCGCGAGAGAACAACGGGTAAGTGGCGCTGGATGATATACGATATGGACTGGGCTATGTGGAAATCCACATGGGACACGAACATGATCGAAACCAAGCTGCTGACCACGGGCTACCTGCCCAACATTCAGAACAACAAGATAATGCGTAATATGCTGAAAAACAGGCAGTTTCGCGACAGATTCATAACACTGTACTGCTACCATATTGAAAACACCTTCAATACCGAGAGACTGACAGGGCTTTTCAACGGTCTGACCGAATATGTTCAGCCTGAGCTTAAAAGGCAGTACAAAGAGCTTAAATATCTCAAGCAGGAGCAGCTTGACAGGCACTGGAAGTATATCAGGCATTTCTTCGCCATGAAGCCGAAGCTTGCATATTCCCAGCTCAGGAGCGCATTCGATCTGACAGAAGCGCAGCTTGAAAGCTATAAGGCAGCAGCCGCAGAACTGGAATTATAAAAGGAAAAATCCCCCGTCCTTTTTGGACGGGGGATAAGTACTTCTATTACTTTTTGCCTGCTTTGGGGCGGAAGAAGAATTCGATATCGTAATCCTTCGGAACCTTGATCTTTACATAGCTGTTACCCTCTGCGTCAACAGTGACCTCAGCGGTCTTGACAGCCTCAGCAGCAGCCTCGATGCCGCGCTTCTTATCCAGAGCCAGCTGAGCCTCAGCTACAGCAGCCTCTGCGTTGCGCTTGGCTTCCTGAGCAGCAGCCAGTGCAGCTTCAGCAGCCTTTCTTGCAGCCTCAGCCTCTGCAGCCTTCTGGTTGGCTTCCAGGTCAACAGCAGCGTCGGGAAGGGGGACGATCTCAGCAGCGTTGTTTCTGAGTTCCTCAAGGCGCTTCAGTTCAGCCTCAGCCTCTGCGGCGCGCTTTCTTGCTTCCTCAGCAGCCTCATCCTCATAGGGGATAGGAAGGATAATGGGTTCATCTTCGTAATTGTCAGCATTTGCAGCAGTTACCTTTGTTGCATCGTAACTCACGATTATGTTCTCCTTTACTCTGTTTTTCTGCTTTAGCACAGCAGTATATGTTATAACTATTATATCAACTAATTAATTATTTAACAATACTAAATAACAGTTGCCGGGTAGAAGATTACAGTAGTTTTTCTTAAATATTTATAGATATTGCATTATTTTTGCATGGTTTTCAGACGCAGACTGAGCATTGGGATGGGAAACAGGTGTAATTTTGTTGCATTTTTCTCTGCGCTGTCACAGGCGCATCCGAGGCAGAAGCTCCTCAAGCACCGCGGAAAAGGTTTCAAGACCTGCTCTGTCTTTTTCGTCAAATCTCCCCAAAACAGGGCTGTCAATATCCAGCACACCGATTACCTCGCCATGACAGTGCAGAGGGATCACGATTTCTGAATTGGAGGCACTGTCGCAGGCGATATGCCCCGGAAACTTATGCACATCAGGCACAAGAAGGGTGCGGTTTTCCTGCACCGCAGTACCGCATACGCCCCTTCCCACCGCAATTTCCGTGCAGGCGGTCTTTCCCTGGAAGGGACCGAGGATGAGAGCGCCGTCCTTCATAAGATAAAAGCCTGCCCAGTTTATGCCGTCAAGAGAGCTGTAAAGCAGCGCAGAGGCATTGGCAAGATTGGTGACAAGATAGGGGACATCCTCAGTAAGTGCGCGAAGCTGCGCGGCAAGAAGATTATAGTCAGTCAAAATAATACCTCCCGATTGTTGCAGGTGTATACATTATAAATTCTGTCTGCGCCGCTGTCAATGGAGGGCACCTTCAGGGGCAGCAGAAAGCCCATCTTTTAGAAAAAAGATGGGCTTTAATATGTACTTTGCTCAGAAAAGACCGAAGAACACTGCAAAATGGAATCCGAATACTGCTGCGCCAAACAGAATCAGCAGCACGCAGGCGACCTGCTGAAGCACAAGAGCTGTGTCTGAGGGCTCAGGCATCTCCTTGTAGTGCAGCTGATAGGTAAGGTGGGAGAATGCCCACATGGCAGAAGGTGCGAAGCAATGGAGCATTGCGTAGGCAAGGAGCAGAAGACCGCAGAAATCGGCAGCGATCAGATCCTTTGTAAATTCGTTGGGGGATATGCAGCTGAGAACCATGAGAACGATCAGTCCCACTGAAACAAGTAACGCAATCACGCCGATAACGATACGCGATGGGGTTATGGGAATGTGAGGAGTCTTTTCTATGCTTCCGCCGTACTTTGCAGCGGTAATGCTTTCTTTGATCTCTTCGTTTCTTTTTGTTATCTGCTCGATAAGCTCTTCTGCATCACTGTTCTTGACCGCAGCGCCCAGCTTTGTTCCGCACTCTTCGCACTTCTTTGCTCTTTCGCTGTTGACAATACCGCATTTTGAGCAGACCTTTACCATAATTTCCTCGTTCATAATACTCTCTCCTTTTCAGCTTTGCTTATAACCAGTATAATCCACACTGCCTGCATTTGCAACACTGTGAAAGGCGCATATTTATCCGACGGATATTACTGATGTCCGATGCGGCTTTTCAGGGCTTCTGCGAAGTCCTCTGCTTCTTTTTTGTCTTCCGATGTTCGCCCCCACCAGTGCCATCCGTCCACCGTTTCAAGATAGTCTGTTATTTCCAATACATGCGGCTTGAATATACGCTGAGTCCGGATGTTTTCAAGACAGCAGACAGGAACACTTTCAAATACTATTCTGCCGAATCTGTTGCGCCCGATCACGCTTATATCATTGTGTTCGCAATCCCATCCTTTGCCTGCAAGGCAGACTTTGGTTCCGGGGGTGAATGCTTTCGTGCCTCGGTACTCTTTGCCGTCGGAACCGATGTGATATTCTGTAATGTTTGCAACCACACCGAATCTCCAGTTTGAATTGTCCATATTAATTACTCTCCACCGGAAAATATCAGAATTTACAAACGCTGCGAACACAGGCGCGTACTCACTGTTCCTTTGTCTTTATTCTGTTATACCACCTGTTTCCTTTCGGATAAGCAAACATTTCGCATACAGAAAACAAAAGGAAATAAAGAATCAGAGAACATACTGCTATTATCGGATATTTAAGGAACGGCACTGCGGGGAACGGAGAATGAAGAATAAACATCGAGTTGACGGAATACGCCTCCTCGGCGGATACCAGCACCTCAAATACGTTGTTGCAGTACAGTCCTATGACATACATCATTATTACAGAAGTGACTATGTGAAGCATGTTCTTCGGAAGGTCTGTTCTGATATGACCGAATGCAGAGATCAGCAGTATATTGAACAGCAGGGTCCCATGGGCAACAATGCTCTTGGTCACTTCATAATCCCTGAATGTGGGGTTGTTTATAAAATCCACATTGGCAAACATTCCCACAAGGGTTGAGAAAATACCGAACCAGAAAAGATAATCAGCCAGGAATAAGGCAAATGCGGACTTTTTGTTCTTCATCAGTCCGAAAATCAGACATCCCCACATTACGACATTACAGGGGTATATCGGAAGAATCAGATTGGGATTCTGCCGCAGATATTCCATTGTCGGACCGCCTGTAACAAAATGATACAGGAAGGTGCTGTAATGGAAAAGGATGGTAACAAGCGCCGATAACAGCAATACGGCAAACTTTCCCTTTTCACCTTTTATGTATTTCCTGATAAAGAATACGCCTGTGAATATGACAAGCAGCAGAATACAGTTAAAAACAACCAGTTTGCCCATAAATCCAACATCTCCGATTTCTCTGCAGATTATGAAAAGATTATACTACAGGATTCTGCATGTTTCAATGTTATTGGATCTGATGCGTTTTCAGATCGGTTCTACAGCAGAATATCATGGATCTTCGCGGAACATTCGGCGGGGGTCATGACAGAAGTGTCCACCGTCACATCGTATCCGTCCTTCGGAAACAGGTATGTATATGAAGCTTCGGCGGAGCCCATGCACCTGTTTTTGCGTGCCTGTTCTCTTTGGAGCAGCACATTCAGGGGGCAGGTCACATGTACGGAATGGATATGATATTGCCCAAGCATTTCTGTAAGCTGGCGAAAGATCCGCTCACTGGTGATCACATGGTCAATAATAACACCCGGGGAGTTTTTCAGAGCCTCCAGCGCCCCTGTACACATGTCGCCGGATATTTCAAATACATCATCCTCGTATATGGTTTCTTCTGTTGACAGTTTCATAAAGTCATCGATGGAAATGATAGCGTACTTTTCGTTTCTTTTCTCTTCTATGAACGCCTGCAACGCTTCGGATAATGTGGATTTTCCGCTGCTGGACGGACCGTTGATCAGTATTATCTGTTTTTTCATGTCTGCATAACCCCCATCAGGATTGTAATTTTTCGAATGTATTATATCATGCCTGATGAAATGCTGCCACCTGTATCTGTTATTAAATAAATCCCCATGCGCGAGCTGCGTATTTCATTTCAGAGGGGATTCAGTGATGCTTCACCTCTGAAAGGTAGTTGCTATAAGTGAAATAGTCGCTTGTTTGCGGTAAGTATTGCTCGCAAAGATGAAACAGATTTCTGATTCTTTTATTTCGTTCCGCATCATCTTCTGTAACTTGCCATAAATCACGGATTTCTTTTGGTTCAAATTCGGTCACGCAAAACAACTCGTTGTCTGCATTTCCCACAGGACAAAAATGACCGTAGCGACAAGATAAGCAAGACTTAATACTCCAGCCAACAGGTAGCTTTTTTGCGAACTTAATCAACACGTCTTCTGTTGTTTCTGCATCGAATCGCATTTCGTGTCCTTCAATTTTGACGCTGATAGTTGTTTGCATATTATCATAATTTTCATTAACTACTCTATGCCGGATCGGTACATCAAGCACTCCATCCGGAGTACTAATGGTCAATGTGTAAATGCTTTGCTTTCCATTCATACGAACACCGCCTTTTCTACACCATATCATAAAAAGAAAATAATCGCAACTTTGTATCAAGATTACGCTGAAAAGTGAAATATTTGCCTTGCGGCAAATGTGAAATAATTTACTTCGTAAATTGTGAAATTTGATGCTTTCGCATCAAGTGAAATGAAATAAATCCACCCACGCCCGCAGGCATTTCACATGGCGAAGCCATATTTCACACGCGCAGCGTATTTCACAAATCCCGTAAGGGATTTATTTCGTTGAAAAAGACCTGTGCTTTGATACAAAGCACAGGTCTTTTACTGGTGCACCGCATTTACACAAATCCGAACTCATGGTTGTGTATTGTCAGAACTGAAAGATAACAGAAAAATAATATGCTTTTCAACTTGAATACGGATACTGTTCTTTCAGCGCAACGACGAGCAGGTTAGGTGGGCGATACGCAAAGTGGGTTAAATTTGAAAACAATGTGGGTTATTTTTAATTTTAACCCAGATACATATGCGGATTTGTCCACCTAACCTGCGAAGTGGAAACAGAAGTGGGGTAATCAGTATGTTTCTGTTGATTCCTGTCTGTAGGTGTAGTATAATTCAATGCAAAAATAACATAACAACAAACTTGAATATGTCGAAGAGATAAATACAAATTTTCATTCTAAATTGGAGGGATATAATGCGTACAAAATTATTCAGATGGATTCAGTATAATGCTGTTACTATTTTTCTATCTATCTCTTTTTAGCCGTATATATCGTAAAAGAGATTAAACCAGAGATTAATGATATGCTTGGGACTTGTAGTCTAAATTTCATTAATGGAGAATATTATAGATGGTTTACTTGTTCATTTCTTCATTATGGATTATATCATTTATTTGGAAATATTATTGGCTTATTGGCTGTTGGTTCTTTACTAAGTCCATTTATAGGAAAATGGAAAATGCTATTCTTTTTCTTTATCAGTGATATATTTGCTGGAATAACATTTTCTTGGATTGTGTCAAGTGCAGAACCAAGCTACGGAGGAGGTGCGTCTGGGGGGATATTTGCACCAATTGCTACTCTCGTAGTGTGCTATCTTCGTTTTCCAGAACAATTCAAGTATAAATGGTATAGAGTAGATGTGCTAATAACTATTATTTATTTCATTATAGCAAATGATAATTGGTCATCTGTTTTAACACATATATTTGGCTTTTCTTACGGCATTATTCTTTCTTTCATTTTTATTGTTTTTAAACTAATAAAGGTACCTTGTAATCAAACTAAGAATGAAAATGTGATTGGGTAAATCTCAAGGTGTAGGGAACAGAAACTTTCAGTTTTATGGAGCATTTATTCATTTGCATTATTTATAAAGAACAGAGCGACAGGGAGCATATCCTTGCCGCTCTGTTAACATCGCCCCGGCAGTTTCGAACCACCGAAATTCATCAGTCGTTCTGAGCCCGCGAGTGAGACTTTATCAGAAACAATCAGATACGGAAAAGAGCTGCCGCGGACGGATAATCCCCGGCAGCTCCTTTTTGTGTCCTCAGGGCAAAGAGGTTGAAATATCGCGATAATCATTGTATAATGTAGTAAAAATCACAACGGAGGGGTAATGATGTCTGAAAACACCGTAATGAAAAGGGTTCCCATGGACGTTCCGTTTGCGGCGGAGGATACTGCGCCGTATATTTTCGTCAGCTATGCCCACGACGACAGCGAGAAGGTCTTTCCGATTATCAAAAAGCTGTATGAAATGGGCTGGCATGTCTGGTACGACCAGGGCATCGAGATCAACACCAACTATCACAACGTAATCGCCGACCACGTTCTGGGCTGCGAAGTTGTGCTGCTGTTTGTTTCAAAGGTCTCGGTTACCCGCGATTATGTTACCGATACGGAGGTAGGCTTCGCGCTGGATAACAAAAAGCGGGTTGTGTTCTGCTTTCTTGATGAATCGGAGCTGCCCAGCGGAATCCGGTCCCGCGCCCGTGATACGGAGCGCTACCCCCGCACCACTCCCGATGGGCTTTGCAAAGTGCTTGAGAGCATAAAAGAGCTGACAAGAGTTCCCGAGCGCAAGGCGCAGGGCATCAGGATAAACGCGCAGGTGAAAGGCAACCTTGCCATTTCCAACGAAAGCGACGAATACGAATCGGTAGCCATGGACAACGGCGGCGTTCGCCTGACGGAATACAAAGGAAACGCCGAGAATGTGGTGGTTCCCGCCCGGTGGAAGGGTCGTCCTGTGGTGGAGTTGAGGAGGACTTTTTTGAAAAATAAACGCGTAAAATCCGTCACGATACCGGACAGCGTGACAAGCATTGGCGATTATGCATTCTACGGTTGCAGCAGCCTAACCGCCATCACGATACCGGACAGCGTGACGAGCATTGGTTGGAATGCGTTCGACAGTTGCAGCAGCCTTACCGCCATCACGATACCGGACAGCGTGACAAGCATTGGCTGGAATGCGTTCGACAGTTGCAGCAGCCTTACCGCCATCACGATACCGGACAGCGTGACAAGCATTGACGTTTCGGCATTCTATGGATGCAGCAGCTTTACGATTGAATGCGAAGAGAATTCTTGTGCGCATCAATATGCAAAAAAAGAAAAAATCCCCGTTCGCATAGTAAAGCTTAAAAAGAAGGAAAAAACCGCAAAACGCACCGCATCTGACAAGATACCATTCATCAGCGATAAAGAAGTGCCGTTCGTATACTGCAGCTATGCCCACGAAAATGCGGACATCGTTTTCCCGATAATGAAAAGGCTTCATGACGATGGATTCAATATTCGGTATGATGAGCTTGACCGCGACCCGTACGAATGTGCGGGTGAAATAAGGGAATGCGCGTATTTTCTGGCTTTCCTTTCGCCAGAGTATATTGCCTCTGCCATAAACGAGCTGAAACATTCCCCAACTCAGGGAAGAATACTCTATTGGCTGGAAGCCTGCAAGCTGCCCAATGACTTGGACATGAATCAAGGCTGTATTCAGGGGCTTTGCGTCTGGGAACGCACCTATGAGGATATAGTAACCACTATTGAAGCCACACTCGATAAAGGCGGCTGCCGTGGTCGGCGTACCGCTGTTATCCCTGATTTTGAATATCGGGCTGACGACACGGGCATAACGCTTTTGAAATATACCGGCAAGAGTGAAAATGTTGTTATTAAGTCGGAGTATTCCGGCTTGCCTGTGACAAGCATTGGCATGGGTGCATTCTCCGGCTGCAGCAGCCTAACCGCCATCACGATACCGGACAGCGTGACAAGCATTGGCGATTGGGCATTCTCCGGCTGCAGCAGCCTTACCGCCATCACGATACCGGACAGCGTGACAAGCATTGGCGATTATGCATTCTACGGTTGCAGCAGCCTTACCGCCATCACGATACCGGACAGCGTGACAAGCATTGGTGATGAAGCATTCTCCGGTTGCAGCAGCCTTACCGCCATCACAATACCGGACAGCGTGACAAGCATTGGTGATGAAGCATTCTCCGGTTGCAGCAGCCTTACCGCCATCACGATACCGGACAGCGTCACGAGCATTGGCGGTAGTGCATTCCGAGGCTGCAGCAGCCTAACCGCCATCACGATACCGGACAGCGTGATAATCATTGGTGATGAAGCATTTTACGGATGCAGCAGCCTTACCACCGTCACAATACCGGACAGCGTCACGAGCATTGGCAATAGTGTATTCTCCTACTGCAGCAGCCTAACCGCCATTACGATACCGGACAGCGTGACAAGCATTGGCGACAAGGCATTCCGAGGCTGCAGCAGCCTTACCGTCTACTGCTCCGAAAACTCCCATGCATGGCAGTATTGCGAGGCGAACAAAATCAAGCACGAGTCCCTTGCGGCTCAGGCTCCCACCGAAACCGCAAACTCCAAGGAAATCCCCACCGCGCTTCCCGAAACAGCTCCGGCGGCTTTTCCGGAAACCGTGGCTGAACCCTCGGCAGAGATTCCTGCGGACACCCCGGCAAAGTCCGCCCCCACACCCCGCAAAAAATCCCCCGCCCGTTGGCTTGTTCCTCTCCTTACCCTCCTCACCCTTGCCGCACCCGCCGGGCTGCAGCTTACCGGGCTGGTGGATATCCTCGGGCTGCTCGGGCTGTAATTATTCAATCAAACAATAACACAATATAAGACACGGGCAGCCGCAGATTTCTTTCCGCGGCTG
>JAZUPA010000084.1:0-28006 GCA_045604945.1 Acutalibacteraceae bacterium
TGTACTCGCCATATCTGCGGATAAAGCTGCCTGTTGCAACAAGGCGGCAGATAACCTCAAGACCGTGACCGAATACTGTTGCGGGAAGAACCTCCATAGTAGCATCATCAAGGTTAGCACTTACATAGTGAGTCTTGTTACCGGCTTCCTTAAGATGCTCAAAATAATGAATGGAAGACTGAAGGTTTGCCTTGCCGATACCGTCGATGGTAAGACCAACTGCATTTTCACCGGGATCAAAAACACCGTCCTTACCGGTACAGTCATCCTTGAACTTAAGCATTACATTGCCATTGTCGAGAGCATAAACATCTTTTGTTTTGCCTGTATAGAGTTTCTTCATTTTCAGCACCTCAATCATAAAATTTACGGAAATATTATATCACATTTTTTTTCGGTTGTATAGTGCTTTTTATAATTTTTTTTCGATTTTGATAAATTATCATATTAACCTTGAATATTTGACAGGATTTATGTATAATTTACTTATGAGTATTAACAGATTTGTCGAAAAATTCGGATTACAATTAAACGATCAGCAAAAGAAGGCGGTGCAGAGTGTTGATGGTAACACCCTGCTTTTAGCCGTACCCGGAAGCGGAAAGACAACGGTGCTTGTCAGCAGGGCTGAGAATCTTATAAAATACGGCAACGCTTATAACAGCGATAAGCTCCCTTATGGAATAACCGAGGAGGATATTGAATTTCTCGAGTCCCAGACAGAGCGCATAACAGACGATGAGCGTGTAACAAAGCTTCTTGCAGTGTATCCCGCAAAGCCCTGGCAGGTAATGGCGATTACTTTTACAAACAAAGCAGCAGGAGAACTTAAAAACAGACTTGTCATGAAGCTGGGTGAAGAAGGGAATGAAGTCTGGGCATCGACTTTCCACTCCTCCTGCGCAAGAATGCTGCGAAGAGATGCGGAGCGTCTGGGATATACAAACCGCTTTACAATCTATGATACAGATGACCAGCGCAGACTTATAAAGGATATAATGAATGCACTCTCAATAGATGAAAAGTTCCTGTCCCATAAGGTCATCGGAAATGAGATAAGCAGGGCAAAGGAAAAGCTTCTTACCCCTGAGCAGTATTCCGCACAGGCAGGTTCCGACTTCAGACTGAGAAAAGTCGCGGATGTGTATGAAAGATACCAGAAGCGCCTTATTGAAGCGGATGCAATGGATTTTGATGACCTGCTGTTCAATACAGTGACCCTTCTTGAAGAGAACGAAGACATTCTCGAATACTACCGTCATCGCTTCCGCTACATAATGATCGACGAGTATCAGGATACAAACCAGGCACAGTATATTTTCGTACGTCTCCTTGCTGACGGACACCGCAATCTCTGCGTTGTAGGTGACGATGATCAGAGTATATACAAATTCCGCGGTGCAACAATTGAGAATATCCTTTCCTTTGAGAATCAGTATGAGGATGCGACAGTTATCCGTCTTGAGCAGAACTACCGCTCAACGGGCAATATTCTTGATGCTGCAAACGCAGTGATCGCAAACAATACCGAGCGAAAGAGCAAGCGCCTCTGGTGCGATAAAGGTCAGGGCGAGCTTGTTACACTGTATACTGCTGCTACTGACAGAGAAGAAGCAAAGTATATTGCAGACGAGATCAACTCGTCTGTTGCAGGCGGAAAGAAGTATTCCGACCATGCGGTTCTGTACAGAGTAAATGCCCAGTCAAACTCCCTTGAAAGCTATCTTTCAAGAGCGGGCATACCCTACAGAATAATTGGCGGTCACCGATTCTACGAGCGCAAGGAAATCAAGGATATGCTGGCATATCTCTGTGTCATCAGCAATCCTGCTGATGAGGTTAGACTGCGCAGAATAATCAACGAGCCCAAGCGAGGCATTGGCGACAAGTCTGTTGAGAATGCATCTGAGATTGCAGCGCAGCTCTCAGTATCTCTCTTTGAGGTAATGGCAACTGCAGACCAGTATCAGGCTCTCAGCCGCAGCGCAGGTAAGATGATGCAGTTTGCCCAGATGATAAATGACCTTGCTGATGCAGAGGGAGATGTCACTGTAGGGCTTGGTGACCTGCTTGACATGATTCTTGAAAAGACAGGATATGAGGAATCCCTTGCAGGGGATGAAAAGAAGGACGAGCGAATGGAAAATATCCATGAGCTCAAGTCAAACCTCGTGAAATTCCAGGAGGAACGCGGCGAAGAGGCAGATCTTGGGGAATTCCTCGAAGAGGTTGCACTTGTGGCCGATATCGATAATTACGATGAAAGCGCAGATGCGGTCGTACTCATGACTCTGCACTCGGCAAAGGGTCTGGAGTTCCCGATTGTATTCATTCCGGGACTTGAAGAGAATATATTCCCCGGCAGACAGTCGGCACTTGACCCTTCAGAGACGGAAGAAGAACGACGCCTTGCTTACGTCGGAATAACCAGAGCCCAGGACAAGCTTCACCTGATCCATGCAGAATCAAGGCTGCTTTACGGACAGACCACAAGAAATCCTCTTTCCAGATTTGTAGGAGAAATTCCTTCCGAACTTCTGGATAAAAAGCGCACTACTCCTGTAAAGCGGGAAGGCTTCACATCATCCGCTCGCTTTGAAAGACCTTCTTATGACAGTGCGACCCAGATGTCTGGAGCTGTAACACCTAAAAAGACAGTTTCCGAAAGCTTTTCAAAGGGCGACAGGGTGTTGCATAAGGTGTTCGGCGAGGGAGAGGTTCTCAGCGCATCACCGCTGGGTTCCGATATCCTGCTTGAAATCCATTTTGATAAAGTCGGCAACAAAAAGCTCATGGCGAATTTTGCGGGACTTAAAAAGATATAAATATAAAAGCCACTGTAACTTTCCCCTCCGTGTTGTCCGCAGCTGTCCGCTCCGCTCTGTCCAAAAATGACGGCGGATAACTGGACCTAAAACTGAATAAAAACAGAAACACACTCTGATTGGAATAAACCCAGCCGGAGTGTGTTTTTTCTATATTGGAAAGTTTTTAGGATGAGAATAGGGGAAAGTCGGGTTGGCATGGAATTGAAACAGCCCCATGCAAACAGGACATAAATAACGCTCGTAACCCGCATAACCACGCCACATTTGCAACGAAGTCAAGTTGGCATGGCAAGGAATTATCCAAGTATTTTCCGCTTGGTTTTCACGGGTGTTTCCAAATCAGAACCCCCGTTCAAACAGGACTCATTCACCAATGAAAATCCGGTTTAAACCTGTTCCGAAAAGGGGAGGGGAGTCGGGTTTGAATGGTGGGCTCGATATGAAAAATAATGAAATGCGGACATTACGGAATGGACAGTTTTGGGTCAAATTTGGACAAAATGGGGCGGATTGGGACAGCCACACTCGGACAGCTGTCAGAGTGTGGCCTTATATTTTAATTACTGATTACTGACGGGCAACAGGAGCCATAAGAACCTTACCTGTACCGCGGTAAACGTTGACAAGACCTTCGCCTGATGCAGCAGAGCCGAGCAAGGTCTTACCTGAACGCTCAACGGTGAAGTTAAGACTGCCGCTCCATGCGATAGCCATGTTGCCGTCGATTTTAAGAACATCGTTTTCAAGGGTGATTTCGATAAGCTCTTCCTTCGGACACTCGGATTCAATACAGACAACACCGCTGCCTACAAGACCGAGGTTGAAAAGACCCTCACCGCCGGCAATGGCAGAAGAGAAGTTGGATCTCATGACAGCCTTGTGCTTGAGTCTGGAATCACAGGCGAGGAAGAGTCCGTCATCGAGAACAATGGAGCCGTTCCAGTCAGCGACATCGATAAGCAGAAGGTGCTTGTATGTAGGCTCAAGAACAAGAGTGCCTTCGCCTGTGTACTCAGGCTTGATTGCAGATTCGCCTGTAACAGAACCTCTCAGAGCCTTACCGAGAAGATCACCGACGCCCTTGACACCTGTAGTGGCATTGACATTTCCGACTGTCCACTGCATTGCGCCGGACTGTACGGTAACACCGGGGAAGCTGGGATCAAGATTGCAGAGCAGCTGACGTCTGCGTACATTCATCAGGCTGCAGTAATATGCAGTCTGAGCTTCGAGGGGACTCAGGCTGAGATCGCGCTGATATTCGAGAATGGAGAACATACCCTTTGAGTCGAGGATGCTGATGTCATCATTGTTTGTAAAGTTGTTAACCTTGTACATTTAAATCACTCCCAATATATTTATGATATTCTGAGGAAGGGCTCCCTCTTTGATATCGGTATTATTATACACGGATTTGTACATATATGCAACAATTATTCGAATGATTATACAGCTCATAACTTGGCAGCAGAGATTATTGTTCCCAGCATCTGCTGGCATTTTTCGGTAAGCTCATCCAGCGTAAGGGGCAGAATTCCCGCAAACCAGTCTCGGTACAGATTGCCAAGCCCTCCTGCGCAGAAACGTATAGTCAGAACATACTGATCGTGATCGGCAAAGCCGAATTCACTTTCGTTTTCTATAAGGTAGTCGATAGTCAGATTGATTAGCTGTTCCTCCATGTGAGATGATGCGCCGGAGCTCATGATCCTGCGGTAGAAGTCCAGATCCTCCTCAAGAATATTCTGAATCTGTTTAAGAAGTACACCAGGAATTTCTGAGATTGACTGTTTGTTGACGGACAGAGCATCCTTTATCTGCGAGAAAGTCTGTTGAATCAGACGGTTGATAACATCAGGAATATCGGTAAAATGCGCGTAAAAAGTACCGCGGTTTATCTCTGCGCGCCGCACAATATCTGTAACGGTAATTTTGTCCAGCGGCTTTTCAAGAAGCAGATCAATCAGCGCACTGCAGATCAGCTTTCTTGAACGGATGGCACTTTTGTATTCCGCCTTGGGCATTACGTTTCCTCCTATAGATAAAATTGAACATTTTAAAGAAATCTGTTGATTGAATTTTAATACTGTAAACAGTATAATATAGCTGAAAGTAAAATTCAACACTTATTCGATTTTGATATATTTCAGTCGGAGGTAGCCATGGCAAAGAAAAACAGATCAGAAAATACATTTCTGACCAGGATGTCCGCCTTTATAGTTGATAAGCGGAGATTCTTTTTCCTTCTCTACATAATAAGCGCAATTTTCTGCATTTTCTCCATGAATTGGGTAAAGGTGGAAAATGATGTCACAACATATCTGTCGGAGGAAACCGAGACCCGACAGGGTATTATTGTGATGAATGAAAACTTTGAGACCTTTGGAACAGCCCGTGTGATGGTCTCAAACATAACCTACGAAACAGCCGGAGAAATCTATGATATTATAGCATCGATTGATGGGGTTGATATGGTGACCTTTGACAGTACAGAGGAGCATTTCAGGGATGCCGCAGCGCTGTACGATATAAATTTCAAGGGATTGACTTCCGACAAAGAGACCGTTGCAGCCATGGAAACCATCCGAGAAAAGCTTTCGGGCTACGATCTTGATGTGTATACCGACATCGGATACGATGAAAACGCGATGCTTGATGGTGAGATGACAATTATCCTGGTAGTGGCATCAATAATCATACTAATAGTGCTTACCCTTACATCCCGTTCATATGCCGAAGTGCCTGTGCTTCTTATCACATTTATGGCTGCAGCACTTCTCAATATGGGAACAAACTTCCTTTTTGATAAAATCAGCTTCATTTCCGACTCAGTGGCAGTTGTGCTTCAGCTTGCACTGGCAATAGACTATGCAATAATTTTCTGCCATCGTTTCAGCGATGAGCGTGAGACAAAACCCACAAGAGAAGCCTGCATTACCGCACTGAGCAAATCAATTCCAGAAATCAGTGCATCGTCTCTTACTACTATCAGCGGACTTATAGCGCTGGCATTCATGGAATTTGCAATTGGCTTGGACATGGCGATGGTACTGATAAAAGCGATCATCCTCAGCCTTATCAGCGTGTTCACACTCATGCCGGGACTGCTTATGCTTTTTGCTCCGCTCATTGACAAAACGCGCCATAAGAAGCTCCTGCCCAATGTTACATGGCTTGGCAGGTTTGCGGTAAAGATGCGCCGTATACTGCCTCCGATATTCGCGGTGGTGCTGGTTTTCGGAATATACTATTCGGGACTCTGTCCTTACAGCTATGGATATATGGATCTGAAAACTGCAAAAATGACCGAGAGACAGGTGTCATATTTTAAGATAAAGGATACATTTGGAACCAGCAACATGGTTGCCTTGGTCGTTCCCAGCGGGAATTATGAAGCGGAAAAGGCAGTACTCAGCGAGCTTACTGAGAAGGAAGAAGTAAAGGGTGCAATGGGACTGTCCAATATTGAAGCGATGGATGGCTATACCCTTACAGATGCACTCAATCCCAGGGAGTTTTCAGAGCTTATCGGTCTTGATTATGAGGTTGCCCAGGTGCTTTACAGCACTTATGCAATGGACAGCAATCGGCTTGGTGAAATAATATCAGGCGTTGATAACTACAGGATACCTTTGTTTGATATGTTCCTGTTCCTGAAGGATCAGATGGAGTCGCATAATATAAGTCTGGAAATGGATGGGCAGGCATCCATGGAGGATCTGTTCTCACAGCTTGAAAGTGCAGAAAAGCAGCTGAAAAATGAAAAATACAGCAGAATGGTCGTGTACCTTAATCTCCCTGATGAGAGCGAAGAAACCTTCGAGTTTCTTGAAGAGATCAAAGGCGTCCTAGGGGAATATTACGAGAGCGACTATTATGTGATAGGAAATTCTACCAGCTACCGCGATCTGGCATCATCCTTTGTAAAGGATAATCTGATGATTTCCATCCTGTCTGTGCTTTTTGTCGTTGTGGTCCTTCTGTTTACATTCCGTTCTGTAGGCTTGCCGATACTTCTCATCGTTGTTATTCAGGGAAGTATATGGATAAACTTCTCAATACCCGCGCTGATGGATCAACCCCTTTATTTCCTTGGTTATCTGATTGTAAACGCAATCCAGATGGGCGCAAACATCGATTACGCAATAGTCATTTCAAGCCACTATCAGGAATACAAGAAGCTTATGCCTCATAAGCAGGCTATTGTTCAGGCGTTGAATTCATCCTTCCCCACAATATTCACATCAGGAACGATAATGGCAAGTGCAGGACTGCTGATAGGAAATATGTCCGCCCAGCCTGTTGTGTCCATAATGGGACAGTGTCTTGGCAGAGGAACGATTATTTCAATAATTCTCGTACTGTGCGTACTGCCTGCAATTCTCGTACTGGGTGACTCAATCATTGAACGAACCAGCTTCAGAATCAAGAGTACAGCCAGAAACACACAGACGTCAAAAGGCACAGTGCTTATACAGGGTCATATCAGAGGATATATTTCCGGTGTCGTGGACGGAGATTTTGACGGAATACTTCACGGCGAGATGAATGCGTCTGTATCGACCGAAACACAGATTGATGAGCTTGAGGAGAAAGGGGAGAGTGACAATGCGTAGATTCATAATCATTCTCCTTTGTCTCTGCCTTGCTGTTGTACCCTTTTCGGTAAATGCGGATGATTCGGAAAGTGAACTGATAATAAGCACTGCGGAAGAACTTCTGGAGTTTGCAGAAAACTGCCGCCTTGACAGCTACAGTAAAAATATCATTGTAAAACTTACTGCTGACATAGATATTGACGGGACTGATTTCATGCCGATTCCGATTTTCAGCGGTGTTTTCAACGGCGGAGGACACACAATATCAGGGCTGAGTGTAAATTGTGAAGGGTCGGTTCAGGGCATGTTCCGATATCTCACGGATACTGCCGTTGTAAAGGACCTCAATGTCTGCGGCACTGTGGAACCGCAGGGAAGCAGAAACACAGTCGGCGGCATAGCCGGCAGCAATTCCGGAAGGATACTGAGCTGCACATTCACAGGCTCAGTTTCAGGTGCCGATTATGTCGGCGGGATTGCGGGCGTTAATACCGCATCGGGAGTTATAAGCAACTGCCGCACAGAAGGTACAGCCTGTGGAAATCATTTTGTCGGCGGCATTGCAGGAGAAAACAACGGACAGATTCTAGACTGTAAGAATCATGCTCAGATAAACAATACCCCTCATCAGAACAGTGTTGAAATATCAGAAATAACAATAGATACCCTGACAGGCTCAGAGTACGCAGCAACTGTAACTGATGTCGGCGGCATTACAGGAGCGAACACAGGCGCAATAAAAGAGTGCGCAAATCATGCAGTCGTTGGCTATAAGCACATGGGCTATAATATAGGCGGCATTGCAGGCAGCAGTGTTGGCTATATCTATAAGTGCTCAAATACGGGCAATATCAGCGGCAGAAAGGATGTCGGCGGAATAGCAGGACAGATAAAGCCTGCGGCATTGATGGAATACTCTGCTGATACCATTGAAATTCTTGAGCATCAGTTTAATGCAATGCAGTATCTTACAAACGCAGCAGCCCAGAATGCCCAGGAAAGTACAGAAGAGATAGGCGCTCAGCTGGATGTGCTGCAGACGCAGTCCCAGGCAGCACAGAATGCACTGGGAATTATCATCCAGAATATGGAAAACCCGGATGAAATGAACTTCGACGCAATACAGTCTGCCTATAATGCCTTCAGCAGCAGTATTGACGATATGGGCGCAACAATGCAGGTTATCGGAGAGTCTGCAGAAAGCAGTATGGAGGTGCTTGGCGGCAATCTTCAGTCAATAAACGAGCAGATGAACGCCATTGGAGCTACCATCGACAATGCGGAGGAGACATCGGGGGTAAGTATTCAGGATGTATCAGACAGAGATACCGCACTGGATATAAGCGCCAAGACTGAAAGATGCAGCAATGTCGGCTCGGTTGTCGCAGACCTTAATGCAGGGGGCATTGCGGGAATAATCAGTATCGAAAACAATATTGACCATGAGGCGGATATTGCATTTGAAGGTGAAATATCCACAAATCTCAGCACAAAGCTCCGAGCGGTTATTCTGTCATGCGAAAATTCGGGCAGTGTTTACGCAAAGAGAGAAGGCGTCGGCGGCATTGCCGGAAGTATGCTGCTGGGTCTGACTAAAAAATGTGTAAACACAGGTGATGTCGGCAGCGATACAGCCAGCCATGTGGGCGGTATTGCCGGCAACAGCAGAGGATATATAAGAGAGTGCGATTCAAAATGTGTTCTCACAGGAGACAGTTATATAGGCGGCATCGCAGGCGAAGCGGAGATAGTGACCGATTGCCGTGCTGTCACAAAGCTGACAGGAGGTAATGAGAAGATCGGAGGAATTATCGGATATTCTCAGGAGCACACCGAGATGTCGAAAAACTATTACCGCGCAGCAGAAAATGATATCGGGGCAATTGACGGCATAAGCTATAAAGGCAGAGCGCAGTCTCTTGCAAAGGATGAGTTTTCACAGCTTGAAAACCTGAATGACATTTTCAGAACTGTTACAGTTGAGTTTGTCTTTGAAGACGGTACTACGCAGCCTGTAACGGTTGAAACGGGAGATTCTCTGGCAATGCAGGATGTTCCGCTGATACCCGAAAAAAGCGGTTATACATCAGAGTGGGATTCACTTGATGAAAGCAAGCTTCAGAATATTGAATTCGATGCGGTGTATTATGCGGTGTATATTCCTCGCAGCACGATAGTGCAGAGCGAACAAAAGCGTGAAAACGGCCTGCCTGTGGTGCTTGTACAGGGAACTTTTGAGGGCGGAGAGAATATTGCGCTGACAGATATAACATCTGTGGTTTCCGTCTCTGACAAGCAGGCAGTGATTGAAGCGTGGTCATTTATCCTTGAAGAAGGAAGCGCAGCAGAGAAGATACGCTTTTTGCCTGAAAAGGAATACAAAGCAGAAGAGATTGCTGTCTTTGCAGGAAAGGGCGATGAATGGAGGGAGACAGAATTCAAGGTGATCGGCAGTTATGTGGTAATCGATGTAGAACCCACCGACACAGAGTTCTGTATCGCAGAGGCGCTCCCTGACTATATATCCTTTATAAAAATCGGCATAAGCGTAGCCTGCGTAGTGATTTTCGTGATAGTGCTTCTGATAAGAAAAGCAATTAAAAAGCGAAAGACAAAAGAATAATCCTGACAAAAAACGAACCTTATGCCCAAAAGCATAAGGTTCGTTTTTATATCATATAGGATTTAAAGAGCGTTTGCAGGCTTGTTTCTGGTCTTTACTTCTATAAAATGAAGAACCAGAATACCGCCGACAAGAAGCAGACCGATAAGGTCGGTTACAATGCCGGGATAAATAAGAAGCAGTCCGCCTACAGCGATGATGATTCGCTGATACCATGTGAGAGGACCTGCAACATAGCCTTCAAGTGAAGCGGAGATTGCGAACATTCCGACAACAGAGGTGATTACTATAAGCACAACCTCCCATGCGGTGGTGTCAACAAAGAGCATTGCAGGGTTGAGTGCAAAGATGTAAGGTACGATAAATGCACCGATTGCAAGCTTTGTGGCAGTAAGTGCAGTCTTCATGGGGTTTGCCTTTGCGATAGCAGCACCTGCATATGCAGCCAGAGCAACGGGGGGAGTAAGGTCAGCAACGATGCCGAAATAGAATACAAAGAAGTGAGCTGCAATAGCGGGAACACCCATGCGGATGAGGATAGGAGCACAGGTTGCTGCCATGATGCAGTAGTTGGCAGTGGTGGGAACGCCCATGCCGAGAACGATGCAGCAGATCATGGTGAGGAACAGTGCGATGATTACCTGATCGCCTGCAAGAGCAACGATGCCGTTGATGAGCAGATTTGCAAGACCTGTCATAGTGATTGTACCTGCAATGATACCTGCAACGCCGCAGGCAGCTGCGACAGTGATCATACCCTGAGCACCTGCAGCAAGAGCCTCAAAAATTCTCTTGGGGGTGATGCGGTTGTCCTTATTGAAAGCGCCGACAATAATAACAGCAACGATTGCAATAGCAGCAGCGTACTGAATGGAGCTTTCGCTGGTTGCAACAAGGTAAATAAGAATGAACAGGGGGAGAAGGAGATAAGTCTTCTTCAGCATGGGAACAATGCGGGGAAGCTCTTCCTTTGTCAGACCGCGAAGACCTTCTTTCTTTGCTTCAAGGTGGACAGTGATAAAGATGCCCAGGAAGTAAAGAACAGCGGGGAGGATAGCGCGGACAATAATATTGCTGTAGGGAACACCAACATAGTCAGCCATAAGGAAAGCGGCAGCGCCCATGATGGGGGGCATGATCTGACCGCCTGTGGAAGCGGAAGCTTCTGCAGCAGCTGCGAATTCGGGCTTGTAGCCTGTTTTCTTCATAAGGGGAATTGTCACAGAACCTGAGCCTACAGTGTTTGCAACAGAGGAACCGGATGCCATACCCTCAAGTGCGCTGGCGATAACAGCGACCTTTGCAGGACCGCCGGAGAATCCGCCGACAACAGCGTTGGACATCTGGATAAAGAAATCGCCGATGCCGGATTTTTCAAGAAATGCACCGAAGATTATAAATACAACGATAAACTTGGAACATACGTTGATAGGTGTGGACATGATGCCTTCCTTGCTGTAGAACAGGTACTGAACAATGTAGTTTACCTTGCCCCACATATCGGGATTTGAAAGTCCCCAGAAAAGAGCATAGACAACAAAGCAGGCAGCAACGATGATTATAGGCCAGCCAACACTTCTGCGGCAGACCTCAACAATGGAGAGTATGCCGATGATACCTATAATTATCTGATAGGGCTCAAAACGTGCGCCCTGCTGAATGATGGTCAGTGCATTGAAGGTGTAGTACAGAAAGGAGCCTGTGCCGAGAACCATAAGAACGTAATCGTACCAGGGAATGTAATTTACCTTCTGAGTACCTTTCTTTGCAGGATATACAAGATATCCCAGAAGAATGATGAATGCAACGAAGGAAGTAAGTCTCCATTCCTCAAGCCATGTGGCAAAGAGGGTAACATACAGACAGAAAAGTGAAAAGGCAGCGAGAACGCTGCTGACAATAATTTTAGGAACGCCTTCCCATACACGGGTATTGGATTCTCTGTCGTATTTTTTCATTACGGCATCAAGATCCATTGGCTCGTCCGCGGCAGGGGTAGTTTTCTTCTTGAAGAGTGCCATGCAAATCCTCCTGATTACAAATTTGAATGGCTGCGGCTATTTCCGCCGCAGCCATTGGAAGTTATAACTGATACGGATTACTCGGTAACAACAGTTGTATCCTTTTCGGCGAAGTACTTTGCTGCACCTGCGTGGAAAGGAACGGTGATACCTTCGGTAGCATTCAGGATGCTGAGCTCAGCGCCCTTGCCGTTTTCAAGAGTGATTGCATCGATGTTGTCAAAGATAGCCTTAGTGAGGTTGTAAACATCATCTTCGGAAGCGGAAGCGCTTACGATAAGGGTTGCCTTGACGGTGACGGTGTTGACGTCAGCTTCCTGACCCTCATAGGTGCCGGCGGGAATGGTGCAAACAGAGTAGAAGGGGCAGTCGGTCATGAGCTTGTCAGCGATATCGCCGTCGATGGGAACGAGGTATGCATCGTTGGTGGTGCAGAGCTCGGTGATTGCGGGAGTGGGAGCGCCTGCAACGATGAATGCAGCGTCGATCTTGCCGTCCTTGAGAGCGTCAGCGCTGTCTGCAAAGGACTGATACTGAGCCTTGATGTCGTTTTCGGTAAGACCTGCAGCAGCAAGAACGTCAACAGCGTTGAAGTAAACGCCGGAACCGGGAGCGCCGATGGAAACAGACTTGCCTGCGAGGTCAGCAACAGACTTGATTTCGGGATCCATGGTTACAAGCTGAACGGATTCAGCGTAGAGACCTGCAACAACGCGGAAGGAGTCGATCTTGCCTTCGGACTCGAAGGAACGGGTGCCTTCCCATGCATAGGTCATAACGTCGGACTGTACGGTGCCGAGCTGATAGTTGCCTGCGTCGATACCCTGGATGTTTGCCTTGGAGCCGTCGGTGGAAACAACGACAACGTTGATTCCTGCGTTGTTCTTGATGTACTGACCGAGAACGCCGCCGTAGCCGTAGTATGTGCCGGAAGTACCGCCGGTACCCATGGTCATGGTGGTGCCTGCATTACATGCAGCCAGACCGATAATCATGGTGAGTGCGAGAATAAGTGCCAGAACTTTTTTCATAAACAATTCCTCCTGAATTATAAAATGTATAAAGTTACATTTATTTTATATTGTATTTTATAAAAATACAAGTGCTTTTTTCAATTTTGACAATTTAACCATTCAAAGCGTTAAATATATATGATTTATCTGTATTTTATATAGAACTAAACGTTACAGATGGGCAAAGAGGGGCAAAAAAGTGCATTTCTTATGACTGAAACATAAGAAATGCACAGAAGATCAGTTATCGGACTCCCAGAAAAGCTCATCCAGAGTTTTACCCAGAACCCTGCATATTTCAATGCATAATTTTATGGTGGGGTTATAGTCGCCTTTTTCTATAGCGTTGATGGTCTGACGTGATACACCTACCATATCCGCAAGCTGCTGCTGGGATAAGTCAAGACCGGCCCTTGCTGCCTTCATTTTAAGATTTTTCATGTTTCAGTCCTCATCTGTTTCTGCGGTTTTATCAGATATGAATTTAATCAGCTGAGCAATGCACACAACAATAAACAGCGCACCGATTGACAGGGGGATAGGGATATTTAGCTTACCGTCATAGAGAAGCCCTCCGGCTTTTACAGCATCGGAAATGCCAAGATAAAGCTGATATGCGCCCAGAAGGGTGAAAATAATAAAGGGATTCCTGGCGTTTGCAGGAGTGTAGGCATCGCGTAAGGTGGAGATTACAACAAAGGTTCCAAGGGAAAGAAACAGTCCGATTCCTATGCTGCTTTCAGGAGTAATATAAAAACTGACAGCATCGAACAGTACAAGCAGCTCTTTGATTACAATGTATAGAAGGAGAACAAAGAATGAGTATTTGTATGCGTTGTTTCTTGCAAGAAGCTGGCGTTCATCGTATGCTATCTGTTTCTGATCTTTTTTGCGCAGAGCAAGGAGAATGCCTGACCATACAAGACACACAATAAGGAAACATACTGCGAAAATTAAGAAATCCATTAATATCCTCTTTTCAAAACATAATCAGAGATGCCGGCTGTCTCTGTGGTTAAAAAATAACATATCCACGACTAAAAGTCAAGTTTATTTTACAAAAAATCTTATATTTTTGAAAAATGGGCTTTCTTGAATTAATTGTATACATCCTCTTGCAATTTTGAATACATAGTAGTAAAATTCCTAACGCTGTACAATAACCGAAGGAGAGAGCGACTGATGAGTGAAGCGCCAAAGAGTGAAGCGCCAAAGAGATTCCATATAGGAATGAGAAATATTAAAACTGCACTTGCAGCAACATTATGTGCTTTTATATATCTGTGTGTTGACCGCAATCCGACATTTGCATGCATCGGCGCTATTTTCGGAGTCGGAAGTGATATGGGCAATTCCTGGCTGAACGGAGGAAACCGACTGATGGGAACAGTGCTCGGCGGACTGCTGGGAATGGGACTTTTCAGGGTGTATATAATTTTCTATCCGGATGGCAAAATGCATCCTTTGATGCTGCTGATGCTCGCAGTAGGAATAATTGTGCTGATAGCACTGGGACAGCTTCTCGGCTGGCAGGGAGCAATAGGCGCAGGCGGCGTTGTCATGTGCATTATTCTGTTCAATACCCCTGTGGATACCTATGTATCGTATTCCGTAAACCGAATGATCGACACCGCAGTGGGCGTTCTGATTGCCCTGCTTGTCAATTTCCTTCTGCCGAGGGAAAAGGTTGAAAAATTAACCTCGAAATTCAAAAAGCACAGAGAGCAGTAATGTTCTCTGGCTTTTTTGCATTTATGCTTGATTTTGCCGAATCAAAGTTGTATACTTCGTATCTGGTAAAAACAAAAGAAGAGGGGATACCATTGAGTACATTGCTTTCAGTATCAGTAGCGCTTCTTGCAGGGCTTCTGATGACAAGACTGTTCAAACCTTTCAAACTCCCGTCAGTAACCGCGTATCTTATTTCTGGTGTGCTGATAGGACCTTACTGTCTGGGGGCTCTTAATATAAAGGGTCTGGGCTTCGGTAATATGGATGAAGTATCAGCGCTGTCTCTGATTTCAGAGGTTGCACTTGGTTTCATTGCTTTTTCAATAGGTAATGAATTCAGGCTGGACGACCTGAAGAAAACAGGAAAATGCGCCACGGTTGTAGGTATTGTACAGGCACTTACCGCAACACTTCTGGTGGACATTGCGCTGTATGTTGTACACCTTATAATGCCGGAGTATCTGAGCCTGGCGCAGGTTCTGACAATCGGAGCCATAGCAACAGCAACCGCTCCTGCTGCAACACTTATGGTTGTTCGTCAGTACAAGGCAAAGGGACCGCTGACCAATCTGCTGCTGCCTGTCGTTGCGCTGGATGACGCCGTCGGTCTTGTAGTGTTTGCAGTGAGCTTCGGAATTGCAAAAACACTTACAAGCGGAACTGTTGATATGATTTCAATAATTATAAATCCGCTGGTTGAAATAGCATGTTCACTGATTCTGGGTGCGATTATGGGCTGTGTGCTGACGCTCCTTGAAAAGTTCTTCAACTCCAACACAAACCGCCTGAACATGACTATTGCATTTGTGTTTCTGACAGCATCTCTTTCAATGATGGATTTCCATGTGGGTCCCGTGCATATAAGCTTCTCTTCTCTTCTTGTGTGCATGATGCTTGGAACAGTATTCTGCAATATCTGCCCGCTGTCCCATGACCTTATGGCAGCTTCAGATAAGTGGACATCGCCTCTGTTTGCACTGTTCTTTGTAATAAGCGGTGCAGAGCTGGAGCTGAGTGTATTTACGGATGTTGCTATAGTAATAATCGGCGTGGTATATATCATAGCCCGTTCTGCAGGAAAATATATCGGCTCATTTATCAGTGCAAAGGCAATGAAATGTGAGCCTTCGATACAGAAATATCTTGGAATCACACTTCTTCCTCAGGCGGGTGTTGCCCTTGGAATGTGTACAACCGCCATGCAGCTTGGCGAACAGGGACATCTTATAAGAAACATAACCCTTTTTGCTGTTCTGATTTATGAGTTGTTCGGACCTCTTATGACAAGAAAGGCACTTATGGCAGCTGGAGATATCACTCCCATGTCGGATGAAGTAAAGAACCGCAGAAAGACAAAGCTTGAAGCAACTAAGAATTAATCAAAAAGGAACAGGAGAAAAATTCTCCTGTTCCTTTTTGTGATTAAAGAGAAAAGAAACACGGCATTGCTTTCGCAATGCCGTTTAAACTTAAAAATCAGTTGACCTTGGTGTAAATGTCGGTACTGTCGCTGAAGTAGAGGGTAAGGGTGTCGCCTTCGAGGTTGTAGCCAAGGGTCTCTTCCTCAGAAGCGCCGTTTTCCTTGCAGTAGATCTTACCGTTACGGATGGTGTAGGTGCCGGCATCCTCGTACTCTTCTTCGAGACCGTAGTAGTAGTCAGCATCAACGAGGTACTCAATGAGAGCAGCATAGTCTTCCTGGCTGTACATCTCAGCAAAGAACTGCTTGAATTCATCCTCGGTCATCTCATCAAAAGTGATGCCGTAAGCGGAGTAAGCGTCATTGAGGGTAGTGCGGCCTTCGTAGAGAGCGGTGAAGTAACCGTCGTAGAAATCCTCAACGTAATCGATGGTAGCATCAGCATCGATATTGAGATAGTAGTTGCCGTCAGCATCAAACTTTGCGACGTAGACTTCCTTGTAGGAGGTGAGGTCAGCAAGAGCGATTTCAGCATCATAAGCTTCGAGATAATCGGTCAGGAGTTCTTTTACATCCTCTTCGGGGTAGGTGTAAACCTCATGATAGGTGCCAACGAGAGCAGCCATCTTGTCAGCGTTGCTTTCGCAAGCGCCAAAGGAAAGTGCGAGAACTGCGACCATGACAAGTGCGATGATTTTTGCGAATTTCTTCATCTTTTTTCCTCTTTTCTTAATTTAGGGTTGTTATAATTATATCATCAAGGAAATAAAAGTCAACTAAATTATCGCAATTGCTCGAATGATGCAGGGAGGGGCAAGAAATCTTTACTTGTGGAAGCGTATTTGATATAATGATCCAAAAGGGGTGGAATGATGAAAATCTGGCTTGACGATGTAAGACCTGCACCTGAGGGATATGTTTTGTGCCGCAGCGTCAACGAAGCCATCAGAGCGATCGAGGAGAACGAAAAGACAGAGAGGGTAGAGGTTATCGACTGCGATCATGACCTCGGGGATTACGCCTTTGACGGGGGAGACGGCATAAAGCTTATTGACTGGCTGGTCGAAAGGGGAACTTTTTATCCTGTCAGACTTCATACAATGAATCCCGTGGGACGGGACAACATGCTCAGAACAATAGAAAGATACTGGAAGTAAAGAAAGCGTGGGCAAAACCCACGCTTTCTTTTTGGTGTTTATATTACTGTGCGCAGAAGACCAGTATCTGTTCTCCGATTGTTATCTCATCGAGATCATGAAGCAGAACAGGCTGCATGGCTGTAAGGCGCTTTCCGTTGAGGAGAGTTCCTGTGGTTGTACCGAGATCAATGATAAAACAGCCGTTCTGGTCAGATCTTATGCAGAGGTGCATAACAGAAATTCTTGTGTCGGTAGTGATACAGTAGTGGCATTTCCTGGGGTTTCTTCCGATCATGAAAGTGTCTTCTGTCAGATGGATGGTTTCGCCTGTGTTTTTGCATAACAGATATCCCTGACTGCGTTCAGAAGGCTCCAGTACGTTGAACTGAGCTTTGATCTGAGCGATGAGATGAGTTCTGTGCTCAGCTTCATGGAAAGAGAGATATGTCTGCCTGTCGCTGAAGGCATTTGCAAGAACGGCTATTCTATCCATGTCAATGCCCGCGTTGTCAAGCACAGTATCATCAAGACGGAGAATACTGCGAAGAATACGGCTGGGCTGTTCATTTGTCAGATTGACGCAGAAATAATTCTTTCTTGCCTGAGTTCCGTTTCCTCTGGCAAGGTCAATTTCCTGATTGGCGGATTTGCTGAGAAACAGATTTTCGCTCAAAAAGAATACAACACCGGTACAGAGAGGACTGTCTATGATGCTTCTGACTTCAGAGTCCCAGTTTCTGCCTGCTGCCAGTCCACGGTCATACCAGAACCGCACGCCAGCAAAATACATGACTGCAAGATCTGCATATACTTTCTTATAATCCTGATGAGAATAGCTGATAAACAGATAATTCTGATTTTCATCAATTTGGGGAACAGGCACAGGATCGCATTCTGCAATGGAAGCAGAACGCTCCAATTGCTGCAGATAGGCATCAAGATCGAAATAACGACGCATTTGGCATTGACCTCCCGTGAACATACTGAAAAAACACTGCACAAAGAACTACGATAATGCAGTCTGACCGTTGGAATCTGCCAGATTGAATTCAGTATATCACTACAGTGGAGTCAATGCAACAATACAATCGTATTGACTGAAAGAGCTGATTGGCACAGTCAAATAAAAAACTGACCGTGTTCTGTAGAAGCGGACAAAGCTGAGATTCTATTCTGCCGCAGTGAGCATATTCTCAATGAATAATCCGTACCCTCTTTCAGGGTCATTTACAAATACATGGGTTACAGCGCCGATGACCCTGCGTTCTGGATAATGGGGCTGCTGCTTTGCTTTACATGCCTGGTAGTATGTGCTATAATTTATGCATTTCTTTTTATCTTTTGCGGAGGAGATATGTATGAATATATTTTTTAGCCATAGCAGTGACGATGCCCATATCGTCCGAGAAATGGTAGATGTATTTTCGGACAACAATGAACATATCTCCTTTTATTCCTCTGACCCGAAAACGGGAGTGCTGGCAGGTGAAGGAGTAATGGCGCGGATCAATACGGAAATCTCCAAGTGCCAGTATCTGGTGGCGATCATTTCTGAAAACTATATTCGCAGCCAGTATTGCATGTATGAACTGAGTGTTGCATCCTTTCTTCAGAGTCGTGGCGAGATTCGTATTATCCCTATCGTAAGCAGTCTGTCTATTTACAAACAGATCAGCTCCATACTTGCCCAGTTCGACCTTTTGTATGTGGATGCCAGCAGCCCCAAAGCCGCAGAGCTGTTTTGCCAGACCTTCTCGTGGGTCGGTGCTGAATGTCAAGAGCGAGTTGAGAAAATAATGGAGGATCTGTCGAAGCAAACTGTTTCTCTGCGTCCCTATATTGGCATGAGCCAGGAGAGCTATTCCAACATTCTGGAATACTGCCAGTGTTATGGCATCAAGCAGTTTAAAAATACCACCCTCCCAAGCTTGCTGATCAAAGAAAAAGTAGCAGGGGCACAGGAAGTGATTCTGCTGTCCACCACAGGCGCATCGCTCATCAAGATGCTGTCTGAAGATTCTTTCCCCAAAGCATTGTCAAGAGGGTGTAAGATTTCTGTGCTGCTGCCCAATCAGCATTCTGCTTTTTGCGACGATGTGGCACAGATTGAAAGACCTGATGCAAAAGAGGAAAACGCATCCAGACTTGCACAGGAATACAAAGCTTCCATTGAATATCTGAAAGACGCGGTAAAATCCGGTGGTAATTCATCCGGTTCTGTTACCTGCTACTGCGCTTCCAACCTTCTGCGGCAAACCATATTATTAGTGCGTGACAGCGAGGACTCTGTTTGGGGTTGGGTTTCTCTGACTTTACCTCCGAAACGGACTGTGGATGGAACGCCGTCTTTTGAGGTGGAAGGCAAACTGGAGCCAGGTCATATGACATATTTGCTGTGGCAGCACTGTCAGGCAATCATGCAGGTTTCCATGCAACGCGGCACATATTTCTCTGTGGATCAATTCTCAAACGGTCCATTTTTTAAAGAAGATAACCACGCAAAGGAGTATTGGACGAAAAAGTATCAGCAAGCACAGGCATATATGCTGGGACGACGCGGACAGTATGACTGCGCACTGATTGAGATAGCTGCGCAGCATCCGCTGAAACGCAGAAGACTGCCGGGAAGAGAATTTCAAAATCGACTAGATGCCGCAATTCAAATTTATGATAAGCTTCAGCAAGAAGGCGTTGACTGCTATTTTTATGTTCCAGGAAGTCGGCATCGCCATAATCAGGTTGATGACCTTGTTAGTCTCAGTGATGCCGGAGTTGCATACCTGTTGAGCAAAGGGATAGATTCTGATATTATCTACGGCGAAGATATGAACCATCGTTACAAGGGCGATTCGGGTGTTTATAATTCTGCAGATGAATGCTATGTTGCAGCGCAGATTTTTCGAGATGGTCCATTTGACCAACTTATCTGCGTTTGCTCGCCAAACCAGACGCTGAGAAAAAGCTTTTTCTATATGGAATTCGGCGTATTGGCACAATGCTTTGCCATCCCGGCGGAACAGATGTTCCACAATCCGGTGGATGAGGTTTTCGGGTCTCTTATGAATGTTTTGTATAAGGACCACAGTTGGCAGGATCCGGATGGAGACCGATATCAATACTATCGGAATGAGCGAATACCAAGGAACAGCGTGGATGAACAGGATGGATAGGGTTAACCCGGGCTGCAACGACGAGTCTTGAGCCGGAAGGCTGCACAAATATATATTTGAAACATGTAAAGCAGCGGGCTGATTAAGCATCAGCCCGCTGCAATTATTATCCGCATTTTTCAGCAATGTGATTACAGCGCCCCTCTATGCCGCAGCCAGCATATTCTCAATGAATATTCCGTACCCTCTTTCGGGGTCATTTACAAAAACATGTGTTATAGCGCCGATGACTCTGCCGTTCTGGATAATGGGGCTGCCGCTCATACCCTGAACAATGCCCCCTGTAGCCTTTATAAGCTCATCGTCAGTTATTCTTATTACCATGTTTTTGCCCGGGTTATCGCTGTTGTAGTTTATGCGTTCTACCGTAACCGAACAAAGCTGCGGCTCGCTTTTACCGGGGAGGGTAGTGAGTATCTGCGCACTGCCCTCACGGATATCCTGCTTCATTGCAACAGGGTAAAGAGTGCCTGATGCGAGCTCATGGCTTTTCATGATTCCGAAAACACCGCTTGAGCTGTTTGCGCTGAGTACCCCAAGGGTATCGCTGCCGAAATATCCGTGCAGCTCACCGGGCAGACCATCAGCGCCCTTGGTTACTCCCGTAACAACCACAGACACGATCTCACCGCTGCCAAAGGGGAGCAGCCGCCCTGTGTCAGCATCGCATATGCCGTGTCCCAGACCGCCGAAGGTGTTTGTATCAGGGTCGATGTAGGTCATGGTGCCTATGCCCGCAATACTGTCCCTTACCCATATGCCTGCCTTATAGCATTCCTCGGCTTCACAGAAGACGGGGGTGAGGGTGCTCTGTGCAATTGTGCCGTCGGTTTTGGCAACGGTCAGAGACATGATATCGCCGTCGCAGTCTGTTATAATATCAGAAAGCTGAGATGCGGTAAAAAGCTCAACTCCGTCGATCTCCACGATGGAGTCACCCACAGAAAGCCCTGCGCTTACTCCGGGGCAGCACTGACCGCCTTGTGTGGATATGTTTTCAAGACCGATTACGACTACCCCTTCTGTATAGAGCTTTACGCCAAAAGCTTTGCCGGAAAGGCAAAGCTGCTTATCTTCAACAATGTGAGTTTCGATGTTTTTTATTGGTATGAACCCAAAAAGGTTAAGTGTGGAATCATACACGGTTTCACCTGTGCTGTCCGCATTTACTGCAGCATCATCTGCAGTGACGGTGGTATATATATAGCCTGTGTCAAGCTTTACTGACTGTCCTCTTATCACGCGCAGAGTGTCGGGAGTGGTTTCTCTGACATACAGCGAGAGAGTAAATGTGAGCAAAAGGACGGAAATCAGAAAGACAGACAGAATTTTGAATTTGTTTTTCATTGTGACCTCCGAAAAAATGAATCTGCACATATATAATCTGCTGTAAAATCAACTTTATCATGAGAAATATGCACACTTTGAGGTTGATAATGGACTTGAAAACGATAAATCGGGCATTGTCTGATTTCTCTTTACATTGTTTCCCGATAATGCTAAAATAAAACAAAGCGGTCAGGAGAGGATTTATATGGATTTTAATGAAATAATGAAAATCGAAGATGAATCGGAACAGGTAAACAGAATATACGAGTTGTTTGATGAAAACAGCCGCCTGAATCGTTCAAAGGCTGCGCGGGTCGAGTTTCTGACAACGGTCAGATATATTGAACGCTATCTGAAATCAGGAGACAGAATTCTTGATATAGGCGCAGGTGCAGGAGAATACAGCATATATTTTGCGAGAAAAGGGTATGATGTATCTGCTCTGGAGCTTGCAGACAGCAATATAAAAGCCTTTCGCGAAAAAATCAGAGAAGGGGACAGAGTCGACCTGGTAAAAGGTAATGCAGTAGACCTGTCGCGATATGCCGGTAATTCCTTCGATATTGTTCTTCTTTTCGGTCCTCTTTATCATCTCCATGAGGAAGAAGACCGAAAAAGATGCATTGCGGAAGCAAAGCGTGTATGCAAAGAGAGCGGAAAGATTTTCTTTGCTTTCATTTCGAATGATATGGTTATTCTTACGGAGCTCAACTATGACAGCAATTATCTTCTGAACGGCGATTATGATTATGAGAGCTTTCGTCTTAATGACTTTCCCTTTGTGTTCTTCACAGTGGACAGAGCAAGAGAGCTGCTCAGGGAAAACGGGATACATATCCTGCATGAAGTAGCGTCCGACGGTGCCAGCGAACTGATGGCAGATAAGATAAACTCCCTTGATGATGCCGGCTATAATCAGTATCTGCGTTATCACAGCTATATATGCGAAAAGCCTGAAATGCTCGGAATGAGCAACCATCTGCTGTTTGTGGGAGAGGCGGATAAGAAGTAAATCAATTGTATACTGTCTCAGGGCAGCAATTTGTCTTAATCGGTTTTGACAAAATAAAAAAACCGCCCGATAAGGACGGTTTTATGGAATAATTACAGTAAAAGCATCAGAAAAGGGATTTGATAATTTCAATAAGTCTGTCAACGCCTATTACAAAGAGTGCCGCTGCAACAAGAAAGAGAATCATAAGCAGAGCTGAACCTTTGGCAGGAGCCTCCTGCTCCGCGGCTTTTTCTTCGTCGGAAGAGGGCTCTTCAGCAGGCTCTTCGGCGTCAGAGACTTGAGCATCTTCGTTCTGATCTTCTTCAGTCGGCTCTGCATAGCCTGCTCCGATAAGTATTTCCCGAGCCTTGCTTTCTGCTTCTGCTGAGACGAGAATATCATAGCCTTCAGAAGCACCGAAGCCCATGGCACCGGGAAGGGCAAAAAGGGTAGAGCCTCCGGGAGCATTACGGTATTGCTTTGCTGCGTTTATGCCGCTGTCTGCAAGTACAGCGATGGCACAGTCTGCATCGACATCTGTTGAGACGTGCGTAACTACGATTACATTATTATCCATGTTATTAAATTCCTTTCCGAATGGATTACAGAAATGGTGTATCTTTTTTCGGAGATATTTTATCATATATTACAGTTGTTTACAAGTAAGAGATTATTGACACGGTTTTATTAACGAATTTGATTATTGATCAGGGGTGACAGAAATGGAAGCTGAAAGAAATTCTGCAAATGCAGCTGCAAGGCATAATATAACGATTGTATATGCAGATAACAGCAGGGAAGAATACTCCCTTGCATCATTCGGAAAAACTGCAGTTACCTTCGGCAGAAGCGAGGACTGCGACATTGTTATTGATTCACCGATAATCTCAAGACATCACGGACGTTTTGAAATTATAGGAGATAAGTGCTATATATGTGACGACTCCAGTACAAACGGCATTTATCTCAACGGAGAGTTGACAGCCTTCGGAGAGCTGGATGACTATTCCGATATCCGCATTGATGACCCTGAAGATCCGTGCTTTTGCGGTATATCCATTGCATATTATGCGGATAATGACGGCTCGGGCTGGATTGATTATTCCCTTGGTGAAGGGGAGACCAGAATCGGACGCGGTGAAGAATGTGAAATCAGAATCAACCATGTTACCCTTGCCATTGTTCAGGTCAGAATAAGAAAGACTGATGAAGGTTATATTCTCATTCCCGAAAGCGGCAGCCGTACATCGGTGACCCTTAACGGTTCACCTGTGACAGAGCCTGTTATCCTGTACGACCGTGACCTTATCTGTATAGCAAACACTAAGCTGATGTTTGATATTGACGAAGGGCTCCTCAGCTACAAGACCGAATCCCGAGGACTTGAGCTCGTTGCAAAGAATATTGCAAGATATGTAAGAGTAAAGGGCAAGAGCAAGTATATTCTTGATGATACTAGTCTTAGAATAAAGCCCTGTGAGTTTGTGGCGATAGTCGGCGGTTCTGGCAGCGGCAAATCGACCCTCATGAACTGTCTCAACGGTTTTGATAAGCCCTCCACAGGTTCTGTATTTGTAAACGGCGTTGACCTCTATTCAAACTATGAGGTTCTGCAGAGCGTCATAGGATATGTTCCCCAGCAGGATATAGTACATGAAAATCTGACTCTGCAGGAGATGCTGATGTATGTAGCACAGCTCAGAATGTCTCCTGACTCCACCATGGAGGAATATAAAAACCGTGTTACGGAAGTAATAGACATGGTCGAGCTGACGGGTCATGAGAATACAATGATAAGAAAGATGTCAGGCGGTCAGAAAAAGCGCGCATCCATTGCCGTTGAGCTTATTGATGACCCCAGTCTGTTCTTCCTTGATGAGCCCTCCTCGGGACTTGACCCCGGAACAGAGCGCAGCCTTATGCTGCTGCTTCAGAAGATGAGCCGAAGAGGAAAGACGATCGTAGCCATCACACACACAACCCAGAATCTGCACCTGTGCGACAAGATGATATTTCTCGGCAGCGGCGGATATATGGCTTACTTCGGACCTCCCAAGGGAGCACTGGAATTCTTCGGTGTAAATGACCTGGCGGAAGCGTACCTGAAGGTTGAAAAGGACCCTCAGGGCTGGGAAATCAGATTCAATAACTCCAAGAGAGCGAAGGTTGCAGAGGTCACCCAGACTGTGGAGAAGCGAGAATACAGCAGTACCAAGAAGCCCTTCGGAAAGCAGACACTGGTAATGGCGAAGCGCTATGTTAATCTCCTGTGGCACGATAAAATACGACTTGCATTCCTGCTTCTGCAGGGACCGCTCATCGCACTGCTGATTTCGCTTGTAGCAGGGGAAGATGTGTTCAAGCAGACCTTCCTTTCCCAGCAGATGCTGTTCTGCCTTTCCTGCGCAGCTGTCTGGGTAGGACTTATGAACTCCATTCAGGAGATATGCAAGGAACGAGGTATACTCAGGCGAGAATACATGTCAGATATGCGTCTGGACTCATATATTTGTTCAAAGCTTCTTGTGCAGGCGGGACTGTGCTTTGTACAGAGTCTGCTGACTGTAACAGTATTTGCTCTTGCAGTGGGAATGCCCGAGGGCGGAGCGATAGGCAATGCACCTTTTATTGAAATACTAATTACAATTTTCCTTGTCATGGTGTCCTCATCAGCTCTTGGAATGCTGGTATCCTCCATTGCAAAAAATCCCGACAGAGCTATGGTTTTTGCACCGATACTGCTTATACCGCAGCTTCTTTTCTCGGGTATACTCTTCACCCTTGAAGGCGCAACAAATATTATTTCATTTTTCTGCGCAAGCCGCTGGTCAATGCAGGCTCTCGGCAATATTGCAGACTGCAACACCCTGATCGATGCATATTACCGCAGAATACTCGGAACAACCTACAGCGGACAGCAGCTTGATAACCTGGTGCAGCAGTACATTGTTCCCATGTATGAGCATAGCCCCTGGAATCTTATTCTCACATGGCTTGTGCTGATATTCACAGTCGTATGCCTTTCGGGAGCCTGTCTCCTGATACTGCGTTCAGTAAAGAACGACAAGAGATAATACAGTAAGAGTACACATCCTTTCGGGTGTGTACTCTTTTTTGTAATGAATTACCCCATGATTATTCATTATGACAGTTGACAAACAGAAAATAAGTGATATAGTGTTCCTATAAAGAAACACGCAGGTGACAGGCATGGATGTTTACGAGCTCCTTTCGCTTTTCGGACTGACAAGGCTGGAAGCGACAATATACACTCAGCTCCTTGCCGGCGAGAGCTTTACAGGCTACGAACTGGCAAAGCTGACAGGTATTTCCCGTTCCAATACATATACTGCCGCCGCCACACTTTCCGAAAAAGGCGGAGCATATATTATAGAGGGAAGCCCTGTCAGATACACAGCAGTACCCATTGATGAATTCTGCGAAAGCAGAATACGCCATCAGCAGCAGGCTGCAGAGCAGCTTAAAAAGCTTGTTCCCAATTCAACAGTTTCCTCAGAGGGGTATCTTACCATAAACGGAAGAGGGAATATTGAAGACAGAATATTCAATATGCTTGAGAAAGCGCAGAAGAGGGTCTATTTTGCGGCGGAAGCCACCCTTGCGGCGCAGTTTATGAAGCTGCTTACAAAAGCTGCAGAGGAAGGCAAAAAGGTTGTCATTATAACTGACGCTGATATTGAAGCGGAGAGAGCGCAGATATTTAAGACCTCCGACAGAGGCGACCAGATAAGACTGATTGTAGACTCAAAAAAGGTACTGACAGGGGATAAGGAAAGCTGCCTTTATTCTGAAAAGGAAAACCTTGTGCATGTAATCAAGGATTCCCTGAAGTATGAACTTCGTCTTATAAAATACGGGCTTGATGCACTGGAAGACTGAAGCGTCAGATAGTCCGATCAAGAAAGAAATAATATATAAAGGAAGATATACATGAAGAAGCAGGCATTTGTAACAAAGGAACAGATTGAAGAAATAGTAAAGCAGTTTCCCACGCCTTTTCACATTTATGATGAGAAGGGGATAAGAGAAAATGCAAGAAAGTTCTATGATGCATTTTCGTGGAACAAGGGATTCAAGGAGTATTTTGCAGTAAAGGCAACGCCCAATCCCTACATTATGCAGATGCTTATGGAAGAGGGCTGCGGCATGGACTGCTCCTCATATACCGAGCTCAAACTCAGCCATGCAGTGGGCTGCGAGGGTGACAACATAATGTTCTCCTCCAACGCAACTCCCGCCGAAGAATTTGTCCTTGCCAGAGAGCTTGATGCGATCATCAATCTTGACGATATAACCCATATTGAGTTTCTGAAGAAGACCTGCGGTCTGCCTGAGACTATCTGCTGCCGCTACAATCCCGGCGGAGAATTCCGCCTTGGCAACGCAATCATGGATATGCCGAGAGATGCAAAGTACGGCTTTACCAGAGAGCAGATTACCGAGGGCTTCAGAATCCTCAAGGCGGAGGGCGTAAAGCGTTTCGGACTGCATTCCTTCCTCTCGAGCAACACCACAGACCCCGATTATTACCCCACCCTTGCAGAGATACTGTTCAACCTTGCGGTTGAGCTGAAAGAAGAAACAGGTGTTTCCGTAAGCTTCATAAACCTTTCCGGAGGAGTGGGAATACCATATCATCCAGGCCAGGAGCCCATTGACATTGCATATGTGGGACGTAAGGTAAAGGAAGTGTTTGAGCGTATCATGGTGCCTGCAGGACTTGATGACTGTGCAATTTTCTCAGAGCTTGGCAGATTCATGCTTGCTCCCTACGGCGCAGTTGTAACACAGGCAATCCACCGCAAGAACACCCACAAGAACTATATCGGCGTTGATGCCTGTGCCTGCAATCTTATGCGCCCTGCAATGTATGGTGCTTATCATCACATCACAGTGCTTGGCAAGGAAGATGCAGAGTGCGATCATATGTATGATGTAACAGGCTCACTGTGCGAAAACAATGATAAGTTTGCAATCGACAGAATGCTGCCCGAGATTGAGATGGGTGACTATATCTACATCCACGACACAAGCGCCCACGGCTTCTCCATGGGCTACAACTACAACGGCAAGCTTCGCTCTGCCGAGCTTCTGCTGTGCGAAGACGGCTCAGTAAAGC
>JAZUPA010000085.1:0-3560 GCA_045604945.1 Acutalibacteraceae bacterium
AATCTTCTGTAGCAGTCCCAAGCCCAACGGGGGTTGCCGGACTTAGCGGACATAACCTCAACAACTTCCTCGTTAAGACCGAGGTTGAGGATGGTATCCATCATACCGGGCATGGATGCACGAGCACCGGAACGGACGGAAACGAGGAGAGGATTCTCCTTATCACCGAACTTCTTGCCGGTGATGCCTTCCATCTTGTCGATGTACTCCATGATCTGTGCCTGGATCTCATCATTGATCTTGCGTCCGTCTTCGTAATACTGGGTGCAAGCCTCAGTAGTTACGGTGAAGCCCTGGGGTACAGGAAGACCGATGTTGGTCATCTCTGCAAGGTTAGCACCCTTACCGCCGAGGAGCTCACGCATGTTGGCGTTACCTTCGGAAAAAAGGTAAACAAACTTGTTGCCCATTGTAATCTACCTCCATTTATTTTTTGCGATTATATACCGCACATTGTGAGGACATGAAAATCCCCGTGCAATACCACAAGAAATTTTAGCATACATACACCCCAAAAGTCCAGTGCTTTTAGAAAAAATCGCAATTTATATTGATTATTTCATATTTTGACCAGTTTTACTCAGCGATATGACTATTTTTTAACAATCGGGGCAATAATGAAACTGATTTTTTCCCTTCGGAATATGACACTCCTTGAAAACACGGGTAATCAAAGATATAATTTGTCAAAACAACCTGAATCTGCGAGGTTAAGAACGGGAATTGAAAATACAATACAGCCTGAAATAACGCAAACCGATAGTACTCTGTGTTTACGCAGATGCGACGGTTAGTGCAGCGCGGAATTTAAACCCCCTCTGCGGATTTTCATCCGCAGAGGGGGTTTGCATCTTATTTATGCTTCTTATGCTTCGCGGGGAGAATCGCAGTATTCGCAGACATCTCCCTCTGCCTTTGCACCGCACTTGGTGCAGGTCCATTTGCCGTCGTCCTCAGCAGCAGCTTCAGGCTCTGCAGGTGCTTCAGTCTCAGCTGCGGGCTCTGCAGCAGTTTCAGCAGCAGTTTCAGCAGCAGTTTCAGTCTCAGCAGCTGCCTTTTCAGAAGCAGCATTTGCTTCTTCGATCATCTTTGCGGCCTGGTTCTCATAGAACTTCTGCTCGTTGATTCTTGCAATTGCATTCTTTGCAACAGAGAATCCGCCGATCACGCAGAACAGCATACCAAGTCCGAGGTTTCCGAATGCAGCTCTTGCAAAGTCCTCATACTGGAAATACTCGTGGGTAAAGTTGAGGCTCTCGATAAAGGTGGGCTTGTAGCCGAGATGACCCGATTCGTATTCCTCAATTACAACCTTGTATATTTCTGTAGCGATGCTGAGATACCATGCAGCAGCGATTACCACTATACTGATTATGATAGCAGTGACAACGCCCTTTACGCTTTCCTTGCCTGCAAAAAGCTTATAACCCTTTATTGCGCACAGAACAGCGACAAAACCGCTGAGGCTTGCCACAACATTTGCCTGATAAAGCACATACCAGACAACACCGCCGATGGCTGCGCCAAGAAACGCGCCGATAATGCCGAGAAGATAACGCTCTTTTTTTGCAACATTTGCACTCATGGAAATACCCCTTTTCGTTTTATTTTTTACCATTATATATTGTCTGCCCGAACTTTTCAACCATTTATTGAGCAAAAGCGGTAAACTATTTACATTCGAATCTCACTGTGAAAAAACTGTTCCTGAAACCTTACCGCATCGGCGATTTCTTCTTTTGTAAAGGTCATTTCATCGGGGGCGACGACCCATTTTTCCTCCACGTCGTCATAGCGGTGGATAACAGCGATGATTTTCCCCGTGAATTTTTCAAGAGGAACATCAACTCCCAGCACATAGGCATCCTGCCAGTTTCCGTCAGGAGCCATTACCCCTTCCACATAGCCGTAATTGACGGGATATATCATATCGGGATGCTTCGGGTGATGAGAGCCCAGAGGTCTGTCCATTGTTACTGTTACGGTTTTTCCTATCATCTGTGCATACCTCCTTGAAGCGTAAAAACATGATACCACACACCATGGACAGATGCAAATCTGCTTTTATCAACTCAGTTCCCGAAAAAGGTTGACAAGTGTAGTCCGATGTGTTATTATAGGTTTACAAGAGTAGTCCGAAAGGAAGGTGAACTATGGACAGACAGATTCATGCAGGAGAACTTAAAATAATGGAATATCTGTGGGAAGAATCCCCCAAAACCCTCATGCAGATTGTAAAAGCCATGAACGAGCAGGTCGGCTGGGCAAAAAGCACCGTCACGACTATGGTAACGCGTATGGAGTCAAAGGGTCTTCTCCGCTTTGAGGAAGGCGGCAGAGCAAAGCTTATTTTCCCTGAGGTAACAAGAGAGGAAGCCGCTTCACAGGAAACCGCTTCACTTATTGACAGAATGTTCGGCGGAAGTGTTACGTCCCTTGTGGCTCAGTTTGTAAGCAGCCGCCCTATCAGCAGACAGGAGATTGATGAGCTTTATGAGCTGCTGAAAAAGGCTGAGGCAGAAGCACCAAAGGAGTGATACTGTGACAGAAATTATTATCACATCATCATTCCTCATTCTGATTATTACAGCATTGCGATTTCTGCTGCGCCGCCATTTGTCACCGACTGTAATATATTCCCTTTGGGCAATCGCCGCACTGCGGCTGCTTCTCCCTTTTTCCGTCGGGCAATCTGAATTGAGCCTAATGAATCTGTTTGATTTTCAAAAATCAAGCCGGGCTGCGGTTACATTTTGGCAGCCGGAGAATCCGGGCGAATCCGAATATATCGAGCCTGATTCAATATCCTCTGAGATTGCAAACACCGCTGAGGCAAACCCGGTAAATAATTCCGCATTACCTGTTCTGAACCTGATATGGCTTTGCGGAATATCTGTAACTCTTGCATTTTCTATAGTCAGCAATATCAGAATGTATTCACGTTTGAAGGCTTCCCGAAAAGAATTGCACGACCCCGACTCCCCTCTGACGGTATATGCAGCAGAGGATTTATCCTCTCCTCTTTTATTCGGCTTTGTAAAACCCTCCATATACATAAACAGCTTTGCCGCTGATGACAGCACAAGATATAAATACGTAATAACTCACGAGCTTGCCCATTATCGCCACGGAGACCATCTGTGGGCGCTTATTCGTATTCTGTGTCTCGCTGTTCACTGGTTCAATCCCCTTGTATGGCTGGCAGCGTATCTGTCCCGTCAGGACAGCGAGCTTGCCTGTGACAGTGCCGTTATAAAGGCCGTGGGCAATGAACACAGTCTAGAATATGGGCGTACCCTTGTGGATATGCTCAACGTCCGTCACTTGGCATCTGATATGATGCTTACATCCACCACCATGAGTTCAGACACCAAATCAATAAAGGAGAGAATCACAATGCTTAAAAACAGACCCAAAACTCTTATATGGACTGCCGCAACAGCTGTCATCGTCGTCGCTGCGGCACTGGTCATCACCTTTACCGCTCCCACAGCTTCGGCATCTGACGCCATCTGGGACGATGCCTCTCTGCAGTATCTGCTTGAGGATGTGCCAGTCTT
>JAZUPA010000086.1:0-4826 GCA_045604945.1 Acutalibacteraceae bacterium
GGTGGTGTCGTCGCCGGTGGTGTCATCGCCGGTGGTGTCATCGCCGGTGGTGTCGTCGCCGGTGGTGTCGTCGCCGGTGGTGTCGTCGCCGGTGGTGTCGTCGCCGGTGGTGTCGTCGCCGGTGGTGTCGTCGCCGGTGGTGTCGTCGCCAGTGGTGTCGTCGCCGGACTCTTCTGCCCACTTAATACCGGAAACTGTTGCGGTAACGGTAACAGTCTCGGTGCCGGTCCAGGTGTAAGCCTTAAAACCGCCATCGGTCCAGTTGTCTGCGCCGAACTCAGCAGCAGTGCCGCCCCAAGTGGTGTCATTGATGTTGCAATAGCCGCCACTGAAGTTGTTGCCCTCAATGCTGACTGTAACATCAACATCAACAGCACTTGAATCAGCAGTTTTCTCAAGATAGGTGATGTTGCCCCAGATGTTGCCGCTGACAGCGCCAGCGGAAGCAGCTGCGGGAGTGAAAGTAAAGGTGTAGGTACCGTTGCCAGTTATGGTCTTGGTTTCATTTACATCGGTGTTTGCATCGATGTAAAGACCAACGGTAAGTGCAAGGCTTTCATCAGCAGCCTTGGCTGTGAGGCCTGTACCGATTCCGGTAACAAGCACGCTGCAAAGCATACATACTGCGAGAGCGATCGCGAGCACGCGCTTTGTCAGCTTAGAGTTCGTTTTCATAAGTTTTTTCCTCCCTTTTTTTGTTGTGCTAACAATAAATAATTAAAGTTAGTTTGCACATTTCATATGATAACATATTTTACCGCAAATGCAATCTGGCAAACTGCTAAAAATTGGTCAGAGATAATTGTGACATCTGACAATTTTTGTTGCAATCGGTTTCACAAACGTTTTAAAATACACAAAAATCTGCGTGGTTATGCCATTTTCATAAAACCGTCACTTTGTTGCGTTACTTTGAAAAATTACCTCTTTCCAATTCGTAAACAAGCTTTTTTACCCTTTTGTACTCACTTCTCCAAAATCCCAAAAAGCAATTATTCATCATATCTCACATTCGCTCACTTATAATTTTGTTCATTTTGATACTATCAGTCAGATTAATCGTTTTACCCTTTCAGCGCGGTTCTTCAGCGGTCAATTGACAAAACATACTGATTATTTTATAATTTCTTCAAAGAATTCTGAGGGAGGGATATATTACGGAAACCCTTATAATCGTGTCCGGCGAGGGCTCCTCCAGGCGAAAGATCCGCCAGCTCGCAGACTGGTCTTCCCACGGCTTTGAGTTGATTTCCGACGTTCATGGACGTGATGATTCCATTTCAATGATACTTTCTCGCTTGCCCTCCCTTGTTATTCTCGACGGCTCTCTCCCCTTCTCTGAGCTTTGCGATATTATGGAAGTCACCAGGTCAAGGGGCTTTGAAGGGCATTTCTTCCTGATTTCTTCCAAGTCTGATTTCAAGGTCGCTCAGGCAGGTCTGCGTTACGGCGCTGACAGATATCTTGTTCTGCCTGTCTCCTCCGCAGAGCTTGCTTCTGAGCTCAAGGCACTGCGGGAGCGCATTGTTCAGGCTCATAATGATTCTGAAATACACCGAACCTATCGTACTCTCGCTTTTCGTGAGGTTCTGCGCGATGTTGTTATTTCCGGTAATATTCCCGACAAATCGGTCATCAATGCACTGAATCTCGAAGCTGACCAGTACCAGGTTGCAATATTCGACTCCCTGATTCCCGACAGCTCTGCTTCGGTTTCTTCTTTTGCGGAATTTGTCCGAAATTCAGGCTTCGATAAGGTCTATTATGACAGCTTTACCGTTTCCGGTTCTGAAATAGTGCTTATCAAAGGCGCTCTTTCCATAAGCATTGTCAACGAACTTATCAATGATTTTCACTCACGCTTACGCGAGAATTCCGGTTTTTTCATCTCTCTGGGAAATCCCGTTTCTTCTGTCAGAGATATCAATTCTTCCTACTCTCAGGCAAGATATGCCGGTGACCGCAAATTTCTTGCCTCCAGTGATACCTTTGCTTTTTTCTACGGAAAACTTATAGCACTAAAGCGCGACAATCTTTCAAATGTACGGCTGGATTCCTTCCGCAGACAGTACCTGGACGGACTGCAGACCTTCAAACGGCATAATGTTACCGATATCACCGAATCACTCAGGGATTATCTTGTGTCCACTCAGGCTGCTTCTGCTGATATCAAGCTGTTTCTCTCCGACCTCCTGCTGCAGATAAAGGGCGCATTCCTTAATCTCTACAGTACAGCCAACATTCCCTTTGCATCCAACACCGAAATTCTCAGCCTTATTTCGCGCAAGACTTTTCTGCACGAAGTTCTTAATTTCTATTCTGAGCAGTTCGATCTCATTATGTCCAGCATCGGCGGTACATCACGGGATTCTGTTCTTGATGACGTTTTCCATTATATAAGGCATAATTACAGCTCTCCGATTAAGCTCGCTTCCCTTGCGACCCTTTTCGGATATAACAGCGCCTATCTCGGGAAGATATTCCATAAGGCAGCAGACATGAGCTTTAATAATTACATAGATAAGCTCAGGGTCGAACACTCAATGACCCTTCTTCGCGACAGCGATATGAAGGTTTATGAGATCGCGCGTCAGGTGGGCTACAAAAGCGTTGACTACTACCACAAAAAGTTCCGCGCCATCACCGGTGAAAGTCCTGCGGAATACCGCAAGCGCCTTCTTTCTGCAGATGAATAAAAGCTTCGGGGTGACCCGAAGCTTTTCATTGATTATACATTGCCTGCGAATACCTTGTCGTATTTTGCAAGACACTTGTTGATTATTTCCATTGCGGTTTCGCGGTTGGAAACTTCCTGAACCACGGTCTTTGTTCCCTCAAGGGACTTGTAAACCTCGAAGAAATGACGGATTTCGTCAAACACATGGACGGGAATCTCGTTGATATCCTGATAATTATTATAGGAAGGATCTCTGAAAGGGATTGCGATTATTTTTTCGTCCGCGGAGTCATCATCCTCCATTGCAATAACGCCGATGGGGTAGCACTCAACAAGAGTCAGCGGAAGTATGGGCTCCGAGCAGAGAACGAGAACATCAAGGGGGTCATCGTCATCTGCGAGGGTCCTGGGAATAAATCCGTAGTTTGCAGGATAGTGGGTGGATGTATAAAGGACTCTGTCCATTTTAAGCAGACCTGTCTGCTTGTCGAGCTCGTACTTATTCTTACTGCCTTTTGAAATTTCAATACATGCCATGAATCTTTCAGGAGCGATTCGCTCTTTTGCAATATGATGCCAGATATTCATTCTGTTCTCAGTCCCTTTCTGTAGTCTGGTCGTTTTCTTTTCTCTTTACGATTCGGATTTTAGCACATTGACAATCCTCTGTCAATTTGGCTTTTAATTTTTGGGGCTTTAAATTGATTGCACAATTTTCAGCCTTGATTTTTGTGCAATGTGTGAGGTGTTTTTATGAGTGAAATAATTATGCTATGCGGAAAAGTGTGTGCAGGCAAGAGTTTTTATGCTGAAAATCTCAGAAAGGAACGAAATGTTGTGGTTCTGTCTGTCGATGAGCTTATGCTGAGTCTCTTTTCTGAAAGGCTTGGAGATGAGCATAATTCTGTTGCTGAACGCTGCAAGGCATTTTTGCTCCGCAAAGCGGAGCAGATTGCCGCATCGGGAATTGATGTGCTTCTGGATTTCGGATTCTGGTTCAGGGCGGAAAGGGATTCTGTAAGAGCAAGGTTTGAAACGCTTGGGGCCGATGTAAAAATGGTTTATATCAGGGCAAGCGATGAAAGGGTATTGGAAAATGCAAAAATAAGAAACGCTGACAAGGCAAAAGGAAATGATAATCTGAGCTATGAGGCTGATGAAGCGTTGCTTTGCAAGTGCAATGAGCTTTTTGAGACTCCCTCAGATGATGAGTGCGATGAGATAATAGATGTCGGATAATAAAAAAGAGTTCGGATTCAATCTGAATCCGAACTCTTTTTTATTAAATTTCATCAAGAGAATATATGTACCTGAATCCCATTATCCCCTCGGAATCTGCCTGCTGTCTTTCGAGCTCTTCTTTCAGGCTGTTTTCCTTATCTATTATAAAATATATGCGCTTGCAGCCGTATTCAGATGCCTTGGGCATGAAATATTCTGCCACCCATGCGGTGTCTTCGGGGATATTCTCAAAGCCGTTTCTGGTATCTGCCGCATAGTCGCATTTATGCTCTCGGATAATTGCCAGAGCGTATTGGAGCGGTTTTCGGTAATCTTCCATACAGCAGAATTTCTTCCATGTTACAAATACTACATTATATTTTTCTTCGCATTTTACATCGCAGTATTCCGACAGGTACATTCTATCACTCTTTTCTGCTTTTACTTGTAAAGCCACTGCTAAAAAAAGCAGTGGCTTTATTTCTTATGCCAGACCTTCGCGCCTTCTGCGCTCCATTATGGTCTTTTCGATCATCATATCCTTGACCTTCATGAGTCTTGCGGTAGAGCTGCGCTCGTTCTCATCAAGCTTCATGGTAATCATGCGGATAGTCTCGATGTACTGGGGAATCATAACGTGCTCAAGAGCATTTACTCTTCGGCGGGTACGCTCGATCTCAGCAGCCAGCAGCTGGGTTGCCTTTTCCTTTTCCGCAAGCTCAAGCAGGCTCGGGAGCAGATCGGACAGCTCATGAACAGCTGAATCAAGGTCCCCTGAGGTGAACGCAAATGAGTAAGGATAGACATCAGCAGGATCAGGGGTTCTGGTCTTTGCGTCATATACGGGGATATCAACGCTCATGACGTTTTTAAAGGACACGTCAAGGGATACTTCCTGCTTGGGCATCATCAGGGCAAGATCCATCAT
>JAZUPA010000087.1:0-7175 GCA_045604945.1 Acutalibacteraceae bacterium
CATAACCGCAATGCCTATGCCCATTTTCGCCATGTCTATCGCACCCTCCGAGAATATCGAAGCAGCATCGGAATAGGAAAACGGAGTGATATAGGTCAGAAATTCAAGCTCTTCAACAGCTGATGCAGTAAGGCTCAGGAAGTACATGACCATTGAAATTCCAAGTCCCAGAGGACCTGCGGAGCGTCTCATCAGAGAGGAGAGCAGCAGACTTACGCAGGCAATCTCCAGATGCATGATGTACTGCGCAATATAGAACATCGCAAAGGTTTTTATTTCCAGCGGCTCGCCGATAACAGGGAAGGAAAGACCCGTAACAACTGCGCAGACTACATTCATCCCCAGCAGCAGAGTTGCCGCAGCCAGCAGCTTTCCTAAGAAAATCCTGCTCCTTGAGACGGGATGTGTCAGCAGCCATTCTGCCGTATGCTCGCTTTCCTCTCTGCCAAGGGTGCCGCCGCCGAGAAATGCAGCCAGTATCGCACCGCAGAGAGCCAGCATTATTCCGCCCTCAGTAGCATAATAATCCTGTGCAGAGCCATAGTCAAGCTCATCCAGGCTGAACATCTGGGCAAATTCCCCCATATCCGCCATCATTACGCTCATATCTCCCAGCATATCCTTCAGCATGGGATATACCGCCATGCAGAAAAGTATGAGAGCTGTGCATACAATTGTGAAAATCAGAGCAGTGTTTTTTCCTCTGCGAAGCTCAAACTTATATATTGTCTTCATTTGCTTTCTGCCTCCCTCTCATAGTAATGCATGAATATTTCATCAAGCTCAGGCTCCGATACGGTAAAGTCCGTGATGGGCATTCTGCCTATCTCCTGTGCAAGGAGTGCCGCATCTCCGCTGTAAAGGAAGCTGACGCCGTCCTCGGTTGTCTTTATATCCTTCACGCCGTCGATTTCGGGAGGTGCGGAAACAGAGCGCAGAAAAACACGCTTGGTGCTTCCTCCCGACAGCTCGGAAACGCTGTTGCGGGCAATGATTATGCCCTCGCGGACAATCGCGGCATTGGTGCAGTGTGCCTGCACCTCAGAGAGAACATGGGTGGACAGGAATACCGTGGCACCCTCAGCCCTGCGTGCGCTGAGCTCATCAAAGAAGCGCTTCTGCATAAGGGGGTCAAGTCCGCTGGTGGGCTCATCAAGAATATACAGATCAGGTCTGTGCTGCAGCGCACAAACAATGCTGACCTTCTTTTTGTTTCCCAGAGAAAGCTGACCGATGCGCTTTCCCATATCCACCTCAAACAGCTCGCAGAGACGCTTTGCCTCCTCTTCGCAGTCGATACCCCGAAGCTCTGCGCTCATCTTAATGACTTCTTTTGCGGTCAGGTTGTAGAATGCAGCCTCACCGGGCATAAAGCCGACTTTTGAGAGAATTTCTCTCTTATCCTTCACGCAGTCAAGACCCAGCACCTTTGCACTGCCCGAGGTGGGTCTGATAAGACCTAACAGCAGTCTGATGGTGGTGGATTTTCCTGCTCCGTTGGGTCCGATAAACCCAAAGAAATCGCCCTGCTCCACGCTGAGGGAAATATCCTTTATTCCCCGCGCCCTGCCGTAGAACTTCGTCAGGGCATTTGTTTCAATAACATTCATATACTCTTTTCTCCTTTCATACTCTCGTTTAAGTTTTAACATTTAACCTTTCGGTTAAATGTATATTATCATACTGCTATCATTTTGTCAATACCGTGTTTTAAGTTCATCAAAACCGCACTGTTATGGGAAAAAGCCGCAAAACGTTTAACTTAATAAATTTTAATATTTTCTTAATTCTTTTTAGTTACTTTATTAAACAAAAGCGTTTATCTCGTTTGCTATATTTATTCAATTTGTTAATTGACTAGATTTTCTAATATGTTGTATCATTAACTTGATGTATTTCGACACTATGCAATAAGATTGCTGCAAATAATATCAGGGAAGAGGTATAGTTATGGATCTGTTCAAAAAATGTGATGATTATAAATTGGTCGATGAAATAAAGGGTATGGATATTTATCCTTATTTCCACGCACTGGAATCCCGACAGGACATAGAGGTTATCATGGAGGGCAAGCGCCGCATAATGCTGGGTTCAAACAATTATCTGGGACTGACAGCATGTCCCGAGGTAATCGAAGCGGGAATAAAGGCATTTGAAAAATTCGGCAGCGGCTGCAGCGGCTCACGCTTCCTCAACGGTACCCTCACCATGCACATGGAGCTTGAAGCAGAGCTTGCAAAGTGCCTCAACAAGGAGGCAGTCACCACCTTCTCAACAGGCTTCCAGTCTAATCTGGGCATAATCTCCGCATTGGTTGGCAGAAACGATTACGTCATCTGCGACAAGGAGAATCACGCAAGCATCTATGACGGCTGCAAGCTGTCCTGGGGCAAGATGCTCAGATACGACCATTCCGACATGGAGGGACTTCGCAAGTGCCTTGAGAAGGTCCCCGAAACCGCAGGTGCACTTATCGTCACCGACGGCGTATTCAGCATGGGCGGAGATATTGCAAAGCTCCCTGAGATAGTTGCTCTTGCCAAGGAATACGGAGCCAGAGTAATGGTTGACGATGCCCACGGTCTGGGCGTTATCGGCGAGGGGGGAAGAGGTACTGCCAGCTACTTCGGCCTTGAGGACGAAGTGGACATTTACATGGGAACCTTCTCAAAGTCCCTCGCATCCCTCGGCGGCTACATGGCAGGCTCTGCCAGAGTTGTCGAATATGTCCGTCACAACTCAAGACCCTTTATTTTCTCAGCTTCCATCACTCCTGCAAGCTGCGCCACCGCTCTTGAAGCACTGCATCAGCTTCAGAAAAGACCCGAGCTTGTCACCCGTCTGCAGGAGATTGCAGGATATGTACGAAACGGACTTGACAAGCGCGGCATAGACCGCCGACCCTGTGACAACGATATTACCCCCATCGTGCCTATCCGCACCTTTGACTTTGTCAACACCCTCACCAGCGGCAAGCTGCTTTACGAGGCAGGAGTATATGTAAATCCCGTGCTGCCCCCTGCAGTACCCCAGGACGACTGCCTGCTGCGCACAAGCTACATGGCAACCCACACAAACGAGATTCTCGACGAGGCAATGGACATTATAAAGGACGTCATGAAATCGCACGTTTCTGCTCAGAGCGCATAAAAACATCCGACATTCCGCACCCTTTCTCCCTCATGGGGGAAAGGGTGTTTTTTTGCCTTTTTCGGGATATTCTCACTCTCTTTTGTCAGCAATAACATATTATTCATGTATGGTACATATATTTAGGGTTTTTTTGCCGTTGAACAAACAATATAATTGTGATAAAATATTTAGTTGGAAAATGAAAATCAGCACGGCCACCGTGTGGAGGTAATACAGTGAGTCAGAATCAGTCATATACACGATTCCGCTCCGAGGGAAGAAGCGGCGCGGATACATATTCAAAATTATTTTCAAGAGATAACTGCGTACCCCATCCAAATTCAAAGCGCCCGAAGAAAGGCGTTGTAAAAAACACCGCAAATCTCCGTGAGGTGCTTGCCAAGGACAAGTCCCGATATTCAAAGGGTGTATCTGCGGAAGTCATCGGCAAGAAGGTCCGCGACATCTATAACAAGGCTCCTGCCCCCGTACGCGCAGTGGGCGCCAAGGTAGAGGAGGCCACCGAAAAGGTGCGCACCTGGGAGCATCTTCGCACCTTTACAAAGGTACTGCTTGCCGTAGTGCTCTGCTGTCTGTGTCTTTACAGCTTCATTATGACAACAGGCTTCCGTGCAATCGCCTCAGAGGAAATGCTGGGGGATCTGAGCCTTTACTACACCGAGCTTAAAAATTACGATCCCAAGGGCGCCGCTCCCGAAACGGACGACCCCTACAGCCTCGGCGATCTTTCACCCTATTCACCCACCGATCTTTCCGGCAGCGACGCACCGTCTGTTCTTCCCGATGCGGCTTCCGAAACCGATATTCGCTTTGTCAGCGACTGTGACATAAAAGCCGCCGCAAGCAGCGAGGCAAGAATGAAGACTGTTTTTAATGCAGGTCTTGACGCTCTCAGCTCTGCAGGACTTGATCTCAATCTCTACTGCAAGACAGAGGTCGGCACCAGAATACTCCCTGCCTCCGTCTTCGGCAAAAACGGCAATACCGATGTTCAGTATGTCGTCGCTCCCTCCCGTGAGCAGCTTGATACCGTAGGCTGCCACACCGTCAGAGTCAGCACCGACGGTCAGGAGCGAAACGTTCTGCTGATTGTTGAGGATACCACCGCACCTACCGTCACCCTCAAGCAGGTTGACATCTGGCTGGGCGACAGCGTAAGGCCTGAGGCTTTCATCAGCAGCACCGATGAGGTATCACCCCTTGTCGTAAAATATTCAAACGGCGAGCCGAACCTTACTATGGTAGGCACACAGCTTGTTTACCTTGAAATTACTGATATAAGCGGAAACGCTGCACCCTTCGGCGCAGCGCATCTGAATATCATCAAGGACGAGGAGCCTCCCGTAATCAGCGGGGCCCGCAACCGCACCGTTGTAATCGGCGAGTCCGTTTCCTACAAGCAGGGCGTCACCGCAACGGACAACCGCGACGGCACAGTCAGCGTAAAGGTTGATACCAGCGCCGTTGACCCCACAAAGACAGGCTCTTATGAGGTAATTTATACTGCTGTTGACAGCAACGGCAACGTTTCCACCAAGACAGTGACCTTCAAGTTCGGCACACAGGACGAGCTTGACACCGACACCGAGCTTGAAAAGTACGTATCAAAGGTTGCAAAGAACATCTTCAAGGACGGCATGACCGACGCCCAGAAGATAAGAAAGATTTACGACTGGTGCCGCAGAAACATCGGCTACTCAGGTCACTCCGACAAGGGCAACTGGAAGAAGGCCGCTATTGCAGGCTTTAAGAAGCGCTCCGGCGACTGCTACACCTACTTCGCCTGCTCGAAGGCACTCTTTGAATACTGCGGCATTGAAAATATCGATGTTGTAAAGGTCAGAAATTCAAACAGCGAATCAAGGCATTACTGGAGCCTTGTAGACATAGGCACAGGCTATTATCACTTTGACGCAACACCCAGAGTCGGCTACTTTGACGGCTTTATGAAGACCGATGCCCAGATAAAGAGCTACTCTTCAAGCCACAAGAACAGCCATCGCTTTGACGCATCAAAATACCCGGCAACACCTACCGCCAGCTACTCAAACTAAGAGGAGAGCATTATGAAACAGCTTGGAGTTATCGGCGGTCTCGGCCCTATGGCAACTGCATATTTCATGCAGACCGTAATTGATATGACCGAGGCAGACACCGACCAGAAGCATCTTCCCATGTGCATAATCAGCCGTCCCGATACCCCCGACCGCACTGCATACATTCTGGGGCAGAGCAGAGATAATCCTCTGCCGCCCATGCTGGAGGCCGGCAAGGCTCTTGAGTCTCTTGGCGTCGAATGTATTGCAATTCCCTGCGTCACTGCTCACTATTTCCACGCAGAGCTTACCGAAGCACTGCGCACCCACGTAATCCACGCACCCAGAGAAACCGTCCGCCGTCTGAAAGAGGCAGGCATCACCGCCGCAGGCATTATGGCGACGGAGGGCACGAGACAGGCAAAGATTTTCCAGACTGAGCTTGAAGCTCAGGGTATAACCCCCATTCTCCCCGATGAAAAGGCTCAGGCAGCTATAACAAGCACTATTTACGACTATGTAAAGGCATCAAAGCCTGCGGATATGGAGCTTTTCGGCTCTGCCGAGCGGATGCTCAAAAAAGCAGGCGCCCAGTGTCTTATCTTAGGCTGCACCGAGCTTTCGGTTGTAAAGCGTGACAATTCCCTGCGAGGCAGCCATATTGATGTCCTCGAAGTCCTCGCCGCCGAAGCGATAGAACGCTGCGGCGCTGTGCTGAAGGAGAAATATAAGTCGCTGATTTTCTGATTGTATCTGAAGATATATGGAATTGCCAAAAAGGAAACCCAACCGTGCAAAAGGATTTGATTACAGCGAGGCAGGAGCCTATTTTGTGACCATCTGCACGGAGAACAGAAAATGTATATTATCCGAAATAGTCGTAGGGGATGGCGTTTACGACATCCCGTGTGTTCGATTGAGCAACGCAGGTAAAACTGTGGATAAATATATCAACTTGATGAATGGAAAATATGATAATATATCCGTTGAAAAATATATTATCATGCCAAATCACATTCATCTGATTATCTCTATCCTGCCCGAAAATCCGACAAACGGTTCGTCGCAAGCGCCGAACCCTACAAATGCGGTTATCCCCAAATTTGTGTCCTTGCTTAAACGATACTGCAACCGTGAAATCGGGCACCCAATCTTCCAGCGCTCCTATCACGACCACATAATCCGAAACGAGAAGGATTACACCGAAATTTACCAATACATCGAATCTAACCCTGCCCGATGGGCAGAGGATTGTTATTATCAATCGTAAATAATTAAAACGGAGGAATATAAAAATGAACATCAAAGACCTTTACGAAATCCTGGAGAACCTTCATCCCGAAGTCGACTTCGAGACCTGTGAGACCCTTATCGATGACAAGATCTTCGATTCCTTTGACATCGTAAGCACCATCACCGAAATCTCCGACGTATTCGACGTTACCATTCCCGCAGGCGAGATTATCCCCGAAAACTTCAACAGCGCAAAGGCACTTTTCGATCTCATCTGCCGTCTTGAGGACGAGGATTGATAAACTCAGAGTAATTTAATATCAAAATATTACTCTCAGGAGTGTAATTCATGTCATTTACTTCATATATTTTCATAGGATTCCTTGTCCTGCTGTTTCTGGTGTATTATCTTATACCTAAGAAATTCCAGTGGATGCTGCTCCTCGGGGCAAGCTATATTTTCTATGCATTCGCAGGGTGGAGCTGTCTTATCTACATAGCGGTCACCACTGTTGCAACCTATATTTCAACCTACTTTATAGATAACCTCTATAAAGAGCAGACGGCTTAACTGAAAGCCAACAAGGCAAACATGACCTCAGATGAAAAGAAGGCATACAAAAAGGGCATGGACAAAAAGAGAAATGTCTGGATCGCCCTTGGTCTGACAATTCTTCTGGGCATGCTGGTTGTAATCAAGTACACAAACTTTGCCGTAATGAGCATCAATTCCATCGGCTCCCTTTTCGGCAA
>JAZUPA010000088.1:0-2141 GCA_045604945.1 Acutalibacteraceae bacterium
AGCGATACGCAGAGGCCTGCCAATTAGAGAGCGGTTTCCAAGCGAGGTGATGGCTTGGCTTGTTATATTTTTTCAGATCGCTTTTGCGAGCACATTCTTCGCAGCGTTTATATCCCTCGGATGCAGAACTCCGCATACCGGACAGACCCATTCGCTGACGCCGAGAGGGATCTTATCATCACCGGTCATAACATGACCGCATGCGGAGCATGTCTGCGTCGTGTAGTGCGGCGGTACCTTGATATATACCTTGCCGTACATTTCGGCTTTGATGGCGATAAGCTGCATGAAACGGCTCCATGAAACATCGGCAACAGCAAACGCGAGTTGATGGTTCTTAAGAAGATTTTTGACCTTAAGGTCTTCAGAAACGATGAGGTCTTGGTTTTCGACCAGACGTTTCGCCTGCATATTAAGGTAGTCTTCTCTTGACCTTGCGATCCTGCGTTCAAGCTTTGCAGTTTTGATGCGCTGCTTCTGATAGTTCGAAGATTTGTAAATGCTTCTGCCTTCCGCTTTTGCACGGCACGCTCTTCTTGACAGTTTCCTCTGCGCTTTAGCGACTTTGCTTTTGAGTCCTGCTGCGAAACGCGGGTTAGGTATGATATTGCCGTTCGAATCGGAATACAGATTCGTCAGATTGAGATCGATACCGACGGCAGAACCGGTCTTCGGCAGAGCCTCATAAAACGGCGTATCGCTGTGAAGCTGCAGACTGCAGTAGTAGTCACCGCAATTGTCACGAAATACCTTGATGCTGCCTATGCGCGTATCGGCATCGTGCTCTGCAAGGAGTCTGCGTGTCTTTTTCGAGCACTGGAACTTTACACTTCCGAGTAACGGAAGCTGTATGTGTCTGTTATCCAGCAGGCGGATGTTGCCATCGCTCAGCCCGGATGCGCCTTTCGGATAATGAGCGCTCGTCTGATAGCTTTGGGCATAGCTCTTCTTCCTGAAGACAGGCTTCCCGGCTGACGGGTTCTTTCGAAAGTTTCTCCAGGCAGCAAAGTAAGCGCGATAAGCATTGTCGAAAGCGCATGAATCGACATCCTTTGAAGCGAGCTACGGAACTGTCTGCTTGAAAATCATTTTAGACGAGAGCACATCGTTCACATACGAAAGCCTGTCCGCGACCGGCTTGCAGTAAGTCGTGACCTTGGATAGGAAGTACCGCTCATCGTTAAGAGAGACGAGCCTGTTGTACACAAAGCGACGCACTCCGTCATTCACAGCAACGATATGCTGCTGCCTTGTGTCAGGACGGAGTTTCAGCTTAATACCGATATGGAAGTGCATTTCGTTACAGGGTCTCATCAGTATGCCTTCGATTGATGCTCTATATACTTGCGTATGGTGTCTTCGGAGATATGGCCTATCGTTTCAACGTAATACGAATGGTTCCAGAGCTGACCTTTCCACAGGGATCCGCGCAGCTGTGGGTATTCCATAAACAGCTTGCGTCCGGAGATGCCTTTCAGGTATTTGACTATATCCGTTATGGACAGCTTCGGCGGAGCTGTAATGAAACAATGTACATGATCCGCTTCGCCGACCTCGCAGAGTTCTACGGAAAAGCCTTTCTCGGCTGCGATCTCATCGATCACTGTTTTGAGATAAGCTTCGATCTCTGCGGTCAGGACCTTACGGCGATACTTGACAGACCATACCACATGGTAGTTTATATTGCACACACAGGTGCGGTAATGTACAAGGTTATCTTTCATACATATAGTATAGCACATACAGAACAAATGTTCAACGTTATAGTGCGCATTCCTCTCGGCAATTGAATTACCGAGGATCCTGCGCTTTTATCCTGAAAATTTTGCGGCATCCGCATTTTTTTCACTTACGCATTCTTATCCATCCACTTGATTCATAAAGATAACATTTCTTATCTTTAGAACTAAAAAACGTCTGGAAGGATAGATCCCAGTCCGGACGCCATTTTCAGTACCTATGTGAATATTATTCCTCTGTTTGTGTCTACAAGGTTAATTACTCAAACTTCCCACAAGGGAATTGACCTGAACACATTGAAATTTCAACGTTCATTCGAGGTAGATTCATGTTGTTGACATAAATAAGGCACTGATTTCTGGTAAAATAAGTGTAGGAAAAAACAACCCATAATACCGAAA
>JAZUPA010000089.1:0-3284 GCA_045604945.1 Acutalibacteraceae bacterium
GTCTTAACCGCTTGACCAACGGGCCATTTTGCTTGGGTGGACAGTGCCGAAGCACTGTCCACCGTGGTAGCGGCAATCAGAGTCGAACTGATGACACTACGGGTATGAACCGTATGCTCTAGCCAACTGAGCTATGCCGCCGTAACAAGCTTGCTTATTATAATCGACAAATATAAGTTTGTCAACACTTTTTTGAAAAATTTATTCCGCAATATACTTAATATTGCCTGAAGCAGCCTGTGTATGAGTTTTTGAGCCCTTGGGGCAGTAAAGAACAGCGCTGTCGCTGCCGAAGAAAATGGAATCTCCGAGAGCGGTATCCATGGAGCAGACCTGAACTCTCTCAAGGAAGGAGCAGCCGTAGAAGGTCTCGTTATCGATAAGCCTTACATTTTCGGGAAGCACCAGCTCAGAGATGCCTGAAAGGGCAAAGGCCTGCTTTCCGATGTAGGATACCTCTCTGCCAAGGCTGACATTGCCGAGAACTGCGTTGTTGAAGAACGCCATGGGGCTGATTATCTCAACGTTTTTAAGGTCGGCAGAGGTCAGGGAGGTGCAGTTTGCAAAGGAGCCCAGTCCCAGGTACCATACAGAAGAGGGGAGAGAAAGGGTGGAGATACGGGAGTTGTTGAAAGCCATAACGCCGACCATCTGAAGTCCCTCGGAGAGGACTACCTCCGTAGCGGAGGAGAGTGCATTTGTGCCGATGTACTGAACGTTTGCAGGAATCTTCAGATTGCTGACCTTGCCCAGGGAGCAGTTGACCGAGCGGATGCCCGAGGGAAGCTCGGTAACGTTTTCGGCATTGCAGCGGATAAGAACGCCGTCGCCGACAACAACAAAATCCTCGTTCAGGGATGCAATCGAAGTGGGCCAGACGCTTTCAAAGCCGAAGGAATGCTCGGTGGCAAACCTGACGCCTGAGCCGATGTCAAGCACAGCAATGGTATATGCGGAGGCTGAAAGGTCGATTGCGTAATCATCGATAAAACGCACGCTGTCGGGAATTGTGAGGGAGAGAACACTTGCGCCCATCTCAACGGCGTTTGAGGAGATATAGGTAAGAGTTGAGGGGAAGGAGATGGTGTTTATCTCGGGAACGGACATAAGGTACAGGGGATTGGAAGCCATTGCCCAGGGAGATATGACCCTGACGCCCTCAGGAATGGCGACATCGCCGCCGAGACCGTTGTATTTGATAAGTATTCCGTCGCCCACAATGCAGAACTCATCGCTGAGGCTGCCGAACCACGGAGTGCCGATGGCAGAAGACATGTAATACTTCAGCGATTTGGGGAGCACCAGCTCCTCAAGGCATGCCATTTCAGCAAAGCACATGGAGCCTGTTACAACAACGCTGTCGGGAACGACCAGCTTCTTTATGAAGGAGTTGCCCTTGAAGGCGGTTCTCTTGGAGGTGAAGGAAAGCTCGGAATATTCATACATACCGAATTCGCCTATGCAGACAACAGGCTTTCCTCCGAGCTCCGAGGGAATTTCCACCGTTTCGTCGGTCAGTGAGCAGCCGATAATGACAGAGCCGTTTTTATAAAGCTCATATTCATAGCCGTTCTCATTGAACAGACCCTGGAAATCGCCCAGTGCGCGGTACATCATCTCTTCCACCGAGCAGGTTACAGAGCCGTTGTAGCTCAGTGCAAAGCCGTCAGAGACAGATTCGCTTCTGTCGGCACTGCTGTCGCTGTCGGGAATGACGATGGATGTGTCATTTTCGCAGACAGACATATTGGAAAGCAGCATATATCCGCCTATTGCGATTGCAGCAAAGACCAGAAGCATAAAAAACTTGAAGCCGCCGCTGGTGGTAGATGTTTCTCTGTTAGAGGTGTTCGATGCCATGGTATCCTCCCCAAACTATTATAATCTCATTATATTGTAATACATTTCAGAGGATAAATCTATAGTTAAACTGTATAATTGATTTTCTCAGATTTTTACATCCTTGTTCTTTACCACTTCAAAAAGCTTGTCGCGGGCGTTTCGGATGTGAGCAATGAGCAGCTCCTCGGCTCTGTCCTCATCGTGTGCAGCAAGAGCCGCCGCAATCTCGCGATGCTCCTCCACCGACAGACTTCCCCGTCCGCCGGTCTCCACCGACATCCTGCGGAAACGCTCGATTTTATGGTGAAGTGAGTTGAGGGTATCGGTGAGAATTCTGGAGGTGCAGAATTCGTAAATCATGGAATGAAACTGAGAGTCAAGGTCGCGGAGCTTGAAGGAGTCGTTCCTGAAAACGTAAAACTCCTGCAGCTCCACAAGCTCCAGCATCTTTCTGCTCTGCTCTTCGGTTATATTCCTTGCAGCATAGCGGGCGGCAAGCCCTTCGATGCGTATGCGTATTTCATAGATATCCAGCAGGTCGCCGTGGGAGATACCCAGAACAACCGCTCCCTTACCGGGCTCGGTTTTCACAAGTCCCTCCTGCTCAAGACGCTGCAGAGCTTCTCTGACAGGGGTTCGGCTGACGCCGAGACGGGCTGAGATCTTGTTCTCGCTGAGAACCTCGCCGCGTTCCAGAACGCCTGTCAGTATTTCGTTTTCCAGTGAGTCAAAAACCTTTGCGGAAAGTGATACACTATCATTCATCGTTAAGCCCTTCTCTGCCGTATTTGCGGACAAGCTCTTCCATCTCGCCTGTGCTGATGACAGTCTGGCGTCCGGCGGCGTACTGCTCGGTCATCCAGTTGTATATCTCGGTTACAAGTCTGCCGTTCTTGGAGACCTTGAGTTCACCTTCGAGATTGTAATGGTTGTTTATCCAGAATGCGATGCCTGCTCTGCCGGAAGCGTTGTTCAGGCTGACTGCAGCAGGACGGTTGAGTATCTTATTGGTATCGAAGATATTGTAGATCTCCTCATCCTTCATAAGACCGTCAGCGTGGATGCCTGCTCTGGTGACATTGAAATTCTCGCCGATGAAGGGGGTCATGGGAGGAATGGTATATCCCATTTCCTTTTCAAAATAGTGTGCAATATCGGTAATGGCAGTGGGGTCCATGCCGTCCATGCTGCCCTTGAAGGAGGCGTATTCAAATACCATTGCCTCAAGGGGAACGTTGCCTGTTCTCTCGCCGATGCCGAGGAGGGAGCAGTTTACGGAGCTTGCACCGTAGAGCCATGCGGCGGATGCATTTGCAACAGCCTTGTAGAAGTCGTTGTGACCGTGCCACTCTATAAGGCTGCTGTCGACCTCGGCGTAATGATTGAGACCGTAGATGAAGTCGGAGGCCAAGCGGTCTTAGGAAGACAATGTCATAAATCAA
>JAZUPA010000090.1:0-4780 GCA_045604945.1 Acutalibacteraceae bacterium
CCGTTGGGTCCGATAAACCCAAAGAAATCGCCCTGCTCCACGCTGAGGGAAATATCCTTTATTCCCCGCGCCCTGCCGTAGAACTTCGTCAGGGCATTTGTTTCAATAACATTCATATACTCTTTTCTCCTTTCATACCCTCGTTTAAATTTTAACATTTAACCTTTCGGTTAAATATATATTATCATACTGCTATCATTTTGTCAATACCGTGCTTTAAGTTCATCAAAACCGCACTGTTATGGGAAAAACTCTCAAAACGTTTAACTTAATAAACTTTAATATTTTCTTAATTCTTTTTAGTAAATCTGATAAATATCAACGCCTATCTTGTCTATCATATTTATTTAATTTGTTAATTGACGATGTTTTCTAATATGCTGTATTATTAGTTTGAGGTGTTTTTACACTGCAGTGATAAATCAGAAAAGAGGAATAACATGGATCTGTTCAAGAAGTGCGATGATTATAAACTGGTTGACGAAATAAAGGGCATGGATATTTATCCTTATTTCCATGCACTGGAATCCCGACAGGACATTGAGGTTGTCATGGAAGGCAAGCGCCGCATAATGCTGGGCTCAAACAATTATCTGGGACTGACGGCATGTCCCGAGGTAATCGAAGCGGGGATAAAGGCATTTGAAAAATTCGGCAGCGGCTGCAGCGGCTCACGTTTTCTCAACGGCACCCTCACCATGCACATGGAGCTTGAGGAGGAGCTTGCAAAGTTTTTAAACAAGGAAGCTGTCACCACCTTCTCAACAGGCTTCCAGTCAAATCTTGGCATAATCTCCGCTCTGGTGGGCAGAAACGACTATGTCATCTGCGACAAGGAGAATCACGCAAGCATCTACGACGGCTGCAAGCTGTCCTGGGGCAAGATGCTCAGATACGACCATTCCGATATGGAAGGACTGCGCAAGTGCCTTGAAAAGGTTCCCGAAACCGCAGGCGCACTTATCGTCACCGACGGCGTTTTCAGCATGGGCGGCGACATTGCAAAGCTCCCCGAGATAGTGGCACTTGCAAAGGAATACGGCGCCAGAGTAATGGTTGACGATGCCCACGGTCTGGGCGTAATCGGCGAAGGGGGAAGAGGTACTGCCAGCTACTTCGGTCTTGAGGACGAAGTGGATATTTACATGGGTACCTTCTCAAAGTCCCTTGCATCTCTCGGCGGCTATATGGCAGGTAAAGCCAGAGTTGTGGAATATGTCCGCCACAACTCAAGACCCTTTATTTTCTCAGCATCCATCACCCCTGCAAGCTGCGCAACCGCTCTTGAAGCACTGCATCAGCTTCAGAAGAGACCCGAGCTTGTGACCCGTCTGCAGAAAATTGCAGGATATGTCAGACAGGGACTTGACAAGCGCGGTATCGACCGCAGACCCTGCGACAATGACATTACTCCCATCGTGCCTGTGCGCACCTATGACTATGTAAACACCCTCACCTGCGGCAAGCTGCTTTATGATGCAGGTGTCTATGTAAACCCCGTACTGCCCCCTGCAGTACCTCAGGATGACTGCCTGCTGCGCACAAGCTATATGTCCACCCACACAAACGAGATCCTCGACGAAGCAATGGACATCATGGCAAAGGTACTTGAAGAGCGCAAGGTATCCTCTCAGAGCGCATAATTTCCCCGATAAAAAACCGAAAGGCTGTCCCGCAAATGAGCGTGGGACAGCCTTTTTTCCGCGTCTTTTGTCAGCAATAACATATTCTTTACATCTTATATAAATATTTAGGCTTTTTTTGCCGTTGAACAGGGGCTATCTTTATGATAAAATAATATGATAGAAAATCCGGGGAATCCTGTCATCAGGGCGCCCCTTCGGAGGGACTACTGTGAGCGAAATTCAGAGCTTTTCCCGTTTCCGCCGAGAAGGCAGAAGCGGTTCAGATACTTTCAGAAGATTATACTCCCGTGAAAACTGCATACCCCGCCCCGGCTCCAAGCCCCGCAAAAAGAGCGTTGCTAATCTGCGCACTCTGCTGGAGCACGACAAGAAGAGCTATTCAAAGGGCTCTTCATCCGCCCTCGGCACAAAAATGCGCGATATGTACAGCAAGGCTCCTGCCCCTGTTCGCGCATTCGGCGACAAGGTAGGGGAGACCGCGGTGAAGGTGCGCTCCTGGGAGCATTTCCGCACCTTCACAAAGGCACTGCTTGCATTGGTCGTATGCCTTTTGTGCTTCTTCAGCTTCATCTTTGCAAACGGCTTTCGTGCAATCGCCTCGGAAGAGCTGCTTGATGACCTGAGCATCTATTACAACGAATTCAAAAACTTCAATCCCAAAGGCACTGCTCCTCAGTCGGGCAGTCAGGATATTATCGGCGACCTTTCCCCCTTTTCACCCAGCGACCTTTCCTCGTCTGATACATCCGCCGAAACTCCCGACACCACTGACGGCACCGCACTTCGCTTTGTCAGCGACAGCGATTTAAAAGCCCCTGCAAAGAACGATGTGCGCCTGAAGACCGTTCTCAGTGCAGGCTTCGACTACCTCTCCGCTTCCGGACTTGACCTGCAGCTTTACGTCAAGACAGAAGCAGGCACCGAAAGCATCCCTGCCGCCGCCTTCGGCAGAAACGGCAATGCCGATATCGAGTATATCACCGCACCCACCCGTCAGCAGCTTGATACCGTAGGCTGCCACACTCTCAGAGTTCGCACAAAGGGTACAGAGTGCAATGTTCTGCTGCTTGTTGAGGATACAACCGCTCCCTCCGTCATTCTCCGTGAGGTTGACATCTGGCTGGGAGACAGCGTTAATCCGGAAATGTTCGTCAGCAGTACCGACGATGCTTCCCCCCTTGTTGTAAAATACTCCAACGGCGAGCCCAACCTTGCAATGGTCGGTCAGCAGCTTGTATATCTGCAGATCTCCGACATCTGCGGCAACACCGCACCCTTCAACGCAGCCTATCTCAACATCACAAAGGACGAAGAGCCCCCTGTTATCAGCGGTGCAAGAAACCGTACCGTAATAATCGGTGAGACCGTCTCCTACAAGCAGGGCGTCACCGCCACCGATAACCGCGACGGCGAGGTGAGAATCTCTGTTGATTCAAGCGCCGTTGACCCCACAAAGGCAGGCTCCTATGAGGTCATCTACACCGCCCAGGACAAGAACGGCAACATTGCAACCAAGACCGTAACCTTCAAATTCGGCACTCAGGACGAGCTTGATACCGATGCAGAGCTTGAAAAGTATGTTGCAAAGGTTGCAAAGAGCATCTTCAAGAGCGGAATGACCGACGGAGAAAAGGCAAAGGCCATATACAACTGGTGCCGCAACCACATCGGTTACTCAGGTCACTCCGACAAGGGCAACTGGAAGAAGGCTGCAATTTCGGGCTTCAAGAAGCGTTCCGGCGACTGCTACACCTATTTCGCCTGCTCCAAGGCACTGTTTGAATACTGCGGAATTGAGAATATCGACGTTGTAAAGGTAAGAAATTCAAACAGCGAATCAAGACATTACTGGAGCCTTGTAAATGTGGGCTCGGGCTACTACCACTTTGACGCAACCCCCAGAGTCGGCGGCTTCAACGGCTTTATGAGAACCGATGCCCAGATAAAGAGCTATTCTTCAAAGAACAAGAACAGCCACCGCTTTGACGCTTCCAAATATCCTGCAACACCCACTGAGAGCTACTCAGGCTAAGAGGAGGATTTCTATGAAACAGCTTGGCGTTATCGGTGGTCTGGGACCCATGGCAACGGCATATTTCATGGAAACGGTCATTGATATGACCGAGGCTCAGACCGACCAGCAGCATCTTCCCATGTGCATAATCAGCCGACCTGATACTCCCGACCGCACAGCATATATTCTGGGCGAAAGCAGCGAAAATCCCCTGCAGCCCATGCTGGAAGCAGGCAGAGCCCTTGACCTTATGGAGGTCGGGTGCATTGCGATTCCCTGTGTTACCGCACACTATTTCCACGCGGAGCTGACCGAAGCATTGAAAACCGAGGTCATCCACGCACCCAGGGAAACTGTCCGCCGCCTGAAAGAAGCAGGCATCTCCGCCGCAGGCATCATGGCGACCCGCGGCACTGTTTCCGCAAAGATATTCCAGCGGGAGCTTGAAGCTCAGGGAATAACCCCCATCCTTCCCGATGAGAAGGCTCAGGCGGCTATAACAAGCACTATTTATGACTATGTAAAGGCATCAAAGAGCGCGGATATGGAGCTTTTCGGCTCTGCCGAGCGGATGCTCAAGAAGGCAGGCGCAGAGTGTCTTATCTTGGGCTGCACCGAGCTTTCTGTTGTAAAGCGTGACAATTCCCTGCGGGGCAGCCATATCGATGTGCTGGAAGTCCTGGCGGCAGAAGCAATTGAGCGCTGCGGCGCAGAGCTGAAGGAGAAATATAAGTCGCTGATTTTCTGATGTAATTGCCAAAAAGGAAACAGAACCGACGCCGTAGGGTGCGGCGCCATCGACGCACCGAATGCACCGAGGGTAAATTTGACACCATACGGCGAAATTGTCGAAAAATATATTATTTCCACAAATAGTATTAAAAATGTTAATGTTGAAAAATTCGTTATAATGCCAAATCATATTCACATGATAATCGTTGTGGACAACAACGGGACGCCGAAGGCGTCGTCCCCTACAAATGCGGTTATTCCGCACGTTATTTCAACATTCAAAAGATTTGTTAACCGTGAAATCGGATACTCAATCTTCCAGCGCTCCTATCACGACCACATAATCCGAAACGAGAAGGACTATCTCGAAATTTTCCAATACATCGAA
>JAZUPA010000091.1:0-3245 GCA_045604945.1 Acutalibacteraceae bacterium
AACTGTATGGTATCGACATGGAAGAAACACAGCGGAGCAAAACATACGATATGATTCCCACTCCCGACATTGCTGTCTCTATGGGGTGCGATGTCGGGTGTCCGTTCATCGGCAGAGCCTTTGACGACAACTGGGGCTTACCTGACCCTACGGGCAAAAGCGACGAGTTTTTTATTGAGGTAATAAAGGAAATAGAGCGCAGGATTCTCGAATTGGATATCTGAATAATTAAAGAGCAGCTGTGAATCAAAGTAATTCGCAGCTGCTCTTTGGTTTAACCCTGTTGGCGCTATTTTATTATTTCCCGTTTCTTATCCTGCGGACATTTCGGTTCATTACCTTTCGTCCGTAATGGACATAGGCAAAGTCCTTTATTTTGCTCCACGACTGTTTATGTTTTGCGTAAAATTCGTCGGGGTTGTCAAACATTCCATAATCATTGACAACAGCTACACGCTGCACATAGGTGCTCTCGCCTTTCCAGTCGATGGAGTGAGATGCGATATCCTCGACTGCGATGGCACAGCGGCGAAACTCGCCCCGTACATTGCTGTATCTCTTCTTGACAGCATCGAAGTATTTTCTGTCGGTGATAACTCCCTCAAGAGCCAGCCACTGACCGTCATACAGCACCTCTGCCCATGTGTGGACGATAGTTGCAGGTGCCAGCACGCTTATTATGCCCGATGTTGCACCTTTCTGAAAATCCTTTGCAACATCAAATGCGTGAAGTCTGCAGGGGATTCCCACGCTTCTGAGAAGTGCCATCAGAAGGGTTGCTTTGGTGTTGCACTGACCGTATCCATCGGACAGCACCTGCTCCGCTGTGAGGGTATCGCTTGTGTTGTAGCCGAACAGTATATCGTTCTGTACATAATCATAAACCGCACCGATGCGGTCATACTCAGGCAGTTCTCGCCAGCCTTTTGAATCTATGAGCTCCTTGACCCGCGGCGAGCTGAAATTGAGCATTGCGGTTTCCTGTAAGTATCTTTCGTTCATTGTGACTCCTCCTTTGCTGTGATTAAAGAATACCACAGCAAAGGATTCTAAACTTTCAAAAATACGCTGTCTTTCAGAGAAAGTCTTGCAGGCATACCCATCATCTTTTTGACCGTTGCCGCAAAATGCGACGGAGAATCAAAGCCTGCTTTCATCGCCGCATCAGTGATGCTCTCACCGCCCAGCAGCAGAGAAAACGCACGCTTCATGCGATGGAGAGAAATATAGCCTTTCAGCGTCATTCCCGTCTGCTCCTTGAACAGGTGGGAAAGTCTGCTGTCGGAAAGGCAGACCTGGGAGGCGAAATGCGAAATCGAATGGTCACAGCAGTCACATTCTTCTATGTTTTGCAGAAGCTCAGATACACGCTCGTCGAATGTTGTTTCACTATGAGTGATGCCGAGAAGTTTGTATATCTCGCTGATTAGTTTTTCGTACAGCTGAGGGCTAAATTGCTCGGCAAGCTCTATTGCCGTTCTGCGTATATCTTCGGTTTCCTCTTTGCCGAAAGCGAGATAATCGCAGCCGTTCATCTTTGCCTCAATCTGCAAAGCGGCGGCAGAAACAGGTTCGAAAAGAACAGACAGATGCGGCTTTTTATTTGCAAAGAAAGAGTGTGCAACATCGTTTCCCGTAATGACACAGCTTTCTGTTACGCTACGCCCGTGGATATGTATTTTTACATCATCTTCAAGTCCGAGAAACAGCTGCAGCATCAGATGCTTGTGCGACACCGCATTGAGGTGGTCGGTCAGCATGACTATCTCGTCCTTGCCCCAGTATATTTTATTCATTGGTCAATTCACTTCCTCAACACAAATACCAAAGGTAAACGGAATACCGAACCCACTCTTCGATGATTTCTCTGTTGACATCAGCATAACGAGCGTGGAAATAATCGGTCATGCCTTCAATATCAGCGTCATCAAGAGCGGCATATCCCTCTGTGTTTTCTTTTCGTATATAGAATTTTGATGGAGTTTCACCACTGAAGTTGAGTACCTCACCCTGCATTTCACCTATGATTTTTTGTATGTATGCTGTCCTGTCTGCGTTGTAACTGCCTGCTTTGCGTCGTTTGAGAACGCCTTTAATTTTCTTTTCAATCTGATCCGAATATTGCACCGCAGAACCATTCCATATTGATTCTCTTTTCAGGATATATCCACAGCAATAGTCGTACAAATCCCTGCCTGTATATTCCTGAAACTCTTTCATAATATAACCCCTTCATTTCGTCCATGGTATGTTACGATAGTATACCCCTTTGAAAACATCAGCCCATTTTATTGTTGTGTTATGTGAGAATAAGTGGTACAATTAGGTTGCAACGTAATTGATTTTATATAAAGGGAGATTTGATATGAATAGGGTAATACCAAAGATAGGTGTAGCGATAGTAACATTAACAGTTTTCCTTTTTGCATTATTTATTCTTACGGGCTTTTCTTTTGGTCAATATCTCGTATGCTCTTTTCTTCCTTTGGGATACATAATGATGTCTGCTGGTTTTCAACACGAAAGCGATGCCGACAGGCGTGTTTCAGCAAACATAGGAATGATTTTTGCTGCTGTGTACGCTGTGTTGGTGCTATTGGTTTACTTTTCACAAAACACCTATGTGCGACTTGAGTCCTTAACCGAGCCGGCAGAAAGTGTGCTTTGCTTTGTTCCGGGAAGCCTGATGTTCAGCTATGATCTACTCGGTTACGGAATGATGTCTCTTTCCACGTTCTTTATAGGTCTTTCAATGAAGCCTGAAAACAAGCCCGATAAATGGCTCAAGTATCTTATGATAATTCACGGTATCTTTTTCCTGGGCTGCTTCTTTATGCCAATGACGGATATTTTCTCAAAACCATCTGACTCTCAAGGTATGGGTGGCTGCATCGCTCTTCTTTTCTGGTGTATCTACTTCATTCCAATAGGTATATTGTCGTACAGACATTTTGGAAAGGAAAAATAACAGATATAATGTATATTTCATTATAACATCACAACACCCGATTTCAATGTTTATACCACAGGTTTGATTGACAAAACCTGTGTACCGTGCTATATTTAAGCCGTAACGAGGGCGAACCGAATCTTTACACCGCCCAGAAAGGAAGACAAGTATTATGATCATCAACAGCGTTTCTGTTATGCGTTCCTATGAATACAAAGAACTGCTCAGCTATTATCTGCTCAGCGGTCACTTTGTTATGCCTTCATACGGGAATTGCGAACGGAATACAGACTGT
>JAZUPA010000092.1:0-5207 GCA_045604945.1 Acutalibacteraceae bacterium
GGGACTTGCATATATCCGCTGGGCAGATGAAGCTCCCAACTGCTCTTTCGCAAAATTCCTCCCCGAGGGCAAGCTTGACGAGATCATTGCAAAGCTCGGAATGTAAAAGGGCGACGTTGCATTCTTCGTAGCCGATAAGGACAGAGTCGTTCTTCCCACCCTCGGCTCTCTCCGCCTTGAGGTTGCAAAGAAGCTCGACATTATTCCTTGGGAGCAGGATAACTTCCTCTGGATTGTTGAATTCCCCTTCTTTGAGTACAACGATGAGACAGACGGCTGGGATGCTATGCATCACCCCTTCACATCTCCTCTTGACGAGTGCATCCCCTTCCTCTTTACCGACCCCGGCAAGGTGCGCGCAAAGGCATATGACCTTGTACTCAACGGCATCGAGCTTAGTAGCGGTTCTATCCGTATCACCGATCCCGAGCTGCAGGGCAAGATGTTTGAGGCTCTGGGCATGGACGACGAGAGCGTTGAGCGCAAGTTCGGCTTCCTTATCGAGGCATTCAAGTACGGCGCACCCCCTCACGGCGGCATGGCTATCGGTATCGACAGACTGTGCATGCTCATGACAGGTGCAACCTCTCTGCGTGATGTTGTTGCATTCCCCAAGATCAAGGACGCATCCGAGCCTATGACCCAGGCTCCCGGCGAAGTTGACACAGCACAGCTTACCGAGCTCGGTATTGCAATAATCGAAGAATAAATCATCACCCCCTGCGATTTTTTCGCAGGGGGTTCGCTGTGTAATATATTGCCTTTGGAGAATAGAAGGTGTATAATACTTAAAATGCATAAGAAAGGGTATGACAATATGGCAACTGCTGATCTTGATTTTAATCTGAATATAAAAGGTACACCTGAAGAAATTGCTTCCATGCTGAATGTTGCCTTTGAGTATTTTGAAGGTAAGGACGGCGTTTATTTTTCCTGCGCCAGAATAAGTGTCGGCGATAAGGATTTACACCTCTCAATGTCGAGCAGAGAGGAGATTTTTGAAGCTGTATCCGGAAGTGACACTGTCGGTGTCAGCGCCCTCGGTCCTTTCGGCAGATACGGCGAGATTGACGAGGTCGATATTTTCAGAGATATGGCACAGGTCGCTCCCAAAGCCTCCTTTACTGCCAATATAAGCGGCTTTGCAGGCTATGCAGACCAGTCTCTCAGGGCAGAGCTTGCTGACGGCTTGCTGAAAGTCTCCACTTCATATTTGTCAGATGATTGCCGCGGCGAAGGAGAGCTTGAATATTTCAAATCCAATCTGCCTTATGATGAATTCATCGAACTCTTTAAGCTTGACAGCGAAGAGTTTGATGAGGAGATGTACGAGGAATTCATTTCCGATAATTTATGCTGCTATGATTTTGTCGGTGAATTTTTCGAGGAGACCGATTACGAAGATTTTCTCGAGCTGTTTGAAGTTGAATGTCCTCTGACTGAAGATGAGTACAGCGAAATCGTTGAGCAGTATATGGACATGGGCGAAGAAAGCTGCGGCGAATACCTCGAAAGAGAAGGTTTTGCTGTGCGCGAAAACTACACCTATGACCCTGTGGAAAAGAAATATATTGACGGCAGAAGCGGCGCGAAGCTCAAAAGCGGCGTAGCTTATTCCATAAATGATGAGATCAGAGAATATCTTCAGTCCATAGGTCATCCCAGTGATGATGAAGCCATCAATGCCCTTTCGGTAGAGGATGTTTATGCGATACTTGCAGGCGTCTACGGCAAGGACGACTCTGCTGAAGATGAAGAATCCGAAGACGATGAGGACGAAGAAGCAGAGGACGACTGCGACGGAGATGACTGCGCAGAAGAAGAGACTGAGGAAACAGAAGAATCCGAGGAATCTGACGAAGACGGCGACGATGCAGAAGAGGAATCTGAAGAGGAATCTGAAGAGGCGACTTCTGAGGCGGCAGCTGACGTAAAGGACGAGGCTGAGGAAGCCGAGCCCGAAGCTGAAGAAGCTGAAGATACTGCAGAAACCGAATCTGAAGCTGAAGAAGAAAAATCACCTGCTCCGAAAAAATCCTCCCGTAAATGGATTGCCCTGATGATAATTGCAGTAATACTTGCATGCATTGCAGCCGCTGCATATTTCTTTGGAGAGCAGATATTTGATTATGTCTCAGGTCTGCTGAACACCGCAGTCCGTCTGCTGTAATGCAATAAAAAAGTCAGATACAGACAGAAAATCCCCCTGCGATATTTTATCGCAGGGGGATAAATATCAGGAATGGAGAGCCTTGGGGCCGTCACCGGGAGTAATATTGCCGTCGGGCTTGTGCTCTTCGAGGTTTATTGCAGAAACAGGATTCTTCTTTACAATAAGATGGGAATAGATTGAAGAAATCAGGTTCTGAATACCGTCAAAAAGGAATGCAACACCGAGGATTATCCACAGTACGGAGTCTGAGAAGGTTACAAAAATCAGCACGCAGCCGATAATGATGCAGACTGCAGAAGCAATAAGCACCACAAACCAGGAATCAATGCCGCTTCGCTTTGCGTTGATGGCAGTCTGGATTTTCAGCATACCGTCAATAATGAGAAAAGCACCGAGCACAACGGAAATAATATCTCCGATTTTTCCCGACAGAAGAATGACCGCCAGACCGCCGATACAGAGCACTGTTCCGATAATGACATCGATGCTGACGTTCTTTTCTCCCTTGTTTTTTGTGAAATATGAAACCAGACGGAATGCCCCGTAGGCAATCAGAGCGCCGCCGAAGAGAAATACAAGCTTTCTGCCTGTGTTGATAGGGTCAAAGATGAGCATAAGACCCAGAATGATAAAGATAACAGAAGCAAGAATGTAGGTCCATTGCGACTTTTTGAAGCGGTTTATATTTATGCCGTTCTTATTGCTCATAATTCTTTCCTCCCTGTGCTGTCTGTGGTATAATAATACAACAGAAACGCGGATTTTTCAATATTTTCAGAGGTCTCATATTCATACAGATGGTGCTTGTTGTATGAATCACAGACATTATGAAAAAGTTCTTGACAAATATTATCCTTTGTGATACTATACTAACGCTGTCCGAAGACAGCAGGTGACCATGCTGATGCAAGATCAGCTGTCCTAACGGCGTAATGCCGCCTGCCGAGGTGATGCGTTTATCATAGCAAAGTGGTTACAATACCACTGTGCAGTCAGATAATTTGCGCCCTGTCTTCGTTTGAAGGCAGGGCTTTAATATTTTATCGCTTGCATTCAGACAGCACCCAAAATCTTATGGAGGTGAAATCTGAAATGCCGAGTAATGCAATTCTCGAACAGAAAAAAGCGTATGTAGCTGAGCTTGCTGAGAAGCTGAAGAACTCCACTGCTGGTGTTATCGTTTCTTATCAGGGCATCAACGTTGCAGACGACACCAAGCTTCGTAAGGAGCTTCGTGAGGCTGGCGTTGAGTACCGTGTTGTAAAGAACACCCTGCTCAAGAGAGCTGCTGAAATCGCTGAGATCCCCGGCCTTGACGATGTTCTCGAGGGTACCACCGCTATCGCAATGAGCAGCGAGTACACCGACGCAGCAAGAATCCTTTGCGGTTATGCTGAGAAGAACAAGAAGTTCGTTGTCAAGAAGGGTTACATGGATGCTAAGGCAATTTCCGTTGAAGAAGTCAACGTTCTTGCTAAGCTCCCCAGCAGAGATCAGCTTCTTGCTACCATCGCAGGTACCTGCAACAGCATCATCGCTTCTGTTGCCCGTGCCGTACAGGCTGTTGCCGACGCTAAGGGCGGCGCACCTGCTGAAGCTGAAGCACCCGCTGAGGCTTAATCTTAATTTAAATTTAAAACAAACACATATGGAGGTAAACTATAATGTCTGAGAAGATTACTGCAATTATCGATTCTATCGCAGAGATGACTGTTATCGAGCTTTCCGAGCTTGTTAAGGCTATCGAGGAGAAGTTCAATGTTTCCGCAGCAGCACCCGTTGCTGTCGCAGCAGCAGGCCCCGCAGCAGCTGCTGTTGAAGAGAAGACCGAGTTCGACGTTGTTCTCGTTAACGACGGCGGCAACAAGATGAACGTTATCAAGGTTATCCGTGGTATCACCGGTCTCGGCCTTAAGGAGTCCAAGGAGTTCGTTGAAGGCGCTCCCAAGACTGTTAAGGAAGGTCTCTCCAAGGAAGATGCAGAGGCTCTCGCAGCACAGCTTAAGGAAGCTGGCGCAACTGTCGAGGTTAAGTAATTTAGCTTCAAGGTATAACAAAACCCCGTTGCATAAGCAACGGGGTTTTTTATGTCCGAAATTACATTTCGATAGAGTAGGAATAATGTGCGGAGTAGCCGGAAGACTCAAGCTCCATGAGAAGGTCAAAGTTTGAGAATACTAAAAACATCAGACCGAAAACACATACCAGCACAAGGACAAGGGAAATTATGTATGTGATGATGCTTGCTTTTGCAGACTTTGCAGAAGCGGTGAAATCGGGGAGTTCAGGAGCAGCAGCGCTGCCGGAGCGCACGATGAGATAGATTGCTGCGGGAAGACCGCCGAAGAGTATGGTCAGAACGAGGAACAGAGTACCGTAATCGAGTCCCAGATTTTTTGCGTCGCGGTCGATTGCTACACCGAGAATTATCTGACTGACAAAGAGAACAGCGGCCGCAACAAAGATGCCGAGATAGAAAAGTGCGAACATAGTAATAAATTCAGCCATTTTACATACTCCTTTCTCAATAATAAGCGGGATAACCTGAGTCGGTAAGCATAGCAAAGTTCATGATGTAGTTAACCATCATTGTCATGAATGCAATGAAGCCGCCGACAGCAAGAACGATGGAGAGAACAAGCCAGAGAACAGAAGAGGAGCGCTTGACCTCATCTGCGCGGGTGAGCTTGTTCTTGGTGCATGCATAGATGATTGCGCCGATAACACCGCAGAAGAATGTAATTGCGGTGTAGAGCAGGGGATTGGCAACGTCACGAGCCTTTGCGCTGGTGTACACAGAGATGGAAAGTGATACCTGTGACAGTACGAGCAGCAGGCAGTAAACGCACATCGCGCCAATAAGTGAGTTGAACAGGGTGATGATTTCTTGTTCGGGCATAAAAAATCCTCCAATAATAAAATTTTGCCGTGGTGACTATCAATGTCTCTCATCTTCATCGCAGAAGCGCTGACAGAAACGTCCTGCAAAGGCAGGGTCCATGCCGCCTGCGTAAAGGTGAGAGGTATCGCCGTA
>JAZUPA010000093.1:0-14092 GCA_045604945.1 Acutalibacteraceae bacterium
GCATGAAATCAACATCAGCAGCATCGGGGGAGGGGACTGTAAACAGACGGTCGAAAAGTCTGACCTCAGCATCAACAGCATCAGCACAGTTGACCCAGTGGATAGTGCCCTTGACCTTTACACCCTCGGGAGGATTGCCGCCGCGGGTGGATTCGTCATACTCAGCATAGACTTCAACAACATTGCCGTTTTCGTCCTTCTTGCAGCCTGTGCACTTAACGATGTAAGTGCCCTTGAGACGTACGAGATTGCCGGGAAACATACGGAAGTACTTCTTTTCGGGGACTTCCATAAAGTCGTCAGCTTCGATGTAGAGCTCACGGCTGAAGGTGATCTTTCTGGTGCCTGCGCTCTCGTCCTGAGGATTGTTTTCAACTTCAAACTCTTCAGTCTGTCCCTCGGGATAGTTGGTGATTACAAGCTTTACAGGATTGAGAACTGCCATTGCTCTTGTTGCGTGAGCATTAAGGTCTTCACGCAGGCAGAACCCAAGGAAGCTCCACTGAACGGTGGAAGGATTCTTTGCAACACCGATTCTCTCACAGAAATTCTTGATGGAATCGGGAGTGTAGCCACGACGGCGAAGAGCAGCAAGGGTGGGCATTCTGGGATCGTCCCAGCCGCCTACGATGCCATCTTCAATCATCTTGCGAAGCTTACGCTTGGAAAGAACTGTATAGTCAATTGCCAGACGGGCAAACTCAATCTGTCTGGGCTTGCTGGGGACGGAAACATGGTCACATACCCAGTCGTAAAGGGGGCGATGATCCTCATACTCAAGAGAGCAGAGGGAATGAGTGATATGCTCAAGAGCATCGCCGATGGGATGAGCAAAGTCATACATGGGGTAGATGCACCACTCATCGCCTGTGCGGTGGTGGGTCATGTGCTTGATTCTGTAAATAACAGGATCGCGCATGTTCCAGTTGCCGGAAGCAAGATCGATCTTTGCGCGAAGGGTCATCTTACCGTCGGGAAACTCGCCGTTCTTCATTCTTTCGAAGAGATCAAGGCTTTCTTCCATAGGTCTGTCACGATAGGGAGATGTTGCGGGAGTGTTGTAATCGCCGCGCATTTCCTTCATCTGCTCAGGGGTAAGCTCACAGACGTAGGCAAGTCCCTTCTTGATAAGCTCAACCGCAAATTCATAGGTCTGCTGGAAATAAGCAGAAGCAAAGCAATAGTTGTCCCAGTCGTAGCCAAGCCAGTGAATGTCGTTCTTGATAGCTTCGACAAACTCTTCCTTTTCCTTGGTGGGGTTTGTGTCGTCCATACGAAGGTTGCAGGTGCCGCCGAACTTCTCAGCCATGCCGAAGTCGATGCACAGAGCCTTTACGTGACCGATGTGCAGCCAGCCGTTGGGCTCAGGCGGAAAACGGGTGTGAACCTTCATGCCTTCACAGCGCATGCCGGGCTTCAGATCATCGATTATAGCCTGCTCAATAAAACTGCCGGCTGCGTTTTCTTCGTTTGTTATGTTTTTGATTTCTTCGGGCATTTTATTTTACCTCCTAAGAGAGCTTGTTAAAACCGATGTTAAGTCTGCGCATGGATTCTTCCTTGCCGAGAATGCCGAGAACCTCAACTGCGCCGCCGGGAGTTACCATACGACCGGAAGCGGCGATTCTGACAGGCCACATGAGCAGACCGTTCTTGACTTCGAGTCTGGTTGCGAGATTAATAAGGCAATCATGGATTGATTCGGTATTCCATTCGGTAATAGCATCAAGCTCGGGAATTGCGGCTTCAAGCATCTGCTTGCTGCTTTCAACAGAGCTCTTTGACTTCTTGTTTACAAAGAAAACAAGGGGATAGTCATCAAGAGTGTCAATGAACTCAATCTGAGCAGGAATCTCAGAAAGAACCTCGGTTCTCTGATGCAGGCACTTTGCAATAAGCATTGTATCCGCCTGCTCGCTCTTTACTCCCTGACGGATAAAGGGGAGAGCAGTTTTGTGGAACTTTTCGAGATCCATTGCACGGATATATTCAGCATTGACCCAGCGCATCTTATCGGGGTCATAAATTGCAGGAGACTTGGAAATACCGTCGATATCAAAGGCTTCGATAAGCTCGGGGAGAGAGAATATCTCACGCTCGCCCTTGGGAGCCCAGCCTAGAAGTGCGATATAGTTGATAATAGCCTCGGTGAGGTAGCCCTTTGCAACGAGATCCTGATAGGATGCATCGCCGTTTCTCTTGGAGAGCTTGTTTTGAGCGTCCTTCATGATGGGGGAGCAGTGAACATAGATGGGCTTGTCCCAGCCGAATGCTTCGTAGAGAAGATTGTACTTGGGGGTGGAGGAGAGGTACTCACTGCCGCGTACAACGTGGGTGATGTTCATCAGATGGTCATCGATAACGTTTGCGAAGTTGTAGGTGGGCAGACCGTCGGACTTGAGAAGAATCTGATCCTCAAGCTCCTCGTTGTCGACAGTGATTGTGCCGAAAACAGCATCGTCAAAGGAGGTCTTGCCTTCCTTGGGCATCTTCTGACGGATAACGTAAGGCTCGCCAGCCTCAGCTCTCCTGCGTGCTTCCTCAAGGGGAATCTCACGGCAGTGACCGTCATACTTTGCAATGCCGCCTGCAGCCTCTCTTACCTGTGCTAAGCGCTCTTCGGTGCAGAAGCAGTAGTAAGCATGTCCGCTTTCGCAGAGCTGCTGGGCGTACTTTATATAAATATCTCTGCGCTCGGACTGAATATAGGGGCCGTACTCGCCGCCTACATCAGGACCTTCGTCCCAGTTAAGACCGGTTTCCTTGAGGGTTGCGAAGATAACTTCACAAGCACCTTCAACATAGCGTCCCTGGTCGGTATCTTCGATTCTGAGAATGAAGTCACCGCCGAGCTTCTTGGTGAGAAGATACTCGTAAAGAGCTGTGCGCAGATTTCCTATATGCATGTAGCCTGTAGGAGAAGGAGCAAATCTTGTTCTTGCTTTCATTGGGCATAAGCACCCTTTCTTTGTGATGAATTACACTTAATAATACCGCAATATCTTCCGTCAGTCAACAAAAAGAAATCAAAATGTACACATAAAAACTATTGTTTTTTTTCTCCTTATGATGTAAAATTAATTCAATATAATAGCGGAGGTATTGCTATGTGGTTCATAGGTCTCAGTTTGCCGATGATCCTTATCGGATTGGCGGTAAGATGTCTTATAATTTTCGGAATTCTTCCCATTCATGAATATGCACATGCCAGAATGGCGTTTGCTCTGGGCGATGATACTGCAAGCCTCAAGGGCAGAATGACACTCAATCCCCTTGCGCACATTGACTGGGTTGGTGCAGCCTGCATAATGCTTATCGGTTTCGGCTGGGCAAAGCCTGTTCCTGTAAATCCCTACAGATTTACTGACAGAACCCATAAAAAGCGCAGCATGGCTCTGACTGCACTGGCAGGTCCTCTTTCAAACCTGATTGTTGCTCTGATTGCATCCCTTCTATTCAGAGTAGTTTGTTCCTTCGGCGGAATAGGTCTTACAATGTCTCCTGCAAGCCACTATTTCTTAAGTGATTACAACGACCTTACTTTTGTTGTTGATGCGCTGAACAACAATTATGTTGTTTTCAACGGCGCACTGTATGAGTACACACTTACCTTTGAGATAATCTATCAGGTTTTTGCAACTCTCATAACAATCAATCTTTCCCTTGCGATATTCAACATGATTCCCGTACCTCCCCTTGACGGCTCGAAGATTCTTGCTGCATTTATCCCCGATAATGCGCTTTACAAGATCAATGAGTTCATTTCAAAGTACGGAATGGTAATCACCATCGTATTTGTTGCGCTTATCTATTCAGGCGTTCTTTCAGGCCCTCTCGGATGGCTCAACGATACTCTTTTCTGCGGATTCTGGAATATTTTTGACTGGCTCTTCAACCTGCTGGGTCTTGAAGTGGCAAGCATAGTCTGATGAATATGGAAACTCCAAGCTATAAGCTTGAGGTGTTTGAAGGACCTCTTGACCTCCTTCTCAGCCTCATATCAAAAAACAAGCTTGATATTACGGATATCCCCATTTCCGAACTGCTGACACAGTATATGGAGCATATCGAATATATGCGCAGGGAAAACCTTGATATTTCAAGCGAATTTCTTACAATGGCATCTCGCCTTGTATATATCAAGACAGTGAGCCTTATGCCGAAATCACAGGAGGCAGAGGAGCTCAAAAAGGAACTTGTGGGCGAACTTATGGAATACCAGCTGTGCAAGGAGATTGCAGAAAAGCTTGCACTGCGGGCAAATTTCGATTCCTTTGTAAAGGATGAATCGCCCATTGAATTTGACAGAACATACACCCTTTCCCATGATGCGCTGGTAATTTACAAGGCGTATATTGCAGCGGTCGGAAGGGGACAGCGCAAGCTGCCGCCTCCGGTGGACAGCTTTACGCCTCTTGTTGCAACAAGGGTAATATCAGTGCCTGAAAAGGCAATAAGCATATTGAAGCGGCTTTATAAACAGACTACAGTTACCTTTGATGAGCTGTTTGAAGCCGCTCAGTCGAGAAGCGAAATGGTTGCAACCTTTCTGGCGCTTCTTGAGTTAATAAAAAAGAACCGTATTGAGATTGACGATGACGATAATCTCACGATGGCAAACGGCGGTGGACGTACTTGGAAATCAAAGAATTGAGAAGTGCTGTTGAAGCAATACTGTTCGCCTGCGGCGAGCCTGTTGCTGTTGACAGATTGGCAGAGGTCCTTGAAACGGACGAAGAAACAATACATTATGTGTGCCGTGAGCTTTCTGAACTGCTCACCGATAACCGCGGCGGAATCACTCTTGTTAAGGTTGACGACCGTTATCAGCTTTGCACTGTTGATAAGTTTGCACCACAGATAAGAGCGATACTGGATATACGCAGAAATACCCCTCTTTCGGCTGCTGCGATGGAAACACTGGCAGTCATTGCGTACAACGAGCCTGTTACGAAGAATTTTATTGAGCGGGTTCGAGGGGTTGACTGCTCGGGTGTTGTATCGAGCCTTGTTGTCAAGGGACTCATAGAGGAGTGCGGGCGTCTGGAAGTACCGGGAAGACCCATGCTTTATAAGACAACGCTGCAGTTCCTTCGATGCTTTGGCCTTGAATCCCTCGATAATCTGCCTGCTTTGCCGGGCGAGACCGCATCGGGAGAGATAGAGGGGCAGATGAGCATAGAAGAAGTAATTCAGCGCCGCAGAGAGCTTGAGGAAAACGATGATTCTGACACGGAAGAACAGGAGGACTGACAGGTGGCGATATTTTTGCTGGTTCTGAAAATAATCGGCATATCGCTTTTGTCTGTTATCGGACTTATAATTCTTGTTTTATGCATACCTTTGTTTGTGTACATAAAATATGATGAAGAGCCGGTGGTTGACATCAGAGTTCTGTTTGTCAGATTCAGAGTATATCCCGAAGAGAAGGATGAATCTGAAGGTAAGGAAAGCTTTTTCAAAAAACTGTGGAAGAAAATTACCGATAAGCCGTCAAAGGAAGAGACCGAAGATGAAAGTGAATCGGAAAGTGACGGTAAATCCAAATTCAAAGAACTTTTTTCTGAGAGAGGAACGTCAGGGGCGATAAATTTCCTGTGGGAAATTCTGAAGCTTGCCTGCGGAAGATTTGCAAAAATCATGAGGAGCATAGTGGTTTCAAGGTTCAATATGAAGCTTGAGATAGTCGGAGATGATGCCTCAGATGCAGCCCTTCGTTACGGAAAACTGTGCGGTGTTGTATATCCTTCCCTTTCGCTGATTTTTCAGAATGTAAGAAAATATAAGCACGAAATAGATATGCGTCCGGTTTTTGAGGGCGATTATGAATATGACAGATTAAGCCTTGACATAAAACTCAGGGTGTACCCGATAGTGGCGGCATTTCATGCCGCTGCACTGCTGCTTGGTATTCTGGCTTCAGAAATCAGACGGCAGATAGCAGAAAACAAATCACAGATCAATGTAAATTCTAATTAAGGCGGTGGCTTTTATGGCAGAGCATCCTATCAACAGTCTTATGGATACAACACTTGAAAAAATCAGGCAGATGGTGGATGTATCAACTGTAATCGGAGATCCCATAGTAACAGAAGGCAATTCCATAATTCCTATATCAAAGATTTCATACGGATTCGCTTCCGGTGGTTCTGATTTTCCCAGCAAGTCCCAGAAGGATCTTTTCGGCGGCGGAAGTGCAGCGGGCGTAACTGTTACCCCTCTTGCTTTTATTGTTATCACAGCAGCAGGTGCAGTAAAGATGCTGCCGATCAATGCAAAGCCTGATGCAACCGATAAGGCTGTTGCGATGATTCCCGAAATCGTTGATAAAATCACTGATATTATGGCATCAAGAAAGCAGCCCAAGAGCGATGATATTGTTCTTGATGACTAAAACCGTATAAACGGTAAATAATACTAACAAAGCGTGCCGCGCAGGCGGCAAAATACGTTTTGGAGGAAGATATGAGCAAAGTGTTCAGAATCATCAGCTCAGTACTTGCTGTGCTGATAATGGTATCTGTGTTTTCTGTTTCAGTGACGGCAGAATCGCAGATACATTCAAAGCCTGTTATGGCGGAAACAGTTGCAGTCCCTTCGATTTCATCGGCTGCAGCCTGTGTGCTGGATGTCAATACAGGTGAAGTGGTTTATGCAAAAAATGAACATGAACAGAGACCGATGGCAAGTACCACGAAAATAATGACTGCGTTGCTTGCACTGGAGAGAGGCAACGTCGGTGACGATGTAACCATCACAAGAGATATGCTTGGAGCCAGGGGTACTCTGCTGTGTCTGGAAGAAGGCTGGCAGATAACTCTCCATGACCTTGTGGTCGGAGCAATGGTAATATCGGGCAATGACGCTGCGGATGCCATAGCGGTTACTGTCGGTGGCACAAAAGAGAATTTTGTGTCCATGATGAATGAACGTGCTGCTGAGCTGGGAATGCTCAACACCCATTTTGATACGCCCTCGGGACTTGATGAGTTTTCTGACGGAGCACATTACTCCACCGCTTATGATATGTGTCTGCTTGCCGCAGAGGCATCAAAAAACAAGGATCTGATTTCCATTACATCTGCGGTTGAGTCAAAGATATACATGGGAAATCCAAAGACCGTCAACTATATTTACACCCATAACTACCTTGTTTCCACACAGAAGTATGAGGGCTGCGACGGGCTGAAGACAGGCTATACCGACAGAGCGGGATATTGTCTTGTCACACATGTGGAGCGAAACGGCGTGAATCTTGTGTGTGTGACGCTCAACGGAGCTGACAGATTCAATGACCATAAGGCGCTGTATGACTACGCTCTTTCTCTTTACACGGTATACAATGTTGATGCTGCAGATGCTCACCATATGTCATATGTCATCGGAGGAGATAAGGGTCATGTTGAGCTCGGAGCTGAAATTGCCGATTTCCCCGTAAGAAGCGAATATGCCGACAAGCTCGAAGTTAAAGTGAACATGAATAATATGATATATGCACCGGTGACAGAGGGTGACTATCTTGGTTCTGTTCAGTATGTATACGGAAAAAGCGTTATTGCGGAGTTTCCGCTGACGGCGCAGTACAGTGTCGGTGCAGTGGACGAGCCGTGGCTGACGGCGTATGTTGAAGCAATAAAATACAAAAACGGAGGGTGACAGAGCTGTCGCCTTCCGTTTATCTGCGAAAAAGGACGGATAAAAAATGGAAATAAGACTTCAGAAATTTATAGCTGACTGCGGCGTCATGTCACGACGCAAGGCGGAAGATATGATAAAGCTGGGCAGAGTAAAGGTGAACGGAAAGGTTGCATCCATCGGTGACAAGATCGATCCCAACAGGGACAAGGTCACTGTCGGAAGCAAAAAGGTTATTGCTGCGGAAGCCCGAAAAAATTACTACTATATGCTCAATAAGCCCCGCGGATACATTACTACAATGAGCGACGAGCAGGGAAGAAAATGTGTTGCGGAGCTTGTGCGTGATATTGAAGTGCGAGTATTTCCCGTGGGCAGACTTGACCGCGAGAGTGAAGGCTTGCTGATAATGACCAACGACGGTGAGTTTGCAAATTACATAAGCCATCCCAGAAGCCATGTTTCGAAGACATACCGCGTAACAGTCAGGGGCAGGGTAGAGGACGATACCATCACAAAGCTCCAGACAGGAATAATGATCGACGGCCAGAAAACACTGCCCTGCGATATAATGATAATCTCCAGAGCTCCTGAGAGAACCGTACTGCAGATTACTCTGTACGAGGGCAGAAACCGTCAGATAAGAAAGATGTGCGAAAGCTGCGGTCTTGAGGTAATGAGACTGAAGCGTACCATGATTGGTAAGATCAAGATGGGAATGCTCAAGCTCGGAGACTGGCGCGAGCTTACTGCGGATGAAGTCAGGTCACTTACCGCAGCAGCCACTGCAACAGCAGCAAAGGGGGAAAAGCAGTGATTACCGTAAGCGTTATCAACGACGAGGAAAGAATCAGAAAACTCAATGAAGAGCACGGACTTGAGGGCTATGAATATATGGCGACGCTGGATGGCGGGGCTGAAAAAGCGGTCTGTGCAGTGAAGGCAGAAGGGGAAATTCTGAATATGCAGCTGCTTTATGCTCTCGAGGATGATATGGCTGAAATGGCGATACGTTCTGCACTGGCATACGGTGACAACAGATTCGCTCTTACTGCACAGACTTTGGATCTGAGCTTCGGTAAGGATATGCAAAAGGTCGGGTTTACTGAAAAAGACGGCATATATTCGATAGAAATATGCAAAGTAGTACATTATTGCGGATAAATTACAAAAAAGCTTGTTATTTTCCAAGAATTGTGCTATGCTATTATTGCGAGAAATTCGGCTGTGCCGATAATTATAGGTCGTTGGTTGGTATAAAATCTGCGACACGAACGGAGGTTCATAATGAGTCCGGAAGAGAGGATTAAGCAAATCGAAAACTATCGCAGTGAGGTTTCAAAGTCTGCCGCATACGGCAAGCTTGCGGAACTGTTTGACGAAGGCACCATGGTAGAGCTCGATCCCTATGCAATTTCTGGGGATGGTCCTGCTGAGGTTATCACTGCCTGCGGCTTTATCGCGGGTATTCAGACCTATGCTTTCGCTCAGAACACTGAGGCTGCTGCAGGTGCATTCTCAAGAGCACAGGCAGCAAAGATCAAGAAGCTTTACAATTTCGCTATCAAGACAGGCGCTCCTGTTGTTGGTATCTATGATTCAAACGGTGCGCTTCTCAGACAGGGCGGAGAGATTCTTGAAGCATACGGCGATATGCTCAAGTGGGTCAACAACCTTTCCGGTGTTGTACCCCAGATTTCCGTCATCACCGGTGCATGCATCGGTACATCTGCACTTATCGCTTCCTGTGCTGATGTTGTTATTGCCTGCAAGGATGCTGATTTTGGCATTGACACAGCCGGCAACAACCCCACTGTTGCACAGTCTGCTGAGTGCGGTAATGTTGGTATTGTTGCAGAGGATGCATCTGATGCTGTTCTCTGTGCAAAGAAGCTTATCGAAATGCTTCCCCAGAATAATCTGTCTGTAGCAAATCTCTGTGATTTCTCCGAAAATGCTGACAGCGCTGCACTTCTTGCAAACGCTGCTGCAAATCTCGGAAAGGCAGATGTTGCTTACGATATTATCAATGCTGTTGCAGACGAAGGCAGCTTTATTGAAATCCTCAAGGATTCCGGCGTTGCTGCTGTAACCGGTCTTGCAACCGTTGCCGGTTCTACTGTCGGCTTTGTTGCAACAAAGTCCGAGATAGGTAACGGCAAGCTTGATGATGCTGCTACTGCCAAGGCAGCACGTTTTGTCCGTTTCTGCGATGCATTCTCCATTCCTGTTGTCAGCTTTGTCGATACCTTCGGCTTTGCTTCTGTCAGGGAATCTGCAATGCTCGCTCATGCTTATGCTGAAGCAACTACCGTCAAGGTAGCAGTTATCACAGGCGCTGCCTACGGTGCTGCATTTGTTGCAATGGCAGGCAGAGGTGCAAATTCTGATATGTCCGTTGCGTGGAACAGTGCTGTTATCGCACCTCTCGCTCCCGAGACAATCACCTCTATTCTTTACAATGACCGCCTTGCTGCATCCGGTGATCCCCTTGCAGACAGACAGAAGCTGGTAGAAGAATACAAGGCTACTCTTGCTTCTCCCTTCGAAGCTGCTGCTCAGGGCTTTATCGAGGATGTTATCAATCCTGCAGAAACCCGCAAGGTTGTTCTTTCTGCTCTTGATATGCTTTCCGGCAAGAGAGAGCGTACCATTGCAAAGAAACATTCCAATATCAGACTGTAATTACCCCGAAACGGAGGATAAAATAAGATGAAGAATTTAAAGATTACTGTTAACGGTGTTACTTATGATGTTCAGGTTGAAGAGGTTGGCGGTTCTGTCGCTTCTGCTCCTGTTGCAGCTCCCGTCGCTGCACCCGTTGCTGCTCCTGTAGTTGCTGCTGCACCTGCTGCAGCTCCCGCTCCTGCCGCTGCTCCCGCAGCTGCTGCACCTGTTGCAGGCGCTGACAGCATTGATGCTCCCATGCCCGGTACTATCCTTGATATCAAGGTCAAGGCTGGCGACAGCGTAAAGAACGGCGATGTTCTTATTATTCTCGAAGCTATGAAGATGGAGAACGAGATCGTTGCTCCCAGAGACGGCGTTATCGCTGCTGTCTGCGTTTCCAAGGGTGAAGCTGTCAACTCCGGTTCTCCGCTCATTTCCTTGAGCTAAGGAGGGCATTATGGCTCAGATTAAAATTACTGAAACAATTCTGCGTGATGCTCATCAGTCTCTGATAGCAACCAGAATGACCACCGAAGAAATGATCCCGATGCTCGAAAAGCTCGATAAGGTCGGTTTCCATTCTCTCGAGTGCTGGGGCGGTGCAACCTTCGACTCCTGCCTGAGATTCCTCAACGAGGATCCATGGGAAAGACTTCGCACCATCAGAAAGATGTGCCCCAATACAAAGCTCCAGATGCTTTTCAGAGGTCAGAACATGCTCGGCTACAGACACTATGCCGATGATGTTGTTGACTATTTCGTAAAGAAGTCCATTGATAACGGTATAGATATTCTCAGAATTTTCGATGCTCTCAATGATATCAGAAACCTCAAGACCTCCATCGCTTCTGCTAAGAAGTACGGCGGTCATGTTCAGGCTGCTATCTCTTACACCACCGGTCCCGTTTTCGATAACGAGTACTACTGCAACTATGCAAAGACTCTCGAAAACGAGGGTGCAGATTCAATCTGCCTCAAGGACATGGCAGGTCTGCTCACTCCTTACGGCACTGAGCAGCTTATCAGAGATCTTAAGAGCACTGTTAAGATTCCCATTCAGGTTCATACCCACTACACCTCCGGTCTTGCTTCCATGACCCTCATGAAGGCAATCGAGGCAGGTGCAGATGTTGTTGATACCGCTATGTCTCCTCTTGCTCTCGGTACTTCCCATCCTGCAACCGAGTCCATGGTTGCAGCACTTCAGGGAACAGAGTACGACACAGGTCTTGACCTTGTTCTTCTCTCTGAAATCCGTGACTATGTTGAGGAGCTTCGTATGAAGTATCTCGACAAGAACCTTCTCAACCCGAAGGTTATGTCTGTTGACTCCAAGACTCTCCTTTATCAGGTACCTGGCGGAATGCTTTCAAACCTTGTTTCCCAGCTCAAGGAAGCAGGCAAGCTTGATAAGCTCAGCGAGGTTCTCAATGAAGTTCCCAGAGTCCGTGAGGATGCAGGCTATCCTCCCCTTGTTACTCCCACCAGCCAGATCGTTGGTACTCAGGCAGTATTCAACATCATCAGCGGTGAGCGCTACAAGACCTGCACAAAGGAATTCAAGGGTCTTGTCAAGGGTAACTACGGTCAGACTCCCGTCAAGATCAGTGATGAATTCAGAAAGAAGATCATCGGTGACGAAGAGCCCATCACCTGCCGTCCTGCGGACCTCCTCGAGCCTGAGCTTGATAAGCTCAGAGGCGAGATCTCCGAGTTCTATGAGCAGGAAGAAGATGTACTTTCCTATGCTCAGTTCGGCAATGTAGCTGTAAAGTTCTTCGAACAGAGAAGAAACAAGAAGTACGGCATTGACGGTGCTCACGCTGATATCGTAAATAAGGTTCATCCCGTTTAATGAGTAATTAACCACGCTGTCATATTGGCAGCGTGGTTTTGTCTTGACAATTGATTTTACGGTGCTATAATAATTCCAGATCAATATTGAAACGGAGTTGGAAAGATGCGCAAATAAGCTGTCTGAGTTAAAACAGAAGTGATTTGTAAAGGATTGTTGTTTCCTTTGCGTTTATTTCTGTTGTCAGCAGTGAAGTTTGCCATTTTTGCCGACTTGTTTTATTTTACCCGATAAAATACGTCACCGCAGGAATGGTATATCTTCCTGCGGTGTAATTTTATTCAGGGAGTGATAATTTATGGCTTTGATTGAAGTAAACAATCTTACATTTGCCTATGAAGGCAGCTATGATAATATTTTCGAGAATGCTTCCTTCAGGATAGATACAGACTGGAAGCTTGGATTTATAGGGCGAAACGGCAGAGGAAAAACTACATTTCTTCGGCTGCTTCTGGGAGAGTATAAGTATGAAGGCAAAATTGCAGCATCGGTAGATTTTGAGTATTTTCCATACAGGGTAAAGGATGATGAGCAGAATACCATAGATATTATCGAAGAGATTGCAGAAGATGCTGAATACTGGAAAATCAGGAAGGAATTGAATTTACTGTCGGTCAGTGAAGATGTTCTCTACAGACCATTCTGCACACTGTCAAATGGTGAGCAGACAAAGGTGCTTCTGGCAGCACTGTTCCTCAAGGAAAACAGCTTTTTGCTTATAGATGAGCCGACAAATCATCTGGATACCCATGGAAGAAAGCTCCTGGGAGATTATCTTTCAGGGAAGAGAGGCTATATCCTGGTTTCCCACGATAGAGCGCTGCTGGATGCCTGCGTTGACCATGTGCTGTCAGTAAACCGCGCAAATATCGAAGTGCAGGTGGGGAATTTTTCATCGTGGTGGGAAAACAAGCAGAGAGAGGACAAACACGAGCTTGATGTGAATGAAAGACTCAGAAAGGACATAAAACGTCTGCGTGAATCAGCCCGTCAGACAAAGGAAAAAGCGGACAGCATTGAAGCCAGCAAGATAGGAACAGTTGGTCCGAAGGTGGAAAAATCCCTTGACAGAAGAGCCTATATTGGCGGCAAATCCAAAAAGATGCAGCAGAGAAGAAAGAATATTGAGCGCAGACAGAGCGAAGAGATTGAAGAAAAGTCAAAACTGCTCAGGAACATAGAGCAATCAGACTCGCTGAAAATTTCAACTCTTTCGCATCATACAAAGCTCCTTGTAAATGTCACAGACCTTTCGATACATTACGGCGACAGAACAGTTTGCAGTGCGGTGACATTTTCCGTACAGCAGGGAGAACGGGTTGTTCTCAAGGGCTGCAACGGATGCGGAAAATCCAGCATTGTAAAGCTTCTGCTGGGAGAAAACATTTCGTACAGCGGAAAAATGCTTATAGCAAACGGGATAAAAATATCATATGTGCCGCAGAATGCATCCTTTCTCAGCGGTGACCTGACGAATTTTATCAGGGAGCGAGGTATTGATGAAAGTCTGTTCAAGGCGATACTCAGAAAGCTTGGCTTTGCAAGGGAGCAGTTTGACAAACGGATAGAAGACTTTTCTGCGGGGCAGAAGAAAAAGGTGCTTATTGCCGCAAGTCTGAGCGAAAAAGCGCACCTTTTCATCTGGGATGAACCGCTCAACTATATCGATGTAATATCGAGAATACAGATTGAAAATCTGCTTAAAGAATACAATCCCACCTTGCTGTTCATTGAGCATGACGAGGTCTTCTGCGAGAATATTGCAACCAAGACCGTGAAGATATGAAAAAACTGCCGCTGTAAAGCGGCAGTTTTTTTACTGACCTATCTTATTTGTGATTTCATGATAGAGATCGGTCTTAAGGAGCCAATCCCATATGGTATAACCTGCGGATTTGATCATGGCGAAGTCGATTATGCCTGTAACCAGCA
>JAZUPA010000094.1:0-1962 GCA_045604945.1 Acutalibacteraceae bacterium
AAATTCGCCTGCAGCCCTGTCAGTGGGGAGCTTGCCGCCGAAGTACTTGACAACCATCGCAACAGTACGGGAAACGAGATTTCCGAGACCGTTTGCAAGGTCGGAGTTAATGCGGTTTATCATAACCTCGTTGGAGAAGGAGCTGTCAGCACCGAGAGCCATCTCGCGCATGATATGATAACGGATAGCATCAGCGCCGTAACGCTGACCGAGGATAAAGGGGTCAACAACGTTGCCCTTGGACTTGCTCATCTTCTGTCCGTTGAAGGTAATCCAGCCGTGAACAGCCAGATGCTTGGGCAGAGGAAGATCAAGAGCCATGAGAATAGCAGGCCAGATGATAGCATGGAAACGCATGATATCCTTTGCGACCATGTGAACATCAGCAGGCCAGAACTTGTCGTAATCGTTATACTTGCCGTTCTCATAGCCGAGAGCGGTGATGTAGTTTGAAAGAGCGTCGATCCAGACATAGACAACGTGCTTCTCGTCGAAGGTTACGGGAACACCCCAGGTAAAGGATGTACGGGATACGCAGAGATCCTGCAGACCGCCCTCGCAGCGGATGAAGTTGTTTACAAGCTCGGTGGCGCGGGTTCTGGGACGGAGATAATCGGTGTTGAGAAGAAGGTCTTCAAGCTTGTCTGCAAACTGAGAAAGTCTGAAGAAATAAGACTCTTCCTTTGCATCGATTACATCTCTGCCGCAGTCGGGGCATTTGCCGTCAACAAGCTGGGTTTCAGTCCAGAAGCTCTCGCAGGGAGTGCAGTATTTGCCCTCGTAAGCGCTCTTGTAGATATATCCCTTGTCATAGAGAGCCTTGAATATCTTCTGAACGGACTCAACGTGATAATCATCGGTGGTGCGGATGAAGCGGTCGTAATTGATGTTCATATATTTCCAGAGATTCTGGAAGATTGCAACGATCTCATCAACATACTGCTGAGGGGTCTTGTCAGCCTCAGCTGCCTTCTGCTGAATCTTCTGACCGTGCTCATCGGTTCCGGTAAGGAACATTACGTCATAACCCTGCATTCGCTTATATCGAGCAATCGAATCACATGCAACGGTAGTGTAGCAGTGACCGATGTGCGGATTTCCCGAAGGATAGTAAATCGGCGTTGTGATGTAAAACTTCTTGTTTTCCATTGGTAATCCCTCCAAATATCGGATTGTTTAATGATTATAACACATTATAATACATTTTCAAGGGAATAGGAAGGATAATTTAAAAATACTATTGACAAAATCAACTTCTTCTGATAAACTCATTGACGACAACAAAGCAGGATGCATTCCTCACCTCCGTTTGATTGATGGACGGACGGTCAATAACGATTCTTTTTATCGTGTATTGCCGCGTGGTCAGGAGTATTCTGTCCACGTTTTATTTTTTATCGAAATACTTGGAGGTGTTTGGTTATCAGCAAGGAACAGCAGGCTCAGATCAATGAGGAGATCCGTGACAGTGAAGTGCGTGTTATCGGTCCCGAAGGCGATCAGCTCGGAATAATGAGTGCTGAGGCAGCGCTTGAAATCGCAATCGAAAAGGAACTTGATCTTGTCAAGATCGCACCGCAGGCAAAGCCCCCCGTGTGCAAGATCATGGACTACGGCAAGTACCGTTTTGAACAGCAGAAGCGCGAAAAGGAAGCAAAGAAGAATCAGCATGTCGTTGAGATCAAGGAGATTCGTCTTTCCCTTAACATCGATACCCACGACTTTGAGACAAAGGTCAATCAGGCGAAGAAGTTCATCAAGAGCGGAAACAAGCTTAAGGTTTCCATCCGTTTCAGAGGCCGTGAGATGGGTCACCCCGAACACGGTACCGAAATCATGCGCCGTTTTGCCGAAGCTCTCAGCGAGGTTGCAAACGTTGAAAAGCAGGCTGCACTTGAAGGCAGAAATATGCTGATGATAATGGTTGCCAAACCTGTCAAGTAATAAACAAGGAGGAAAACC
>JAZUPA010000095.1:0-4281 GCA_045604945.1 Acutalibacteraceae bacterium
CCGATGCGTTCTTCATACACGATTATCTCATCGCCATATTTCTCAATCATTCTTGTGAGGAAATCTATGCATCTATCGAACTCAATGTTCATAGCTGCCACCTCACTTCATGTAGTTGAGCACAACTACATCGAGCCGCTGGATCTCATGCGGCGCAACATCCGGCTGACCGTGTCCAAGATTATAGCTGACTATCGCAAGGGCTGTGCGGTCGTATACCTCACCATATCTCTTGCCACGGCAGCGGTAGAGTCCACGGTCAGCGATGAGGTGCTCCTGATTGCGCATAACCTCGTCATACAACGACTTTGCATAATCGCGGCGATGCTGATGCAGCGGCTCACGCTCGGGAATTATGCGGTCAGGGAATACCTTTTTGCAGCCATCAGAACGCAGTTCGTTACGTTGCCGGGCTTCTTCTATGACAGATACAACAAAATCACGCTCATGCTCAAGTACTCGAGCCCATCGCTCCTTGCCGCCTTTCTCGTGAAGCCGAATCAGTAATCTGCCGTTTTTGTCCGTCTTGAGGCAATCAACAGTAAGTTCCATGAGCCCTCCACGGCGAGCACTGGTCGCTGCAGCAAAACGATGGATATACTGAGTATCCTCACGGAATTCGTGAATCTCGGGTGCATTTCGGGTACGTTTATTATCTTCACTTTTCCTGTCAGGCAGTTCAACTCCAAAGTCTTTTACATCACAATTAAACACGCAGGCGAGCGCATACGCTCTTGTATGCACTGTGCTTGCAGCAAGATTGCGAGCAATATTGTCCTGCAAATATTCAGTCACATATTTTTGCGTCTGCTCAAGAGTTCTGACGTTCGGTTGCTTCTCGGTCACCCAGTTAATGAATGTACGTGCCTGTTTCTTGTATGTGGCATCGGTTGAGTTCTCTCCATATGAGAACACACCTTTGACTGTATGCCTTTCGCCGGTTTCACGGCTGAGTTTGCGAGCTTCTTTCTTTAGCTCATGCTTATCTTCACCAAATCTATGGCGAGCGTTCACGGCTTTAACCATCTCGTGAACGATTTTACTTTTACGGCTCATAATGAGTAGTCCTTTATTATGTATTTCCCATTTCTGACTGGTCGTAAGGTAACCACCCATCGTTAAAAGAGGTCTCTTTCAACCTCACGAACGGGAGTGCGAAAGGTTGGGTTACTCTTCTGTGAGGTAACCGCTTTTTCGCGTGATACAATCCGCACACATACGCCCGTTGTCGCTGTGCGTCGGCGCAGAGAAATCGCACTGTACTGCCACAAACACTTGTAGCAATACACTTTCTCCGCTGTCTTTTGACATTTCAAAAAGATGATATATATATAAACAAAGCGGCCGAATGAAAATCGCACTCATTCAGTCGCTTTGGTAATACAAGAAATTCCGTTATGGAATATTCCTGTCATATTAAGTTTTGTCATAAAGCATCAGACGGTCAGTGTGTTGCGGCAGAGAGTTCCGGATATTGCCGGTTTACGTCTGCTATGGCACCTGTCTTAGCTTTATGCGTTTAGATTTATTAATTAAATAATTTGATATTAGATTTACTTTCAAATATTCAGCCTGATAGTTATCAATCAGGCTTTAGGTCAAATCTTCCGGCACACGGGTTGGATGCCATCAAATTTCCTTTGCGAAATAAAAAAGCCACATCTACAGCATTTTGCCATTAACATGGTTTGGAGGCTCGCGCTTAAGGCGAGAAATATATAGACTTCTTAAGGAAGCCGAACACATATCGCTCAACACAAGACGGTACACTTACCCCTTGGAGCAAAAACAAAACAGCACGCGAATTACAGTCGAAACTGCAAGAGGCACTCGCATCAGTTTCACGCTGCAAAAACGCAGCAAATGATGCGTAAAAGAAATTACGTTGAATATAATATATCACACTGCACACAATTTGTCAACTACTAATTTAGAATTAACACAATATCTTGTGTATTTCTTCTTGCCAGATAAACCGTCCAAGCACCGCAGACTGGCACAGAGATATACAAGTTACCCTGTGCTTGGCCGGTTACCCCCGCACTTTTTTGTGCGGAAAGTAACCTGCCAAGGTCTGCGCGGTCATGTCGGCTGCATCAGTTTATGGTGGCAGTCAGCAGCTATTCGTCGGATTTGCACGTGCGTTTTGCCATCAGGTATTCAATGGCGGATGTCAAGATTTCATTCTGGTATTCCAGATTTACGATTTCGCATTCGAGCAGCTTTGACATTTCAAGAAGTTGCGTCAATGAGTAAAAACCATTAAGCATCGGTATTACCCTCGCTCTCTTCAAAATACCCAACTAAACTACCCAGCAGTTCAAATAGCTGACTGTTCTTTCGTTTGAGCTCGGATTTTCTTTGCTGCAGTTTTTCGATTTTTACAGTAAGTCTTTCTCGCTCTTTCCGAAGGTTTTCATCATTCATTGTATTGCTCAAAATTGGTTACCTCCGAAGATGATATTTCCCAGTTTTTCTGAGAGAGGAATATTCTCCGAGCTGCACACAGGGCAGCAGTCGGGTACACAGGTTTCTTTGATACAGTCCATATTTTCATCCGTTGCCGGAAAACTGGTCTGCATACCGCAACTGGGACAAATAAAGGATGCTATACCGTTTTCCTCGCTAACAATAAAGCCGCCGATAATGGTGTGTTTGGCTTTAGAGTCACGAGCAAGATATTCCTCCACCGTCTCGCTACCGTCAAGAAGTGTACTCATAGCTACCTCAAATGCACACTGAACATTGAGTGCATCTTCATTTTCTGGATTCTGCTCAAGCAGCTTATCAATGCACTCTTTGGTTGTAATGAGATATGATAACAGATTCGATCTCTGTGCGGCGTTAAGCTTTGGCAGTTCGGGAGATTTGAATGCAGGTGTGGAAATTGAGGGGTTAACAAGATTTTTATTCATAAGATTTCACCATGCACTAACATTTAGTAGTGCATTCCTTTCTAATAATTTTGTGATATAAGTGTATTGAAATTAGTCGTCGGACTGGTCATTACTGCGATTCAGGCGTTCTTTTTCTTCCCTTTCCTCTTCAGCCGCTCTTTGAGCACGGAGGATTTCAAAATAGAATCCGATTTCCCGGTCCAGCTTATATGAGCAATCAGGACAGCAAGCGGTAACGCATCCCTTGTTACGAATTTCGTCCATATAACGCTCATCGTCAGCAGGAAAATTGACTTGCTTGCTGCATCGTGGACAGATAAAGGGGCGAACGCCGTTTTCTTCAACGATGATATCGCTGCATACTATTTCGTATTTTCTGGAAGTATCTCGTCTAAGGAACTCTTCAACTGTAGAACATCCGTCAAGCAGGATTTCGACTATCGTGGTAAAATAGTCATCTATTTTCTGCATGAATATTGGAGCGTTTGTTATCTTTAAGTGCTGCTTAAGTTCTCGAAAAAGCATCATTATGTAGGTGAACAGCTCTGCTCTTTTCCCGGCCGAGAGTTTAGGAAGTTCAGGAAAAGTATGAGCTTCGGAAAAGTTTTCGTGACTGAATAAGGTGCTCATAAAGGTATCTCCTTGACGTATAGATAATTGTATTCACATCTCACTTGGCGCCTTTGCGAGATGTGATAGATTTGTTAAAACACGAAATATCGTGTTCGCAAAGTTATTATAGCACGCATGTTCGTATTTGTCAACAGTTATTTTTAAAAATAATACGATTTTTCGTATTCGCTTATTGTGTAACGCTTAAGTTTATAGTATCATTACATTCAAAAGGAGGATTAACATGACAAAAGAAGAATACGTAAAATCAATGATTTCCCAATCCGGCCTTACGGTTAAGTCTTTTGCCGAAAGTGTCGGGTTACCATATACCACTTTGCTGAGTATGCTCAGCAGAGGGCTTGAAGGTGCGTCGCTCAGCAATGTCCAAAAGCTGTGTACAGGATTATCAATTACCGTTAACGATTTACTTGCTGTCGAGAATGGCGGAAATGCATCAGAACCGTTTGTGTTCTCTGAACAGGAAAAGCTGTTAATAATGAGGTACAGAGAAAAGCCAGAAATGCACGCTGCGATAGGTACTCTTCTTGGAATAACACAATAATTCACTTGATTCATTGCTTAATTGTTATATATTCCAATCGCAGTATATATAAGACTCTTTAATATAAAAAACCGCTACAGATTGCAATTTCTGCGGCGGTTTTATTTATATATAAGATAGTACAACCATATTTTTATAGGATAATCATCTTACAGCGGTCGATTCAACGCAAAAGTTATTTTGTGCATAAACAAAGCAATCCTGTTC
>JAZUPA010000096.1:0-4652 GCA_045604945.1 Acutalibacteraceae bacterium
GTGAGCTGCCCTTTGTCAACATTCTCAAGGTAAACACCACCTTCTTCCCGAAGCTTGGCACCGACAACAACATTGATGCTGTGCCCACAGTATTCTTTGTAAAAGACGGCGAGATTCTTGAGCGTGTTGTAGGTCTTATGGACAGAGACGAAGTCATGGAGAAGATCGGAGAGCATTACTACGGCTGATTTTTCCATAATGCAGAAAGGTCGGGCGCAATGCCCCACCTTTTCAAAAAGGAGTTAAATTATGATTTACGATGCAGCAATAATCGGCACAGGTCCTGCGGGACTGTCAGCCGCACTGAATCTTAAAATACACAATAAGAATTTTATATGGCTGGGCAGTAAAAACTTAAGCGACAAGGTTTCAAAAGCCGAGCGGATTTCAAATTATCCCGGCTTTGCCGACGTCAGCGGCGAAGTGCTTAACGATGCCTTTAAAAATCAGGCTCAGGCAATGGGTCTTGAGATAATCGAGCAGATGGTAAACTCAATAATGTCCATGGGCAGCCATTATGCAATCATGGCAGGCAGTGAGTTTTATGAAGCAAAGGCTCTGGTTCTCGCAACAGGGGTTGCAAACACTGGCACACTGCCGGGCGAACAGGAAAAGGTGGGCATGGGGGTCTCCTACTGCGCCACCTGCGACGGTGCATTGTATAAGGGCAAAACCATTGCGATAATCTGCAACAATGCCCGTTTTGAGCATGAGGTAAAATATCTTGCAGACCTTGCAGAAACTGTATATTACTTCCCGATTTATAAAAACATCGGCACTCTTCCCGAAAACATCCGCATAATGGAAGACAAGGCAAAGGGAATCCTCGGCGAAAAAAGAGTTTCGGCTGTCGATCTTCTCAGCGGAAACGAACTGCCCGTTGACGGTGTATTCTGCCTGAGGGATTCTGTTGCTCTTGCAACCCTTCTGCCGAAGCTTGAAACAGGAAACGGAGCAATCACTGTTGACAGGAGCATGGCAACAAATCTCCCCGGCGTATTCGCCGCAGGGGACTGCACAGGCAGACCCTATCAGTATGCAAAGGCTGTTGGCGAAGGCAATATCGCCGCTCACAGTGTAATAGAGTATCTTTCAAAGCTTTAAATAACAGGAGTATCAGCTATGACAGACTGTAAGTGCGGTGAAATTATTCACGGCTTTGTTGTAACGAGGGTGCGTGAGGTTCCCGATCAGAACGGCACACTTTATGAATTTCTCCATGAAAAATCGGGCTTGCAGGCAATGTGGCTTAAAACCAATGACACAAACAAGCTCTTTTCCATCGCCTTTAAAACCATACCCGAGGACGATACGGGAGTGTTTCATATTCTTGAACACTCTGTGCTCTGCGGCTCAAAGAAATATCCCGTAAAAGAGCCTTTTCTGGAGCTTATGAAAAGCTCCATGAATACATTTTTAAATGCAATGACCTTTCCCGACAAGACTCTCTATCCTGTCGCCAGCAGAAACGACAAGGACTTGCAGAATCTTGCTCGGGTGTATCTTGATGCGGTTTTTGCTCCTTCCATATATGAAAACCCAAACATTTTCTATCAGGAAGGCTGGCATTACGATATATCCTCAGAGGAGGAGATGCCTCAGTATCAGGGTGTTGTGCTCAACGAGATGAAAGGAGCGGAAAGTGCCCTTGATTCGGTTGTGCAGACCGAAATCATGGGTCTGCTCTATCCCGACAGCCCCTACCGCTTTGTTTCAGGCGGCAGGTCTGCGCACATTCCCGATCTTACCTATGAGCAGTTCCTCTCTATGCACAGAAAATACTACTGCCCTTCCAATGCAATAGTCTACATGGAGGGCGACCTTGACCCCACAACATATCTCTCACTGACAGCGGAATATCTGCAGGAGGAAAGCGAAAAGCGCGTTTTCGAAATACCCATGCAGCAGCCCACGGAAGCGGAAGAGAAAACTGTTCGCTATGCTGTTGACGAAGACTGCGAAGACCGATGCCATGCGGTTTTCTCAAAAATCGCCTGCAGCTGGGACGAAAAAGAAAAGATGCACGCAATCATGGTGCTGAGCAGCTATCTTGCAGATTCCATGGAAGCACCTCTTAAATGGGCGCTTCTTGAGCAAGGTTTTGCACAGGATGTGCGCGTCTGGCTTCAGGACAGCGTTGCACAGCCGAGCTTTACTGTGTGGGTGTGCAATACAAACAAAGAGCATTTCGGCAGAATAAAGGAAATTATCACCGAGACCATTGCTTCCATTATCTCCGAGGGCATCGACAAAGCCGCACTGGAAGCCATAATCAATCAGATGGAGTTTATGTGCTCTGAGCCCGATGAGCCAAAAGGGCTTACCCACAACGTGATGGTGCTTGATTCCGTCCTTTACGGAGGCGACCCCATTGCGTATCTTACCTACACAGACACCTTCCGTTTCCTGCGCCGTCAGCTTGAAACGGACTACTACGAAAAACTGCTTTCTGAGCTTTTCTCTGAAAACGGCATGAAGACCCTTTATCTGCTGCCTGATGCATCTATGCAGGAGCGTATGTCTGAGGCTGAATCAGAAAAGCTTGCCCGAGAGAAATCATCATGGAGCGATGAAGAACTTCGTGAAATGATCCTGCGAAACGAAAAGCTTCTTTCCTGGCAGACAACTGAGGATTCTCCCGAGAATCTTTCCACAATGCCCAAGCTTTCCGTTTCGGATATCCCGCTGCTGCCCGAAAAATTCGACACTACCGTCACGGAAACTGACGGGGTAAAGGTGCTTTTGCACCCTGCGGAATCGGAAAACACAGCGTTCATAAATCTGTATTTTGAAGCAGAAGACGCCGAGCACCTCTCCGCTCTGACATACCTGCCGAATCTAATCGGCAAGCTTCCCACATCAAGTCGTGGTCCGGGCGAGATTTATCAGGACATTCAGAAAAACCTGGGCGATTTAAGCTTTGAAATGCTCACCTCTGCCCAGCAGGGGGATTTAGAGCATTGCAGAGTGTATTTTGCAGTGCGGTGCAGTGTGCTGAAAAAGAACATTCCCGAGGCTGTGAGAATTATCCGTGAGCTGCTGCTTGAGACTGATTTTACTCAGGAACAGCATCTTTATATGGTTCTTCTCCAGCTTCTTGAAAGCACCAGAGAAGACATTATCGCAAACGGTCACACCTACGCAATGTACAGAAGCGCCGGCGGATTTTCTGCAGAAAACGCCGCAAAGGAAGCTTTTGAGGGTATATCTGCAAACCGATATATCACACATCTCTGCAAGGAATTTGATGCAGAGAAGGACATATTTATCAGAATCCTTACAAAGGCTCAGAAGGAGCTTTTCTGCAAGGCACGTCTTACAATATCCGTAACCGCCAAAAACGCAGAGGAAATACCTGCCTGCGATTTCATCTCCGCATTTCCCGATGGGCTCAGCAGCGGAAAGCCGCTGACTATCGCGCACGAAAAAACTGCGGAAAGCTTCATCCCCATTCCTGCGGAGGTTTCATATGGTGCCATGAGCACAAATCTTTTCGTTCTCGGCGCAAAGCCTTCGGGCAGGTGGAAGGTTGCCGCAAAGCTTCTGTCGCTGCGTGACCTGTGGACAAGAATCCGCGTTCAGGGCGGTGCATACGGCGCAGGCATGCAGATTTCCGACAGCGGCAATCTGACCTGCTATTCCTACAGAGACCCCAATCCCGAAAATTCACTTGCCTGCTTTGCCGCTCTCGCTTCATACATCAGGGAATTCTGCGAAAGCGATGAGAACATGGAGCAGTACCTCATAAGCACAATTGCCGACACTGAGCCTGTGCTGACTCAGCAGGCAAAGGGAACTGCGGCAGACATCGAATATCTGCGGGGCATTACCTTCGAAAGAAAATGCACTCAGCGCAGAGAAATTCTTGAAACAAAAAAAGAAGACCTTGCAGAATGTGCAGAAATACTTGATAATATGGGTGAAAACTTCTGCACCTGCATTGCAGGCTCAGAGAGAAACAAGAACAGCGAGGGATAATTATGCTGAATACGAAAATTAGGTCTGATTTTCTGGCGATTTTATCTGAAGAGCTGATTCCTGCCATGGGCTGTACCGAGCCTATTGCCCTTGCCTATGCAAGTGCAAAGGCAAAAGAGATTCTCGGCAGGGAGCCCGAAAAAATAATCGCACTCTGCAGCGGCAACATAATCAAAAATGTCCGATGTGTCCGCATACCCAATTCAGGGGGCATGACGGGTATTGAAGCCGCCTGTGTGCTGGGCGCTCTCTGCGGTGATGCCGCTCGGCACATGGAAGTGCTGGAGGCAGTTACCGATGAGGGGCGTCTGCTCACCGCAGAATTCCTGAAAAAAGATCTCTGCGATGTTGAATATCTCGAATCCCCCATTCCGCTGCACTTTACCATCAGGCTGCAAAGCGGCGAGGATGAGGTCTCGGTCGAAGTGCGCCACAGCCACACAAATATTGTAAGAATCACGAAAAACGGTCAGGTTCTGTTTGAAACAGAGGATCTAAGTCGGATCGTAGCCATGTCGTTCTGTGAGCCAAGGAGTTGATTTATGACATTGTCTTCCTAAGCCCGCTTGGCCTCCGACTTAAAGCGGCGAGGATGAGGTCTCGGTCGAAGTGCGCCACAGCCACACAAATATTGTAAGAATCACGAAAAACGGTCAGGTTCTGTTTGAAACAGA
>JAZUPA010000097.1:0-11909 GCA_045604945.1 Acutalibacteraceae bacterium
TTTTCTATAATTAAGATTACAGATTGAAGAATGATATAGTATAAGTAAATAAAAATAAGACTATAAAACAGAGTAACGAAACAAATCTGTTTTCCGAAAAATATTTTCGAAAAATTAAAAAAAAGCCTTGACAAACATCGGATTATGATGTATATTAAGCAAGCGTTCTGAGAACGGCGGCAACCTCTCAGAGGTTGGGATTCACGGCATGCCGGTGTAGCTCAGTTGGTAGAGCAGCTGATTTGTAATCAGCAGGTCGGGGGTTCGAGTCCGTCCACCGGCTCCAGACCGTGCAATTGAATAAATAGGAACATGGGAGTGTTCCCGAGTGGCCAAAGGGGGCAGACTGTAAATCTGTTGTCGACGACTTCGGTGGTTCGAATCCACCCGCTCCCACCAGAAAAGAAACACCATTTGTCTACCAGACAAATGGTGTTTCTTTTCAACTAAGTGTGCCTTGCGGCACGATAAGCACACCTTCGGTGCGTGAAGCGATGCTTCGCATCGTGAAGTGCCTGCGGGCGTGGGTAGCACACTTAACTTCACTTCGTGCGAAAGCACGATACTTCACAGCGGCATCGCCGCCGCTTCACTTGGGCGAAGCCAAACTTCACTAAATATTGAACTCAAACCAATTTTATGGTATAATGTATATGAAACGGAGGTGCCATTATGTCTGAAAGTAAATTAAGATCGCAATCTATGGAATTTGCAGTATCTATTATTAATCTCGTCAAACATCTAAAAGAAAAGCGAGAGTCCATTATTTCCAACCAGATCGGCAGAAGCGGCACATCCATCGGTGCAAATATCCGAGAAGCACAATATGCTCACGGCAAAGCGGATTTCATTGCCAAGCTTCAAATTGCCCTCAAAGAGGCAAACGAAACCGGATATTGGTTAGAACTGCTGTTCAAAACAAATTATATATCCGAAGATGAATACAAATCCCTTGAATCCGCTTGTACAAGTATTCGTGTTATGCTCATCTCCTCCATCAACACTGCAAAGGAGAACAACAAATAATGGTACATCTTATTAAAAGTCCAAATTTTGACATTCGCTTTCAACTAAAAGTTTTCGAAGTAGATATTGAATATTCCTCCAACACAATTCTTACCGTTTCCGTTAATAGTGATGGTTTTTGCGCAAACACAGATATGGACATTGACATAAAGCAGTTTGTAGCTTTTGTTGATGATTTATCCTCTCTTTACACATCGTTAACCGGCTCAGCAGTTATCCAAGAACCATATGGCGAACAGCAATTTATTGAATTCCGCACAGATCGATCAGGACACATTAGCGTAAGAGGAGAATTATCTTCAAATGGTCGTAAAGGTTTTGTACAAAAACTGACCTTTGAAAACTGTATCGATCAAACATATTTACCCGGATTTATGAATAGTCTTGCTTTATATTGCTCTAAATATCGATAATACTACTTTTGGTCGTTCTTTCCCCAACTTATACACCTTTTAGTCGCTCTTACGCAGAAAAGAAACACCGCTTTGTAAGCGGTGTTTTTATTTTGGTGGGAATGGATGGCAGCCTGAATCACAGCGCCGCAGTTGACATAATAATCTCGATGTGATACAATGACAAAAATGGAAAGGATGTGCGAATTATGAAGGCAATAAAAAGAATATCAGCTGTTTTTCTTGCGGTGATTATGGTTTTTGCAATGAGCGGCTGCTCGCAGATTGCGGGAATGTTCGAAAGCAGGGAAATGCGCACAAACACCGAAAATATGCTTGATGCAGTCGTCTGCGACGATATCGTATCTGCATATGTCATCGTGGACGAAATCTGCACTGCAGATGCATTTCTGACCGTATTTGACAATATGAAAACCATGCTTGCAGATGTTGAAAACTATGACCTCAGTGTTATCTCGGCAAACCGAAAGACTTCCCTGAGCGGAGGTCAGAGAACAGAGGTCTCAACCGCCGCATACAGAATGACAACCAATGCAGGTACATATATCATCGATGTGCAGATGGTCTCAACAAGCAGCGACCTTTATTCATTCTACATCACACCGATTGAACTTACTGATCATTACAGCACAGGCACTGTTGATAACATGAAAGGCGCAACTGTATTTCAGTGGATAATGCTGCTGTCAAACATTCTGGTTGCAGGCTTTGTTATCTTTGCCTTTGTTGATTGCTGCCGCAGGAAAATCGGAGCCAAGGCTCTGTGGCTTATACTGATTGCCGTTGGCTTTGCGGCAATAACCGTCACAGTGGGAGCAGCAAAATTCGGAATCAATTTCGGGCTTGGATGGTTCTTCTCCTACTCTGCATTTGTCGAGTACGGAGGCGGCACAACAATGTTCAGATTATTGCTTCCTTTGGGCGCAATTCTGTATTTCATATTCAGAAACACCCTGATAGGAAGAGCCATACTGAGAGAAAGAGCAATACAGAAGAAAGCGGAAGAAGCTGCAGCAAAGGAAGAGCAGAATCCTGAAGAGACAGAAGAGAAGAGCGAACAATGAAAAAAGAAACAACAATTTTTGAAACATCGGTCAAAAAAATAAATGCTTGCAGCATCGCTTGTTTTGCAATCGCGGTAATGGCATTGATTTCCTGTTTTTCGGTGGCGACAGCTGTCGGGAGAGATATCTTCTGGGCTTTTGAGGGTATTGAATACGGGTATTACTGGTTCTTTATCGGAATCGCAGTGTTTACGGGTCTCGGATTTTACTTTATGAATAATCTGCCCGAGATTATTGTTACAAATCACAGAGTAATAATCGGTGCGTATTTCGGAGTAAGATATGATTTGCCCATAAGTAAGATTTCTCACTTTGAAATGGGCGCACTTGATTCTGTTGTAATAGCAACCCCATCGGTAAGAGTAGGGCTTTCCTCGGTTGTAAACATCAGCAGGCTCTATGACTGTATTGCCGAGCAGATTGTAAAGCACCAGAGTGCAGCAGCTGCGCAGTCGGAAGATGATGATTGATTAAAAGTCCGTGCGATTGCACGGACTTTTTTCTCTGCACATTGAAAAACGGAGAAAATTTGCTATAATGAAAGCTGATAATACGCTATTTGCGAAAATAAACAGGAGATGTATTATGACAACACAGTTCCGTATGCGTTTCCCCGAGGGGCGCGCAAAGGCATTTACAATAAGCTACGATGACGGAGTGGAGCAGGATATCCGCCTTATCGAAATCATGCGCAGAAACGGCATAAAAGGCACCTTCAACATAAATTCGGGATTATATGCTCCCGAGGGTCATGAATGGCAGGAGGGGGATATACACCGCCGAATGAGCCTGTCTCAGTGCAGGGAGCTTTACGCACAGCCTGATACCGAGGTTGCAGTCCACGGCACATACCATCCAAACTGGGATTCCCAGCCCGCACCTGCTGCAATGTGGGATATACTCAATGACCGCCGTACGTTAGAAGAGCAGTTTGGCAGAATAATCCGCGGTGCGGCATATCCCTTCGGGGCTTTTTCCGACACCGCAGTGGATATCCTCCGCCTTGCAGGGATAAAATACTGCCGTACGGTAATATCCAGCCACAGCTTTGATATGCCCCGCGACTGGCTGCGCTTGGCGGCGACCTGCCACCACAACGACGAAAAGCTCCCCGAGCTTATCGAGCTGTTTACAGACCCCGATGCAGTGATATATGAACCCTGGCTTTTCTATCTCTGGGGACATTCCTACGAGTTTGAATATGCCGATAACTGGCAGGTTATAGAGGATGCCCTTGAAAAGCTTGGGGGACATGAGGATGTGTGGTACGCAACAAACATGGAAATCTATGATTACGCCCACGCATTTTCAGAGCTGATTTTCTCTGCGGACGCAAGTGTGGTTTATAATCCCACCGCAACCGACCTCTGGGGCTCTGACGGAAAGAACACAGTAAAAATCCCCGCAGGGCAGACGGTTAAGCTGTAAGTGGATTCATAATAGCCTTCTCCTTGAGGAGAAGGTGCCTCGCGGCGAATACAGCGAGGCGGATGAGGTGTTTATAGAACTGCAAAATAAGGCTAAGTTGTGCATTATCACGAGAGAATCAAAATGTTTGAATTATTCATCACCTTCTTAAGGAGAGAAACATGAAATACGATTTTATATCAATCCTTGACCGCCGCGGCAGGGATGCAATAGCAATCGACGCCATCGGCAAGCCCTCCTTCGGAATCGGCGCGCCGACGGAAGGCTTTGATTCAATCCCAATGTGGGTTGCGGATATGAATTTCCCTGTGCTGCCTGCCATAACCGATGCTATGATCGAGCGTGCAAAACATCCTGCTTTCGGCTATTTTGAGCCGACAGATGCATATTTTGACTCAATAATCCGCTGGCACGAAAAGCGTAACGGCGTAAGCGGTCTTACAAAAGAAAACATCGGCTACGAAAACGGAGTCCTTGGCGGCGTAGTGTCAGCTCTCAATGTAATGTGCTCGCGAGGGGATAAGGTGCTTATCCATTCTCCCACATACATAGGCTTTACCCACAGCCTTGAAAATAACGGCTATGAGATAGTTCATTCTCCGCTCATACAGGACGAAAACGGTACATGGCGCATGGATTTTGAAGATATGGAAAAGAAACTTTCTGAGCACAGAATCCACGCCGCTGTATTCTGCTCACCACACAATCCCACAGGCAGAGTCTGGGAGAAGTGGGAGATAGAAAAAGCGATGGAAATATATAAAAAGTACGATGTTTCCGTTGTTTCCGATGAAATCTGGAGCGATATAATTCTGACAGGCAATAAGCATATACCGACTCAGTCCGTCAGCGAGGATGCAAAAATGCGTACTGTTGCACTCTATGCACCCTCAAAAACCTTCAATCTTGCAGGTCTGGTGGGAAGTTATCATATAATTTACAACAAAGCCCTGAAGGACCGCCACGACAAGGAAAGCTCCCTTAGTCACTACAATTCCATGAACGTAATGTCCATGCACGCACTTATAGGTGCATACAGTGACGAGGGATATATATGGGTTGACGAGCTTTGCGAGACTATAACAGGCAATGTAGATTATGCCGTTAACTACATAAATGAGCACTTCAGCGGTGCAGAAGTAAGTCGCCCTCAGGGTACATATATGCTGTTTTTGGACTGCGGAAAATGGTGCGAAGCCCACGGCAAAAACCTCGATGACCTGCTTAAAGCAGGCTGGGACGTAGGAGTCCACTGGCAGGACGGCAGACCCTTCCACGGCAAAAGCCATATCAGAGTAAACCTTGCCCTGCCGCTCTCAAGGGTACAGGAAGCCTTTGACAGACTTAATAAATACGTTTTCAATGCATGAATAAAGCAAAAAGAAGGCCCCCTCTGACGAGGGGGCTGGCTGCGAAGCAGACTGGGGGAGAGAAAACGAAAAGGAAGAACAAATCATAATCACCACCGAGTCATATTCCGCTCAAACTTCTCGGAATAAGCCGCTTTCAGCTCATCCGATGATACAATAAATTTGAATTTATGCTTTGCAAAGGTGAACTTCTCCGTCAATAAACACTCCATCACCGTCGTTTATACGGATTACATTAACATTATGTTCTTTTTCGTAAATACAGCACTTTTCTTCAAACCGCTCAAATCTTGTAAGAAACTTACTATAGTGCGGCAGCACCTGAACGCTTGTTAAAGAGAGAGCGCTCAGATCCGTTATTTCCAGAAAATTCATTTCGGGAGAATAACAGTTCACCAATTCAAGTGTAGGAGAAAAAACAAATGCAGCAGCGCTCCAGCCAATCAGAATTTTGTCAGCAGCAATATCTCTTAATATTTCCACAGCGTTGTTTTTTCGAATTGAGTGCAGCAAATAATAAGGATTCCCTCCGATAAATTCAACAACATCATAATTCAGCAACAAATCAGCAGATTGCTTATCCAAATCGAAAATATCAACATGAAGATTCAGGGTCTCCAATTCCGAAACGCATCTGGGAACGTGATAATTGTTTTCCTTGTATTCATTGTCTGCGGTCACAACCAATGCAGCTGTTTTACAAGCAGCTGTTTTGCTGCGGATATGTTCCAGCAGTGCATCGCTTGATAATCCGTTTGAGCATAAAACAAGCACCTTAATCACCTCATTCAAGCATATAATTGAATTATATCCCGACATAAAGCTAAAATCAACATAAAACAATACCGCTCAGGCAGGAATGCCTGAGGGGTTGATAAATCAATGCTCAAAACTTTTATTACCCCAGAATCTTCAGTGCGCCCGTGGGGCAGAGATCAGCGCACTTGTGACAGTCCTTGCATCTTGCGGCAGCATCGCCCTCAAATTCGGGTTTAATAACGGTAGCAAAGCCTCTGTCAACAAGACCCAGCAGACCTGCGCCGACTTCCTCACGGCAGGTACGCACGCAGAGATTACAAAGTATGCACTTGCCCTGGTCGCGCTCGATAGTGACAAGTCTCTGCTCCTTGAAGCACTTATGCTTGGTACCTGCAAAGCGGTCGGGATTGATGGGTTCGAGATTTGCATAACGAATAAGCTTGCAGTCTGCAAAGTCGTGACAGCCGCACTCAAGGCATCTTGCTGCTTCCTTGCGAGCCTGCTCTTCTGTAAATCCGTTTATGACAGATTCAAAATTGCCTCGTCTGTAAGAAGGCTCTTTTACAGACATAACCGCTCTCGGAGCCTTTTCTCTGTCAGAAAGCATCTCGGCGGTAACATTGCGCTTTGAATAATAAGGCTCGGGGAATACCATAGGTTTGCCGTTTAAGTAAGCATCAATAGCCATAGCGGCTCTGTCACCTTCGGCGATAGCATCAATAGCAATGGAAGCACCACGGTTTGTGGCGTCACCTGCGGCAAATACGCCTTCAAGATTTGTCACGCAGTTGTTTTCATTGGCGGTAACAGTACCTCTGCGGGAAAGCTCAATATCGGCAAGTCCGACAGGATCGCACTTCTGACCGATTGCGGCGATAAGGGTATCGATAGGTAATACCTCAAACTTGCCCTCAACAGGAACGGGAGAACGTCTGCCTGAAGCATCAGGTTCGCCAAGCTCCATAATCTGAAGCTTGACAGCAGTGACCTTTCCGTTTTCGCCGATAATCTCAGCAGGATTAGTAAGGAACTTGAACTGTACGCCTTCTTCAATGGCTTCTTCAATTTCAATATCCTCCGCAGGAGCCTCAGCTCTTGTTCTGCGGTAGATAACATATACATTTTCAGCACCGCATCGAATGGCAGTACGGCAAGCGTCCATAGCGGTGTTTCCGCCGCCGACAACAGCAACATTCCTGCCGATGTCGGGAATATTGCCCATGTTGACCTCTCTGAGGAAATCAATACCGCCGAGAACACCTTCGAGGTCTTCGCCAACGCAGCCGACAGTGCTGCTCTTCCATGCACCCACAGCAACAAGAACAGCATCATTCTCTGCTCTCAAAGCTTCAAGAGTGATGTCACGACCGAGCTTTACTCCGTTCTTCATCTCAACGCCGAGAGAAGCAATGGCAGCCACTTCCTGAGCCAGCACAGCCTTGGGCAGACGGTATTCGGGAATACCGTAGCGGAGCATGCCGCCCATTTCGGGCATGGCATCGTAAATTGTAACAGCATGACCTGCAAGGCGCAGATAATAAGCGGCGCTCAAGCCTGCAGGACCGCCGCCGATGACTGCGACCTTCTTGCCTGTGTAAGCCTTGGGGGAAGCCTTGTAAGGCTCGGGAGATGCAAGGTCATTGTCAGCTGCAAACGCCTTAAGAAAAGCGATGGAAATAGGCTCTTCCACAAGCGCTCTGCGGCAGTTAGCCTCACAGGGGTGAGGGCAGACACGGCCGATAGAAGCGGGAATGGGGATTTTCTCTTTTATAATACGAATAGCCTCTTTGTCATTGCCCTGTGCAATGGCTTTCAGATAACCCTGTACATCTGTACGAGCGGGGCAGTTGAGAGAGCAGGGACCCTTGCAGTCGCCCTCGTGGTCGCTCATGATAAGCTCAAGAGCAACGTTTCTTGCACTCTTTGCCCTTGCACCTTCAGTATTGATGACCATACCGTCTGTTGCAACTGTGGAGCAGGCACGGAGAAGCTTGGGGCTTCCCTCAGCCTCAACAAGACAGAGTCCGCAGGCGCCGTAGAGCTTTAAGTTGGGACTGTAGCAGAGATTGGGAATTTCAATTCCGTTTTTAGCGGCGATATTTAATATGGTGTCGCCTTTGTTGCCAAGCATTTCAATGCCGTTTATTGTAATTTTAATCTGTTCCATTTTAAACTCGCCTCCTTAGTCCATATAGATTGCATCGAACTTGCAAGCCTTGCGGCACTGGTCACAGCGTATGCAAAGGCCGGGGTCGATGACATGAGGATTCTTTACAGTACCGCTGATTGCCTTTGCAGGACAGTTGCGAGCGCAGAGGGTGCAGCCCTTGCACTTGTCAGCGTCAATATAATATGTGCGAAGTGCGGGACATTCCTTTGTCGGGCATTTCTTATCAACGATATGAGCAACATACTCGTCTCTGAAATAGCGGATAGTTGTAAGTACGGGGTTGGGAGCAGTCTGACCGAGACCGCAGAGAGCGCCGTCCTTGACAGCAATGCAAAGCTCTTCCAGAAGCTCAATGTCCCCTTCCTTGCCTTCGCCCTCGACAATGCGTGTAAGAATCTCCTGCATGCGCTTTGTGCCGATTCTGCAGTGAGTACACTTTCCGCAGGATTCAAGAGCGGTAAAATCGAGGAAGAATTTAGCCATACCCACCATACAGGTGCTCTCGTCCATAACGACCATACCGCCTGAGCCCATGATAGCGCCTGTTGCTCCCAGTGCCTTGTAGTCGATAACAGTGTCAAGAAGCTCTGCAGGAATACATCCGCCTGAAGGTCCGCCCATCTGCACAGCCTTGAACTCCTTGTTGTCACGAATACCTCCGCCGATGCCGTAGATAACATCGCGGAGAGTCTTGCCCATGGGGATTTCAACAAGACCGCCCTTGCGGATCTTACCTGTCAGTGCAAAGACCTTTGTACCCTTGCTGTTTTCAGTGCCCATGGCGGCGAATGCAGCACCGCCGTTGTTGATTATCCAGGAAACATTTGCAAAGGTCTCAACGTTGTTGATGTTGGAAGGTGCATCCATGTAACCCTTCTGAGCAGGGAAAGGAGGCTTGAGACGGGGCATGCCGCGTTTACCCTCAAGGGACTCAATAAGAGCAGTCTCCTCGCCGCAGACGAATGCGCCTGCACCTGCCTTGATTCTCATATCGCAGGAAAAGTCAGTGCCGAGGATGTTTTTGCCCAGCAGATTTGCTTCTCTTGCCTGTCTGATAGCTTCTTCAAGGTGAACAATAGCCAGCGGATACTCAGCACGGACATAAACAATCATCTCGCATGCGCCGATTGCATAAGCGCCGATGAGCATACCTTCAATAAGTGTGTGGGGGTCAGATTCGATAACCGCTCGGTCCATGAATGCACCGGGGTCACCCTCGTCAGCGTTGCAGATAAGATACTTATTTTCACCTGCGCTCTGACGAGCGGCATTCCACTTGAACCATGTGGGGAAGCCTGCACCGCCTCGACCTGCCAGACCCGAAATCTTGATTTCTTCAATAACCTCTTCGGGGGTCATTGAAGTGAGTACTTTCTTTAATGCCTCGTAGCCGTCTGCATTGCAGTAATCCTCAAGAGAAGTGGGGTCAATAAGACCGCAGTGACGCAGTGCGATTCTCGTCTGCTTGGTTAAAAACTCCTCGTCCTCAGCAGAGATGATAAGCTTTTCGACGTGAGAAAAATCCCCTGTTCTTGCAGTCTTGATAATAGCCTCAGCATCATCAGGTGAAACCCTGACAAGTCTTTTTATAAGATTTTTATCATCATAAAGGTCAACAATAGGTTCCAAGAAGCACATACCGATACAGCCTGTGCTGCCGAGAGTGAAGTTTTCATTATCGTTCATCAGAGCTTCAATGGCACTGTGAACCTTCGCTGCACCCGCAGCAACACCGCAGGAGCCTTCGCCGATAACTATTCTCATTTTCCCTGTGCCTCCTTTGCCTGAATGTCCTTGATAATTGCAATAGCACTCTCGGGAGTGAGATTGCCGTAAGCTTGGCCGTTTATCATAATAACGGGAGCAAGAGAGCAGCAGCCGAGACAGGCAACATTCTCAAGAGTGAACAGTCCGTCAGCGGTGGTCTCGCCGTTTTCGATTTCGAGATACTTTGCAACAGCCTCACCAACGCGCTTACTGCCGTTAACATGGCAGGCAGTACCCTGACAAGCCATGATAAGATACTTGCCGATAGGAGTAAGGCGAAACTGAGAATAGAAGGTGGCAACACCCACCACCTCAGCAGGGGAGGTGCCGATGCGCTGGGCAATATGATACATTACATCCTTGGGAAGATAACCGTAGATTTCCTGAGCCTTCTGCAGAATTGCAATAAGACTTCCCGGGGTATCAGCATAAGTCTTCAGTACGTTTTCAATCAAAGTAAAATCGCTCTTTGGAGCGCCGTTCTGACAACACATATAAATAACCTCCGAATGCGGTGAATTTGCATAGGTCTATTCAACAATTTTATACCTTATATACTCAAAAATCAACGCTTTACACCACTAAAAACAAATTTTCCAACAAATAAGTGAATTTATGACTAAGTTGAAATCTAAAAACAGGTTTGATATACTTAAACAAAGAGGTGCGAAAAATGATATCTGTGAATGTTGAAATTAAAAAGGAATATCCGTCGCAGGTAAAACAAATCAAAAACGATATGAACCTGAATGCATACAGTAGCTGGATTCCCGTAACCGGTGTAAGCGAAGGCTTAGTTTATGTGACCTTTTCCGATGATGAAATAATACTCAGCTATCGCAAAAATAATGAAAAAGTGGAGAAAAGGTGTAAGTATAAAGAAATTTTGACGGCATACGAAACCGACGCAGGTATATTGATAAGATTTTTGAAAAGACATGTGCTGTTAATACCTGCTTATGAAAATATCGAGGAAAATGAGATCTTGATGGATGTGTTGTGTTATCTTGATGACAAATGTTCGGTTCTCATGACAGGGAGAATAAAAACATATGACAGAAAAAGGTATAGATTCCGATACAGTAAATTTGATTGGATTCGGTTTATTTGGTTTGGCTTTTGTATATTGACTCTTCTTTTTTCATTCTGTGCTCACACGAAAGAAGCTGTAATAAATGGAATAATGAAAAGAGAAGATGTAGTGGAAGTAAGCGGTATGTATGTAGGATATGAGATAAAGGATACAAGCGGTTACCGTAGTATTATACCCAATGATCTGAGTTTGTACCTTGAGGGAACCGAGGTGCAACGTGTCAACGGATTTTCCTGGCTGCGGAAGACAAGATTGTCGATTGAAAATCTACAGAAAGGAGATATGTTATACCTCCTTGTCAATCCTCACAGTGGGTATGTGCTTGAAATCAGGACAGAAAGAGAAATGATACTGGATTTCGAAGATGCCAAGTCGAGGATCATATGGGGAAATATTCCTTTTGCGGTGTGGTCTTTGCTAGTGATGGCGGTATTTGTTGTGGGAATGTGTATGGTCGGTTCGCGCAAAAAAGAAATTATCAAGATAAGTAAAGTTCGCACTAAGTGAGCGGACTTTACATTTTATCTCATGGCTGATCTTGGGGGCAGCTGCAGCATTGCGAATGTAATTTTTGATTTCAAAAGCTTCACGCAGTGGATTAGGCAGGGGTGATGAATCTGTGAACCTGTGTTGACTAAATGCATGATCTGATATAAAATCAAATGAGCACAGGAAATTAAAGGAATGTTGCAATAATGAGATATGAAAATCTGATACTGGATGAGGAACGGGCATTGTATGCTGTGAATAATGCAGAGATAATCAACTGCCGTTTTGACGGACCTGCAGACGGTGAATCTGCCCTTAAAGAGTGTTCCG
>JAZUPA010000098.1:0-10811 GCA_045604945.1 Acutalibacteraceae bacterium
GATTACAGGCTCTATCGGCATGATTCCTTCCTCCAGTCTCGGTGCGACATCCTGCGGACTCTATGAGCCCATTCACGGCTCTGCACCCGACATTGCAGGTACCGACACTGCAAATCCCATAGGCACCATCCTCTCCGCTGCCATGATGCTCCGCTACAGCTTCGATATGGCAGAGGAGGCAGACTGTATTGAAAATGCCGTTTCCGCTTTTCTTGACGATGGCTTCCGCACTGCGGATATTATGCCCTCCGACGCAGCAAAAGCCGCAGAATGTACGCTTACAGGCTGTTCTGAATGCGGCAGGCTGATTATCGAGCACATGAAAAAGGACTGATAAGGATGATTCTTTCAGGCGCAGAAATAATCGTAAAAACAATTATTGAACAGGGCTGCGATACTGTTTTCGGGTATCCCGGCGGTCAGATAGTGCATGTTTATGATGCTCTCTATAAATATCAGGGCGAAATAAAGCATGTTCTCACTGCTCATGAGCAGGGCGCTGCCCATGCCGCGGACGGTTATGCCCGTGCAACAGGCAGAGCAGGTGTTGTTTTTGCCACCTCAGGTCCCGGTGCCACTAACCTTGTTACGGGCATTGCAACCGCACACCTTGATTCTGTTCCCATTGTAGCAATCTGCGGCAATGTTCCCACATTCCAGATTGCTACCGACTCATTTCAGGAGATAGATATTACCGGTATAACTCTGCCGATTACAAAGCACAATTACTTTGTCACCGATGTAACCCAGCTTGCAGATACTATCAGGGAGGCTTTCTCCCTTGCTGTTTCAGGCAGACCCGGACCTGTGCTTATCGATGTTCCGAAGGATGTGCAGATGGCGCAGTGTGAATACTCTCCTCTCCCCCCCGCTGCACCCGAAGAGCCTTTTCCTGCCAAGGATATACGCATCAGTCAGGCTGCTGACTGCATAAACACCTGCAAGCGCCCCTTTATCTATTTCGGAGGCGGTGTTGTTTCAGGCTGCGCTCAGGAGGAAATGCTCGCTCTTGCAAAAAAAATCGACGCTCCCATGGGCTGCTCGATGATGGGGCTCTCTGCCCTGCCTTCAGATCAGCCGGGATTTCTCGGTATGCAGGGCATGCACGGTCATTATGCCGCATCCCTTGCCATGCACAAGGCTGACTGCATCATTGCTCTCGGTGTGCGTTTCAACGACAGGGCTACCGGCAACCGCCTGAAGTTTGCACCCAACGCAAGAATCGTTCACATCGACATTGACGGCTCTGAGCTTTCAAAGAACGTAACTGCAGTTCACACTCTCAGGGCTGATATCAGATGCACCCTTTCAAAGCTGCTCCCCCTTATCAGGGAAGCAAAGCATCCCCAGTGGAAGGAAAGGGTCGAGGAGCTTGTAAGCGAAGAAAAGAATTATCTTGATAACCGCGAGGGTCTTACACCCAGAAACGCCATCCTCACCCTTAACAAATATATCGTCGACAATACTCCCGTCTGTACAGATGTCGGACAGCACCAGATGTGGACAGCGCAGAATATAACGCTGAAAAACAGGCGCAGGTTTATTTCAAGCGGCGGACTCGGCACCATGGGCTTCGGCATGGGTGCTGCCATCGGCGCTGCTTTTGCAACGGGCGAGCGCAGTGTTCTTGTTACCGGTGACGGGGGCTTTGGAATGAGCCTCAACGAGCTTGCTACTGCTGTTACATATAACATTCCAATGGTTATCCTCATATTCAATAACGGCGTTCTCGGTATGGTACGTCAGTGGCAGACCATGTTCTTCGACCGGCACTATTCCGCCACCGTTCTGGATCGAAAAACCGATTATATCAGTCTTGCAAGGGCATTCGGCGCAGAGGGCGAAAAAGTTTCGTCCCTTGAAGAGCTTGACAAAGCACTGTCAAACGGGTTTAATTATGATGGTACTTATGTTATCGACTGCGCCATAGACAAGGACGAGTTCGTTCTCCCCATGCTCCCTCCGGGCGGCTCTATGGACGATATTATTGTTAAAATGGGTGACTGACATGAATCGATATACAATAGCTGTCCTTGTACGCAACCAGTTCGGTGTACTCAACAGAGTCACCAGCATGTTCAGGCGTCGGCAGTTCAATATTAACTCCCTCACTGTCAGTGAGACTGAATCAAATGAATTTTCCCGAATTACCGTTACCTTTGACGGCGATGAGCTCAACAAGCAGCAGCTTGTAAACCAGCTCTACAAGCTTCCCGATGTCTGCTCCATCAAGGAGCTCAACAGCGAAAACTGCGTAAGCTGTGAGCTGATGCTTATCAAGATGGCAAACGAGCCTCACACCCGCGACGATATTCTTACCGCCGCCAAGGCTTTTGAAGCAAAGACTGTGGATTATTCAAAGGATTCAATCGTTCTTCGCCTGACAGGAGAGCGCCGCAGGATTGACGATTTTATTGACCTGATGCGCGATTATACCATTCTTGAAATCTGCCGTACGGGTATTGTATCCCTTGAAAAGGGCAGTGATACCATCAGGCACGTCACTAATTTATAACAGCAAAAAGGAGTGTCCCTCGGGACAGTCCTTTTACTATTCAGATATATTTACTCTGTGTCGCTGCCGACGTTGCTGCAGCCGCTGCAGCAGCTGCAATTTCCGCCGCAGGAGCCTTTAGTTTCGTTCTTGCTGCATTCGCTGCCGTAAGGACAGCCTATGCATTTTACTCCGCTTTTCTTTGCCCTGTAGATATACAAGGCTGCAAGACCGATTATTACAACGATTATTATTACGGCAATGACGTTTTCCATGAGTAATTCTCCTTATTTGTTTGCCTTGAGTGCCTGCTCTTTTTTGAGCTTATTTTCAGAATTGATGCAGAGAGCAACTATTACTGCTGCCATGACAATTACTGCGATTGCACCGGGAAGGAATGCTGCGCCGACAGTGCCTTCGGTGATAAGGGTGCCAACCTGATATACAAGGAATCCTACAGTAAAGCCCACTGCAAGCTGGAGTCCGATGCCGCCGAATATCCACTTTGCGCTCTTCATTTCAGAGTTCATTGCACCGATTGCAGCGAAGCAGGGAGGTGTATAGAGGTTGAACATGAGGTATGCAAGGGCTGCAGCCTTTGTAATAGCCATAACACCTGCAGCTTCAGTGCCTGCACCTTCCATAAGAGCAAGCTCCTCGGTATTGATGAGATTCTCAAGTCCTACAAAGCAGACTGCGAGGGTGCCGACTACATTTTCTTTTGCAATAAAGCCTGTAACGGCGGCTGCGGCAAGCTGCCAGGAAAGAACGCCTACAACGGGAACCAGCAGATAAGCAAAGGGGCCTGCGATGGATGCGAGAATAGATGCATCTGCGCTCTCGGCAACCTCAAACTTCCATGTAAAGGACTGCATGATCTGAACAGCAGTATTGCAGAGAAGGATAATGGTTGCTGCCTTTACTATGTAAGCCCAGCCGCGGCTGCACATGGACTTGAATGCGCCCCAGAGAGAGGGAGCCTTATACTCAGGGAGTTCAATGATAAAGAAAGACTTTTTTGCCTTGTAGCCTGTAATCTTATTAATAAGCAGAGCACAGAGGAAGATAAGTACGATACCTGTAAAGTACATCAGTGTGCTGACCCAGCCTGCATTCTCAAAGAATGCACCTGCAAAGAGGGAAATCACGGGAATCTTTGCACCGCAGGGCATGAAGGGAGCAAGCATTGCGGTTGCTCTGCGCTCACGCTCGTTGCGTATGGTACGGCTTGCCATGATGCCGGGAACTGCACAGCCGATAGTGATAACAAAAGGAATAACGGATTTTCCGGAAAGACCGACTCTCTTGAAGATGGGGTCGAGAACAACTGCAACGCGTGACATATAGCCGCAATCTTCGAGTATTGCAATCAGGAAGTACATTACCATAACCAGAGGAAGGAATCCGATAACAGCGATAACACCGCCGATTACGCCGTCAATGAGAAGTGCATAGAGCAGCGGATTTGCATTTTCAAAGAATCCGCCTACCCATGCCTGGAACATTTCAAGCCATGCTACAAGGGTATCTGCAACAAAAGGTCCTACCCACGCCTGGGAAATCTGGAACACAAGGAACATGACAACGGCAAAAATGGGAATACCGAGCCATTTGTTGGTAAGAACTGCGTCTATCTTATCGCTGAAGTTCTTTTCTCTTGTGAGAACCTTTCTTGTCTCAACCTCTCTGACAATGCCATTTACAAACTCAAAGCGCTTCTTATCAGCCTCAATAACCGCCGCCTTGTCAGTCAGGTCGATATCGCCTTGGTCGTAGGGAGCCTTCTGCCCCTTGCCCTTTGCTTCAACTGCTGCCTTAACTGCATCGGCAAGTCCCTCTCCGCTGGTGGATACTGTGTCAACCACGGGGCATCCGAGCTTCTCAGAAAGAGCCTTTGTATCGATTACAGTCTCCTTCTTTTCGTTTACGTCAGCCTTGTTGAGGGCTATGACAACAGGAACACCGAGCTCCAGCAACTGGGTTGTGAAGAACAGGCTTCTGCTGAGGTTCGTTGCGTCAACAATGTTTATTATTGCATCGGGATGCTCATTGTTGACATAAGAGTTTGTTATGCTCTCTTCGCTTGTGAAGGGAGACATGGAGTATGCACCGGGAAGGTCAACCGCAATAAGTTTTTCTTCTCCGCTGCAGTACACCTTTCTTATTTCGTGCTCTTTCTTGTCAACAGTTACGCCTGCCCAGTTGCCCACCTTTTCATTACTGCCTGTGAGCGCATTGAACATGGTCGTTTTTCCGCTGTTGGGATTGCCTGCTAATGCAATTCTCATTTTGTTTTCCTCCTGATCGTTATATATCAAAATATATTATTTACATCCCATCGGTTAGACCCCGCTAACCAGTATTCAAAAAAAATAGTCAAAAGACTATTTTTTAAACCTGAATAGCTTCTGCAAGCTGGTTATCTATGTTATATCTGCTGTCCTTGATGGACACTACACAACTGCCCTTGAGACGGGAAACCACTGTAATAGGCTCGCCGCTGTAGCAGCCAAGAGAAAACAGAAATGCATTCAGCTCTTCATCATCGGTAAGTATCTCTTTTACGATATACTCTCTTCCCTCTTCTGCAGTTCTTAAATTCATAATGCATTCTCCTAAAAATTCATCGTAACAAGGAGCTATCCGCCAAGGGAATTAGCCCTCGCTAACCAATACTATAATAAGCCGGTTGACATTTTTTGTCAAGATTTATTATTAGCACAGGCTAACTTTCATCGGTGTGAACAACAGTTAGCCTGTGCTAACGTTTCAAATTGTGCAGTGTGCGCACAGCAGAAAAACCCCGCTTGCAAAAGCGGGGTTTTCAATCATTTCAAAACATCTGTTTCCTTGATATTATAGTATTCAAATGCTCTGAGCATTTCCTCATTTATTCTCTCTCCCGATACCGCGATGGGAATTGCAGGCGGGCAGGATACTGTTGGAGCTCCACAGATTCTGCCGAGGGCATCTTCTGCTTTTACTGTTTCGTGGGGCGCGAAAATCGCCTTTCTTACAGTCTCTGCAGCTTCTGCGTAAGTTATGACACTGAAGCTTTTTTTGCCGTTGGGTTTTCTGTTCTCTCCCAGAGCCTTCAAAAGCGCAGACAGCTCTTCCTCTGTATTTTCTGCGGTGAGCATCAGCACACAGTAATCAGGATCTGAATATTCGCACTCTATTCTGTTCTTTCGAAGTATATCGGCTATATTGTCTCCTGTCATGCCCTCGGGAGCTGAAATAGTAATACGCAGAGGGTCGGTTTTTTCGACCTCCCAGCCCTTTTTTCGAAGCTCATTTCGGGCTTTTTCAATCATGCTGCACATTTCCGCAAGGCTTTCCGTATACCCCCCCGACAGATACCCGTTGCACATATCAAGGGATGCCAGCGTCAGATAGGACGGGCTGGTCGAACCGAACAGAGACATTGCCGCTTTCGCATTTTCAGCAAAACATTCAGGGGCGTTTCTGCCAATATGCAGGTAGGCGCCGCCTGTCAGCACGGGCAGTGTTTTATGCGCAGAATCGCAGCAGATATCTGCCCCCAGATCAAGCGGGTGCTGTGAAGGCTGCAGAAATTTCAGATAGGCGCCATGAGCATTATCTGCTGCAAGTATGGTGCCGTATTTATGGCACACCTCTGCAAGTCCCTTTACATCCGCCATGCCGCCAAGATAGTCAACCGTTGTTATATATACCGCTGCAGGGGGCGATTCAAGCTTTGCAAGGGTATTTTCAAGCTGCTGCGGAGTAATCGGGCAGGCACAGAGAGAGCGGCTTTCCTCAGGCATGAGCCAGACAATATCAAAATCAGTCAGTGCTGCTGCATAAACAAAGGCTTTATGCACATTTCGCGCTGCAACTACTGTTCTGCTGCGTTTTTCTCCCCGATTGCCAAGAGCAAGATAAAGCATAGCGCGGATACACTGACTGGACCCTTCAGTTGAATACAGGGTCTTTCTGCTGCCGAAAAGCTCCGATGCATTCCGCTCGCTTTCTGCAATAATTCCGCTCGCCTCATAAAGGGCATCCGCTCCATGAACCTCTGTAAGGTCAAAGGCTTCACAGCCCAGAAAGGATACCCCCTTATGCCCCGGCATATGAAATCTCACAGTATTCGATTTTTGGTATTCTCTGAGAAAATCTGCAATGGGTGTCTTCATATTCGTTACCTCACGAATATATCCTGATAGTGTTGTATGGGAGGACTTTATTCCTCCATGGCTGCAACCTGCATCATAATTGCACATTCAATGCGCTTCTTGAACAGTTCACATCCAGGCTTGTAGATGCCTCGGATGGTTCCCGTTGCATGGTAAGCATTTGCGGCACAGCCCCCTGAGCAGTAAAGCTTTGCCCAGCAATCGGCGCACTCAGGTCGGGCATAGGCATTGCAGCTTCTGAATTCCTCCCGAAGCTCATTGTTTGTTACTCCATCCCAGACATTGCCAAGCTTATGCTTTTCTTCACCTACAAACTGATGGCAGGGATACAGGTCTCCCCACGGTGTTACTGCCATATACTCTGTTCCCGAACCGCAGCCTGAGATACGCTTGTAGATGCAGGGACCTTCATTGAGGTCAAGCATATAGTGATAGAAGGTAATGGGCTTTCCGTCCTTCCTGCGGCGGATCATATCCTTTGCAAGTATCTCGTACTGTTCCTTTACAACTTCAATGTCTTCCTTGGTCAGCTCAGCCGAATTCCCCGGGGCGCACACTACCGGCTCCATGCTCAGCTCGGTAAAGCCCAGGTCTGCCATGTGGAAAACATCCTTTGTGAAGTCAGGGTTTGCGTGGGTAAAGGTGCCGCGCATATAGTAGCCCTGTCCGCCCCTTGCTTCGACAAATTTCTGAAACTTAGGTACAATGGTATCGTAACTGCCCTTTCCGGCGTAGTCAACTCTGAGACGGTCGTGAATCTCTTTTCTTCCGTCGAGAGAGAGCACCACATTGCTCATTTCTCTGTTGGAAAACTCGATTACGTCGTCATCTATAAGCATGCCGTTGGTTGTAAGGGTGAATCGGAAGTTCTTTCCCCTCTCCTTCTCAACACTTCGTGCATACATTACAAGCTTTTTTACCACATCCCAGTTCATCAGCGGCTCTCCGCCGAAGAAATCAACCTCAAGATTTGTTCTTGTTCCCGAGTTGTCCATCAGAAAATCAAGAGCCTGCTTTCCCACCTCAAAGCTCATGAGAGCTCTGTCGCCATGATACTTTCCCTGACTTGCAAAGCAGTAGGAACAGTTGAGGTTGCAGGTGTGGGCAACATGAAGGCACAGAGCTTTTATTACATTGCCCGAGCGCTCCTTGAAGGTGCTTGCCATGTCCGCAAAGGTGTCCGCTGTGTACAGCTTGCCTGCTGTTTCAAGACTCTTTACATCCTCGATGCAGTCGTACAGGTCGGATTCTGTAACATCCTCCCTGTCTGCGTACTTTATAAGCAGCTCGGATACTATTTCCTCCGCACTTTTTTCCTTGTACATGGCTATTATGTCGTAAGCTACTTCATCCACTACATGTACTGAGCCTGAGCAGCTGTCAAGAACGATATTGAAACCGTTGAGTTTATATTGATGAACCATTCCGGTGCCTCCCGTTTATATGCATTCAAACATAAAAACAGAGCTGTTGCAGATTATAATTTCGCAACAGCTCTGTTCTGCAAAGCAATTTTAATCAGTTCTTCTTCTCAGTGTTCTCGCACTTCTGGTTTGCAACACCGCAGCTGGTCTTGCAAGCAGACTGGCAGGAAGTCTGGCACTCGCCGCAGCCGCCGTTCTTTGCACTCTCACACATGCTCTTGGTGTTAAGGGTCTTGATTCTTTCCATGATTATTATCTCCATTCTTTTGAATTATCTTTTTCGGCATTATGTTAACCATTTGTACGCAATGCCCTTTATTTCAGAAAAATTATATCACAGCGAAAATGTAAAGTCAAGAAATTGTAGCACAGCCCTTGCAATTGCCTGCAAAAGAATTCTCCTGCAAATTTTCAGAATAAAAAACTTGACAAACCGCACAACTTCGTATAATATATACACGTTGCAATCGCAACAGCTTACGGGGGTGTAGCTCACTTGGGAGAGCGCTTGACTGGCAGTCAAGAGGTAAGGGGTTCGATCCCCCTCATCTCCACCACAATATGCGGATATGGCGGAATTGGCAGACGCGCTAGATTCAGGTTCTAGTGGATTCAACCCCGTGCAGGTTCAAGTCCTGTTATCCGCACCAAATCGAGTGTTCATAACGTATCTGAGTGGTACGATATGAACACTCGATTTTTATTTGATGATTATTCTTGTGTGAGCAGGCTTTAGGTCTGCTCTTTTTTTGTTATGCCGAAGCATTGTTCGGGATATACTCGATCTCCACGCCCTGCCGCACACCGGCGATATAGTTTCGCTCAAAGGTAGCCTGCGGAATCTCAATATACCCGATGAAGCGATAGTGAATTTTGATTCGCTGGGTACGATTTTTGCCTCTGCCCTCAATGTGGTAGACGTCAATGTGGTCAATCAGCTCACGAAGCAGCGGAGCTGTTATCATCTTCATTTCCATGAACTTACGCACAGCAGAGACAAACTGCTCCTGACCTCGTTGAATACTGCTCAGATTGTCAAGAGCTTCTCTCGTTGTGCGTATTTTCTCTTTCAGCTCCATGCGTTCGACCTCGTATTTGTGGGACAGCTGCATGAACCACTCGTCTGTAACCTTTCCGCTGACATTGTCCTCATACACACGCTCGTATAGCTTTGCTACTTCCTCGTTGCGAACTACGGCTTTCTGCAAGGTGTCCTGCAGCAGCCGTTCTTCTGTTCGCATCTGTGCGTTTGTCTTCTGGGCAAGCATTTCTGCAAAGGCTTCTTCGTCATCCTCAAGGAATCGCGCCAATCTGCGAAGTTCGAGCATCACCACCTGATAGATGGAGTCAGCACGAAGATAGTGCGTCTTGTCGCAGGTGCCGCGATCACCTCTGTAATTGGAGCAGCTGAAGTAGTGAATAAGCTCCTTATCCTGTTTTACGTGATACCACAGCTTACTGCCGCAGTCGGCACAATAAAGCAAGTCGCTGAACATATTCTTCTCTCCGTTCTTCTCCTTGGTTGAACGGCGCTTCGTTTTGCCCACGAGTTCCTGCACAAGCTCAAAGGTCTCACGGTCGATTATCGGCTCGTGCACACCCTTGAATATCGCCCAGTTTTCTTCGGGGTTGGGGATTCTTGCCTTATTCTTGAACGACTTGGAATAAGTCTTGAAGTTGATTACATCACCGCAGTATTCCTGCTGTGCCAGCATCTTGGCGATGGTTGACTTTGACCACTTGTAGGGGTTAGGCTGCGTTTTCTTGCCGCCTCGGTCAAGGCCCTTTGTCTGCCAGTATGCCATCGGAACAAGAACTTCTCTTTCCTGCAGGATTCTGGCTATCGTCTCATTGCCCTTGCCCTCAAGGCACATACGGAACACATCACGGACAATCTGTGCCGCTTCGGGGTCGATCACCCAACGCTTCTTGTTGTCAGGCGATTTCATATATCCATACGGAGGCTGTGACAAAGGCTCTCCAGAGTTGCCTCGTATTCTGTGCGATGACCTTACCTTTCGGCTGATGTCACGGGCGTACATCTCGTTCATTACATTTCTGAACGGTGCAAGCTCGTTCTCGCCGTCGGCACTGTCCACACAGTCGTTGATGGCAATGAAGCGAATGTTGCGGTCAGGAAAGTAGGTGTCGGTATAGTATCCAACCTGCAAGTAGTCTCTGCCGAGTCTGGACATATCCTTTACGATGATTGTCGAGATATATCCCATCTCGATATCCTCGAGCATTTTCTGAAAGCCCGGGCGGTTGAAGTTTGTTCCGGTGTAGCCGTCGTCAACATAGAAGCGTGTGTTGCCAAAGCCATTTTCCTTAGCGTACTTCTGCATTAGCTTCTTCTGGTTTGCAACAGAGTTGCTGTCGCCATCCATACCGTCGTCACGTGAAAGACGGCAGTAGAGTGCGGTTATGCCTTGGTTATCAGTTTTCTTCGACTGCATAATTCTCCTTTCCGGCAGTCGGATACACATATTCGTCTTCGATTGTATCCGACACCTCCTCAAAGTGCAATTGTACGATGTTGCTTTTCATTATTTTTTTGATTCTGTCAAGGATGGTGACTTTCTTTTCGGCTTCAACAGACTCAAAACGTGAGGATACAAGGTATCTGACTCCGTTTATGAAATACTCCTGTTCGCCGTGATTGAGACCGTATATATTTCTGTTCATTGCTATATTCCTCCTTTATCGTGCATCGTTTCTTTTTCTATGCTGCTG
>JAZUPA010000099.1:0-7848 GCA_045604945.1 Acutalibacteraceae bacterium
GCATGCTGTCGGATATTATTTAGAAAGGAAGGTGCTGTGTATGAATGAACAGGATATTTATGAGCTTATAGGCGAATCCTTTGATGATAAAATCAAACTTGATTTTGACGATGTGAAAAAGCGTATAGCAGATCTTCCTTCAAAGGAAGCTGCTGTTGTCGTTTCAGATATCCCCGCTGCTGCAGGCAAGCGCAGGATTATCCCCTTTATCGCTGCAGCCGCTGCCTGTCTTGTCTGTGTATTCGGTCTCTCGGTGATACTCGGTCAGCTTGGCAGCAAATCAAGCGAAAGCTATTATGCAAATGATTCCTACAGCGCTGTCTCTGAGGAGATGACAACCTTTGCCGAGCCTGCTTATTCTGCCCGTTCTGATGAGGAATGTGCCGAAGCAGAAGATGACTATATGTGGGATTACGGCATTGCTGATTCTGATTTCTTAGCAGGAGAAATCATGGAATCGGCACCTGAAACCGAAGAGGAGATATATGACGACTGCGCAGATATTTCCGATTCCGATATTTCTCCCTCTGATGCAAACTGATCTCTGCAGTTTGTGCTTATCGCCCTGAACAGGTTTTTCATTTCTTGTTCAGGGTTATTTTATGCTTTCAAACTGAAAACACACAAAATTTTCAATACATTTTTTGCGCAAAGTGTTGCATTTTGTTGCGCAGAAGTGTATAATCAGCGTAAAGAATTTCCAGCTATGCGCAAAGGAGTCCAATATTATGGGCAACAAAGTAACAATAGAAGATATCGCTCAGATTCTGGGCATTTCAAAAGCAACTGTTTCACGCGCTATTTCCGGCAAGGGGCGTGTAAGCGAAGCCACCAGAAACGAAGTAATGAGAGTTATGGCTGAGCAGAATTATCAGCCGACCTCAGTTCAGAAGGAATCAACCGATAAAAAAAGCGGCACCATAGCTGCTGTTATGCCTGCCGACTTTGCAAACACCAGTTCAACCTTCTTCCTTGAGTGTCTGTTTTCTGTTTTCAGCACCGCCAACAACGCATCCTACGATGTTATTATCACCAGCAACTCCTTCAGTGATGTGGATTCCGTGGAAAGGCTTGTAAAAAGCGGCAAGATAGACGGTCTTATCTTCCTGCGCTCCACGGTTCTCGACAACTATGAAAAGCTGCTTACCGAGTGCAACATGCCTTTTGTAATGATCGGCGCTCCCCCTCGACCCGACATTCATCACGTTGACAACGACAATATCGCCGCCAGCCGTGAGCTGACTGAGCATCTGCTGGACATGGGCTGCAAGCGCATCGCCTTCCTCGGTCCCGATATCAATTCCGTTGCCTTCAACCACCGCATGAAAGGCTATGTTGAGGCTTACCGCGCTCATGATATTGAGGTCGACACTTCCCTTATACATATGAACCTCAAGAACGAGCAGCTTGTTATCAACGCTCTGCTCAAGCTGATGAACACAAATCCCCCCGATGCCATAATCACCGCAGACGACACCCTCTGCTACTGGACCCTTATGAATCTGGATGTGCTCAATCTCTCCATCCCCAAGGATGTGAAGATTGCCAGCTTCAACGACAGCTCGGTGCTTTCCACCCACCAGCCTGCAATCACCGCGGTAAACGTTAACCCCCAGAGCCTTGGCGATAAGGCATGCAGAGTCCTCCTCAGACTTATCGAGGATGCCGACGCTCCTGTTCACAGTCTTGTACCCTATGAAATAATCCTGCGCCGTTCAACTCTTTAAAGTATATTGCCTGCACCTCCGAGGGACACTATCCTCGGAGGTGTTTTCATATGGCAAAAAGCAGTTTTGAAGATTTACCCGTAGGTTTCGGCATGGCTCTTTCACAGAATATTTACGCGATGGAGTATTTCTCTTCCCTGCCAAAGCCCGGCCAAAGGGCTATTATCGAGCAGGCACGGAGCGTTTCGTCAAACGCCGAAATGCATAACTTTGTAAACAGTCTCATTCCCCACTGATACATTGAAACGCCACCGGTTTCCCGGTGGCGTTGGTTTATGCTTTATAGACTACATTTCCGTCGATTATCGTGTACAGCACCTCACAGGTGGTTGAGGAAATGGGATCGTCATCTGTGATTATGATATCAGCATCCTTGCCCTCTTCCAGTGAGCCCACACGGTCGGATATTCCGATGTGCTTTGCAGGGTTGATAGTAATCGCCTGCAATGCAGCAAAGGGATCCATTCCTGCCTTGACTGCCAGCCCTGCGCACAGGGACAGATATTCCTGAGGAATTACGGGAGAATCGGTTATTATGGATACCTGACATCCGGCTTCCGACAGCACCCTCGGGGTATCCCAGGATTTGTTCCGAAGCTCATACTTTGTGGCATTTGTAAGGGTGGGACCTACTGCAAGGGGGTAATCGTACTTTGCAAGCTCCTCTGCAATAAGATGACCCTCGGTACAGTGCTCGATAGTCAGATCAAGGTCAAATTCCTTTGCGATTCTTATTGCGGTAAAAATATCGTCAGCTCTGTGGGCATGAGCCTTCAGGGGGATTTCCTTATTGATCACCGGCAGCAGAGCTTCAAGCTTCATATCAAAGGCAGGTCTTTTTGCAGCCTCTCCACCCGCTGCTTCGACCCTTGCTCTGTAGTCCTTTGCCTTCATCAGTATTTCTCTCAGCTTTGCAGCGGTACTCATTCTTGCATAGTTGTTCTTATCCTTGTAGCAGCGCTTGGGATTTTCTCCGAAGGCGCACTTCATGGCAACCTCTGTCTTTACCGTCATATTGTCAACGCAGCTGCCCACCGTCTTTATTGCAGTGAAGCTTCCACCCAGAACATTCGCACTGCCGGGACCTGTGCAGACACAGGTAACTCCTCCTGCAACCGCCTTCTTGAATGCCTCATCCTGAGGATAAATGCTGTCTATGGCGCGAAGCTGAGGGGACAGAATATCGTTCATTTCGTTGAAGTCAGCACCCTCAAAGCCGATGCCGTAGCCATGCAGACCGAGATGACAGTGTGCTTCAACAAAGCCCGGATAGATATTTCTGCCGGCTGCATCGATCACCTCGGCCTCTGCAGTGATATCCGTACCGATTTTCTTGATCTTTCCATCTTCAATGAGTATATCCCCTGCGTAAGGCTCGGGGTTTACAGCATCATGTATAAGCCCGTTTTTTATAAGAAGCATATATATTTCCTCCTGAAAATATTTTTCTTTATTATATTATCTCTCAATACTCAATGTCAACCAATTGCATTTTTTGCACATAATAATTTTTATTTATTATTATTTTATTGCTGTTATTTACAAGAGGAAAATGTTTTGCTATAATTATTCTGTTAGGCATATCAGTCTAAAGGAGTGACAATATGAGTCTTAAAATACTAGAAATCGATCCTTATCTGCAGCCCCACGAAAAGGATCTTCAGCTGAGAATGGATTCCTACACCGCAAAACGCAGCCAGCTTCTTAAAAGCGGTCAGAAGCTTTCTGATTTTGCAAACGGTTATGAATATTTCGGCATCCATCCGATAAATAACGGATGGGTCTACAGGGAATGGGCTCCCGGTGCCGACAACATGTATTTTACCGGTGATTTCAACAACTGGAATCTGTATGAACACCCGATGAAGAATCTCGGAAACGGAGTTTTTGAGATTATCCTCGAAGGCAGTGATGCTCTCAGGGTCGGGCAGAAGATTCAGGCTGTTGTAATTCACAAGGGTCAGACCCTCAGGCGTATTCCCACCTACGCTACAAGAGTGGTGCAGGATGAGGTCACCCATCTCTGGTGCGCTGAGGTTGACGATATTCTTTTTGATAATTTCAAATGGACTGACAAGAGCTTCAAGCCTGCTGACACTCCGTATATTTACGAGTGTCACATAGGTATGGCTCATGAGGGCTATTCTGTCGGCACCTATGAGAACTTCACAAAGAATATCCTACCCAGAATCAAGGACCTCGGATACAACACCATCCAGATCATGGCTGTCATGGAGCATCCTTATTACGGCTCCTTCGGCTATCAGGTTTCAAACTTCTTTGCCGCTTCCTCCAGATACGGCAAGGGCAAGGAGCTTAAAAAGCTTATAAACACCGCTCATAAAATGGGCATAACCGTACTGCTGGATGTTGTACACTCCCACGCGGTAAAGAACACCAGCGAAGGACTCAACGAATTCGACGGCACATCCTATCAGTTCTTCCACGAGGGTCCCCGCGGACATCACATTGCATGGGATACAAAGCTGTTCAACTACGGAAAGAATGAGGTTCTCCACTTCCTTCTCTCAAACCTCAAATACTGGATGGAGATATTCCATTTTGACGGTTTCCGCTTCGACGGCGTAACCTCCATGCTTTACCATGACCACGGTCTCGGAAGCGCTTTCTGCAATTATGATATGTATTTCTCCCTCAACACCGATATTGAGGCTATAACATATCTTCAGCTTGCAAATGAGCTTATTCACTCCATAAACCCCAATGCTCTGACTATCGCAGAGGATATGTCGGGCATGCCCGGTATGTGCATACCCATTTCCGATGGCGGCATCGGCTTTGATTACAGGCTTTCAATGGGCGTTCCCGATCTTTGGATAAAGATGATAAAGGAATATACCGATGAAAACTGGGATATGGGCAAGCTCTGGTATGAGCTGGGCAGCCGCCGTCCTCAGGAAAAGAATGTAGGCTACTCCGAATCACACGACCAGGCTCTGGTTGGTGATAAAACTATTATGTTCCGCCTGTGCGATGCGGAAATGTATACCGGAATGAGCAGGCTTTTCGGCAGCACACCTGTTATTGACAGGGGTATCGCCCTGCATAAGATGATACGCCTTATCACCGCTTCCCTTGCAGGCGAAGGCTATCTCAACTTCATGGGCAATGAGTTCGGTCACCCCGAATGGATAGACTTCCCCCGTGAGGGCAACGGCTGGAGCTACCACTACTGCCGCAGGCAGTGGAGCCTTGCCGATGACGAAAATCTCCGCTACGGTCAGCTTCGCGCCTTTGACAAGGCTATGATCTCTCTGCTCAGGGAAGGTGATATTCTCTCTCAGAAGCCTTGCTGCGACCGTATTCACAACGACAACAAGACTATAATCTTCAGCAAGGGCGATTATATCTTTGCTTTCAATTTCAGCCCTGCCAACTCCTATGACGGATATTTTATCCCCGCTCCGAAGGAAGGCAGATACAGTGTCGTCCTCTCCTCTGACAGCGATATTTTCGGCGGATTCAACCGAACAGATCTGAACTATGTCTACTCCGCCGAAAAGCAGCCTGACGGTCAGACAGGCTTCCAATGCTATCTCCCCTCCAGAACCGTCACGGTTTTCAAAAAGAACAGATAATCATCAGACCTGCCGGAATCTTTCGGCAGGTCTACTTTCAGTAGGTTGTCTCATTCTCTCCTGTGCTTTAATATGGAGTTCGAAGGGGGAATTTAACATGAGCTATATAAACGGCAGCACCATCAAGGAATTCAGAACAAAATGCAAACTTACCCAGAAAGAGCTTGCTGATATGCTCTTTATCAGCGAAAAGACAGTTTCCAAATGGGAAACAGGCAGGGGGTATCCCGATATAGGCATACTGCCTGCTCTTGCTGAAAAATTCGGAGTTTCCATATCCGAGCTTTTTACAGGGGAGGCTGTAAGAAACCTCAACCGCTCTGCGAATATGAAAAAGCAGCTTTTCTATGTCTGCCCCGTATGCGGAAATGTCATTCAGGCTGTGGGCGAAGGCGTTTTCAGCTGCTGCGGCATCACTCTGCCTGTCTGCGAAATTGAGGATAAGGATTCAGACCATGCTATCAATGTTGAAATAATCGACGGCGATTATGTTGTCACTCTCAACCACCCCATGTCAAAGGAACACTATATATCCTTTATCTGCTATGTTACAGGCAGCACCTCGGAGCTGTTCAAACAGTACCCCGAGCAGGATGCCATTGCGCGATTCCGAAAGAAGGGGCACGGTATATTTTACGCCTGCTGCAACCGACACGGTCTTTACAGAGTTATAGTATAAAAGAAACGACCTCATATCGCAATGAGGTCGTTTTCTGTTATCTCACAGGTTGACGGTTCGGGGAGAGTATCGTCTATAATAATCTCACCTATTCTGTCCGCCTTTATGTAACCGCTAATGGGGTTTTTTACGCTGATTATACTGCCTTTGACTGTTGCCTTTACCTCGCTGCGTTCAAAGGAAAGATCTGCACCCTCCATTTCACAGTCTTCAAGCACCAGTCCTTTTGCGTAGCACAGAGGCTGAGTTCCGATTATCTTGCATCTGACAAGGCGTAAATTCTCAGAATACCATGCAAGGTATTCGCCTTTAACGACGCTGTCATACACCGTAACGTTCTTGCTGTGCCAGAACGCATCCTTTGTATCGAGAACTGAATCGCGTATTATCATATTTTCAACATACTGGAAGGAGTATTTTCCTTTTAAATGCACTTTTTCTAGCTCAATATTACTTGTTTTAAGGAAAGGATATTCACCCTCGATGCTGCAATCCGTGAGTTTTATGCCGCTGCTCATCCAGCCGAATTCAGGCGATACAATCTTACACTTATCAAGCATAACCCCTTGACACTCGCGAACAGCTTTGATTCCGCCCAGAATGCTGTTTTTTATACATATGCTTTTATCATACCACAAGGCAGCACGACAGTTTTCAGTCATTTCACATCCTGTAATCTCAGCTCCCTCCACGTGCCACAGAGGATAACGAAGATTCATAAAACAATTTTTTAGAATAACATCCGAGCACTCTTTGAGAGCCGACTCACCATCAGCAGGACCGTCAAAGCGGCAATTTATTATTTCCGCATCGCGAACCGCATACAGTGCTCTTTCTTCATCAAGAATCAAATTTTCGTATTTTGTCATTATCCAACATTCCTTTAGTTTCTCTGCTACGTAAATTTTATAGCAAATTTGATTTTTGTCAACTCTCGCATTATTCTTCTGCAAGTTTCGTTTTCTTTTACAAAAATCCCCACTGCAAACTTTACTTTTTATTGTTCTAAAGCGTTGATTTTTGCCGCCTTGCGATATAAAATGAATAAATAGTCACAGTTGATTTTCAGACAAATCAGCAATAAACCAGATAATTTGGAGGAAATTCATTATGTGTTGTCAGAACGGCGCACCAAAGAGCGATTTCACTTTAATTGAAAATGTACTCACAGAGTATGCGAATGTTCCCGGCAGTCTTATTGCCATTCTTCAAAAGGCTCAGGACATCTACGGTTATCTTCCTAAAGATGTTATGTATCACATTGCTGAGCGTATAGGCACTTCTCCTGCTGAGGTTGTCGGTGTTGCTACTTTCTATTCTCAATTCCGTCTTACTCCTTTCGGCAAATATCTTATCATGGCTTCTCAGGGTACCGCCTGCCATGTAAACGGCAGTAAGCGCGTTGGCGAGGCTGTCGCAAAGTATCTTGAAATTGAGAATGGCGAAACCACCGCAGATGGACTGTTCACCCTTGAAAACGTCGCCTGTCTCGGCTGCTGTTCCCTTGCTCCCGTTATTATGATAAACGGCGAGGCTTACGGCAATCTCACTCCCGAGAGTGCTATTGCCATTATCAAGGACATCCAGGCAAAGGAGGCACAGGGAAAATGAGAATAGTTATCGGTGAAGGCTCCTGCGGTGTTGCTGCAGGTGCTGCAAAAGTCCACAGTGCCATCAAAGCGCTGATGCATAATAATGAAAGCTTTACTCTCGGCAGCACAGGCTGTATCGGCATGTGCTTCTTAGAGCCTATTGTTGACCTTTATGACGATGATAAGAATCTTATAAAGAGACTTGTTAAAGTATCGCCTGATGATGCATCCGCAATAGTTGAGACCGCTCG
>JAZUPA010000100.1:0-28867 GCA_045604945.1 Acutalibacteraceae bacterium
CAAAGTAGCTTCGGCTCACCTAAGTATGGCAGCGAGACTGATAATAAGGCAGGTGCAACACTCAATGTACGCAATCATCGTAACAGGCGGCAAGCAGTATAAGGTTGAAAAGGGCGACGAGATCTATGTAGAGCTTCTCGACGTCGAGGCAGATGACGAGGTCTCCTTCAAGGTTATGGCTCTCGGTTCTGACGACGGTATCACCGTTGGTGCTCCTTATGTTGATTCCGCAAGCGTAACCGCTAAGGTTCTCAAGAACGGTAAGGGCAAGAAGGTCAACATCTTCACCTACAAGCCCAAGAAGGGTTATGCTAAGAGAAAGGGTCACAGACAGCCCTACACTAAGGTACAGATTACCGCTATCAACGCATAATGACTGAAATTAATTTTCTCTATTGCGGAAAGCTGCTGGCAGGTTTCGAAATGAGCGGCCATGCAGACGATTCGCAGGTGGAGGGCGAGGCTGTTCTTTGTGCCGCGCTCTCATCCGCAGCCTATCTCGTCGCTAACACCGTTACCGATATCCTCCAAGTTGATGCTGATATCGAGGTCGACGAGGGCTACATGATGCTCGTTGTTCCCGAAGAGGATCTCGAGCACTGCGCTGATATTCTCAATGGTCTGAGACTTCATTTTACGTCTCTTGCCGAGGATTACAGCGAAAACATATCTTTAAACGACATGGAGGTGCAGTATAATGCTGAAGATTAATATCCAGCTGTTCGCTCACAAAAAGGGAATGGGTTCTACCAAGAACGGTCGTGAATCCGAATCCAAGAGACTCGGCGCTAAGAGAGCTGACGGTCAGTTCGTTCTCGCTGGCAACGTTCTTTACAGACAGAGAGGCACCCACATCCATCCGGGTGAAAACGTAGGCATCGGCACCGATGATACTCTCTATGCTAAGGTTGACGGTATCCTCAGATTCGAAAGACTGGGCAGAGACCGCAAGAAGGCAAGCGTCTATCCTGTTGAGCAGTAAAGAATTTAACCCGAGGCTTCCCGCCTCGGGTTTTTTCATGATTTTAGCATATTACATCGGAGAAGAGAATTATGGTTCTTATTCCAAATGAAAACAGAGATATACTGAGACCTCTTTTTGCATGGTCGGATGACACTGCGGTCACCTCCTGTCTTGAAGGCAGGAATTCTTCCCTTGCATGGGCGGACGACGCGGAAAATCCCACTGCAGCTGTTGTACTGCTCGGTGGCTTCAGACCCGGCAGCGGCGCTTTTTCCTTTATCTCGGGAGATGTCACTTCCCCCTGCGCAAAGGAGCTTATCCTCGCATGGTGTGAGGATTTTGAAGGCGAAGGCACTGCTCTCGTTCCCGAAAACGAAAAATGGTCCGCGCTTATAAAGGAAGTCCTCGGGGAACGCTATAATGAGGATATTCGTTTTGCCACAAGCAAAACAGAAAATCACTTTGATACCGAAAAGCTTGCAGCTTTTGCGGGAAATATTCCCGACGGCTACGAAATAATGCTCATAGACAGGGCGCTTTTCCCCATTGTCGAAAGCCTTCCCTGGGCTATTGAGGCTGTCGGCAACTTCAGAAGCTTTGATGAATTTAAAAATGACAATGCCATAGGTGTGGCAGCGCTGAAGGACGGAGAGATAGTATGTGCTGCATCCTCCTTCTCTGCTTACAGCGGCGGCATTGAGATAGAAATAGACACCAGGGAAGACCACCGCAGACGGGGGCTTGCAAGGTGCTGCGGTGCGCGTCTTGTGCTGGAGGCTCTCAATCGGGGGCTTTACCCCAGCTGGGATGCGGCAACGGAGATATCACTTTCCCTTGCGGAAAGTCTCGGCTATGTCTTTGACAGAAAATATATCGCACACTGGATTTCTCATAAATGAGGTGATTATATGTTTATTGATACCGCGAAAATCAGCATAAAAGCCGGCAAGGGCGGCGACGGTGCGGTTTCCTTCCACAGAGAAAAATATATCGCATCAGGCGGACCCGACGGCGGCGACGGCGGCAAGGGCGGAAACATCGTTTTTCAGGTTGATACCAACCTCTCTACCCTTTCCGATTTCCGCTACAAGAAAAAGTACGCCGCTGAAAACGGCGAAAACGGAAAGAGCGGCAGATGCTTCGGCAAAAACGGAAAGGATCTTATTATAAAGGTCCCTCAGGGTACCCTTGTGCTTGACGATGAATCGGGAAGAATACTTGCGGATATGTCTGATTCTGAGCCGAAAATCATCGCCAAAGGCGGCAGAGGCGGCTGGGGCAACACCCATTTCGCCACCCCCACAAGACAGGCTCCCCGTTTCTCAAAGCCCGGCACCGCAGGGGAGGAAATGATGGTCAGACTTGAGCTGAAGCTTCTGGCTGACGTCGGACTGGTGGGCTTCCCCAATGTCGGCAAATCTTCCCTTATCGCCGCAGTCAGCGAGGCTAAGCCCGAAATCAAGAACTATCACTTTACCACCATCACCCCAAATCTCGGTGTTGTACGCCGCGGCGAGGGCGTCAGCTTTGTTATGGCTGATATCCCCGGTCTTATCGAGGGTGCAAGCGAAGGACTGGGCTTGGGGCATCAGTTCCTTCGTCACGTTGACCGCTGCAGACTCCTCGTTCACGTCGTTGACGTTGCAGGCAGTGGGGGTCGTGACCCCGTAAGCGATTTTGAGCTTATCAACAAGGAGCTTCGAAATTACAGCGAGGACCTTGCAGAGCGTCCCATGATAGTGGCTGCCAACAAATCCGACCTTGCAACCGATGAGCAGATTGCAGATTTTGAAAAATACTGCGCCGACAACGGATATCAGTGTTTTACAATCATGGCTCCCATAAATGTCGGAACGGACGAGCTTCTCAACAAGATCACCGAGATGCTCTCTACCCTTCCTCCTGTTATCAGGTATGAGCCCGAGCCCATGCCCGAGCCCGACCTTACCGCAATCAACGACCGCTCGGTCAGGATTTCCGTTCACGACGGAGTATACTTTGTCGAGGGCGAATGGCTTCTTGATGTCATGCGCAGAATTGACTTTGACGACTATGAATCCCTTTCCTACTTCGAGCGCGTACTCACCCAGACAGGCGTTATCGATGCTCTTGTACAGAAGGGCATCAAGGAAAAGGATACCGTTTCAATTTACGACCTCGAGTTTGATTTCATATTCTAAGAGAGGGTGGATAATTTGAGCAGACTGCTTGATCTCCCCTGTAATCCAAAAAGCTACAGCCCTGCGGCACTCGCCTTTATCGGCGATGCGGTATATACCCTGCTCTCCCGCGAGTGCCTGCTTTGTCAGGGCAACTGCCCTTCAAATCAGCTTCACAACAAAAGCGTACAGCAGGTAAAATGTGAAGCTCAGGCTGCGGCTCTTGAAAAGATTTTCGATATTCTCACCGAAAAGGAGCAGGACATCTGCCGCAGAGGCAGAAACCTGCACACCACCCACACCCCCAAAAACTCAAGCAACGCAGATTATCACAGTGCCACCGCTCTGGAAACGCTTTTCGGCTGGCTCTATGTAAACGATGAAGCCCGGCGTATCCGCGAGCTGTTCAGTATCATTACCGAAAATAATCAGTAAGAGAGGTTTTCAATATGAAAAAGCCCTTGAAAGTAAGAGTTAAGAATTTCATTGCGGACTTCACCTGCTTTTTACTCGGAAGTCTGATTTTTGCGATTTCCGTCAGCGTTTTTACTGCTCCCAATGACATCGCCCCCGGCGGTGTCACAGGTATTGCCACTGTGCTCAACTATCTTTTCGACACCCACATTGGTATGATGATCATCCTGATAAATACTCCGCTTATCCTTGCAGGTTTTTTCATTATCGGATGGCGTTTTTCAATGCGCTCTGTTATCTGCCTGCTGATTTCTTCTGTGATGATAGACTGCATTGACATCTATCTCCCCGCTTTCAGGTATACCTCCAATCCCCTTCTTGCGGCTATTGCAGGCGGTGTTCTTGCCGGTGCAGGTCTTTCTCTCATCTATCTGCGCGGCGGCTCCACAGGCGGCACAGATGTTGCAGCAAAGATACTTAACAAGTACAAACCTCACCTCAAGCTCGGAACTGCTATCATGATTTTTGACCTCTCAGTTGTTGCAGGCGCAACCTTCGTCTACAAGGATATCGAGCTTGCTCTGCTTGCCGTTATCACCATTTTCCTGACAGGTGTGGTTATCGACAAGGTTATGGACGGTCTTGATGTGGGCAAGCTTATGTTCATTGTCACAAATAACACCAAGGACGTCGGCGCTGCCATCATCACAAAGATGGACAGGGGTGCTACAGTTTTAAAGGGCGAGGGTGCTTATTCAGGAGCAGAAAGAAATATCCTGATGTGCGCTGTTCGCAGAAACGAGTCCTTCCGACTCAAGCAGATTGTTTACGATATCGACCCTTCCGCTTTCATTATTGTCGGCGATGCTTCCCAGATATTCGGCGAGGGCTTCAGACCGATAAAGGACGAGGAAGGGAAGTAATTCCTGTTTACAGCCTTAACCGAAAAGGGATATTACTGATATTCAGTAATATCCCTTTAATTTATGTCTGAAGGCGGAGTTATTCTGCTCCCATGTTTCTCTCTGCTACCTTCTGATTAAACTGTGCTATGCGCTTTTTCATCGGCAGATACTGGAACAGCCAGATCATGAAGTAAGTTGCAAAGAATATTCCGTAATACACCATAACTCCTTTTACTGAGTGTTCCATCCAGCCTGTCAGATAGGCTACAGGGAATGTGGTCACAGAGGTTATAACAAGGTGTGTCACTGTCTGGCGCATAAGGCTCCAGCTGTCTTTCTCCCATATGACCGAAGCCCCTGCCCACACAGCACCATACAACGCAGAGAATCCATATTGCAGCATCACGGCATTTATTTCGCTGCCGCACCATTCAATCAGTTCAGGCACCACTGCATGATAATTGCCATCTCCTATGCAAAGGGAAATTATAATGGAAATAACCATGCTTATGACCATTCCCAGGGGTGCGCCAAGCAATGCGCGCAAAATCATCTTTTTCATTTTTATTCACCTCATACTCCTAAAATACTCTTGATTTTTGAAACATATCGACGGGATACATAGGTTGCCGTACCGTCGGTCAGCGATACGCATATGGTTCCTGCAAGGCTCAGATCAAAGCTCTTCACCTTTTTAAGATTAACGATTTCCGAGTTGGAGATGCGCACAAAATTATCCTTCGCAAGCTTTTCCTCCAGCTCATACAGGCGCTGACGAAGGGTGTATTCTCCTCTGCCCGTTACCGCTATCACCTTTCCTGATACTGCGCAGATTCTGAAAATATCCTGCTTTTCCAGTATCTCCAGCGTATCCTCCCGAAAGCCTGCCAGCACATCGGGCTTTTCTTCAGACAGCCGTCTTACTATCTCGTTGACTTCTTCGGTCATTTTATCTGTCAGGATAATTACTTTTGGTTCCTTGCAGCTTTGATCTATTTCTATGTTTATCTGCATTTCCCTCAACTCCTTTACTGTAATTACAGTATATTGAACTGCGGTTGATTTTTCCAGCGTTTTTCAATAAGTGGTCATTTTTGCACAACAGGTGGTATATTTAAAAACCCGTGAGCTTTCACTCACGGGTTTTTGCTTCAGGAATCAAAGAATAATGCAGATAAGACCGTTGCAGCCTTCGTTGATGACCCGCTCGATGGTCTCCTGGAATTTTGCCCTTGCATCGGAGGGCATACGGCTTAGCTTGTTGTGCAAGCCCTCATTCACAAGCTCATGGAGGGATTTGCCGAACATATTGGATTCCCATATCATTGACGGCTCTTCCTCAAACTCGTGAAGCAGGTAGTGTACCAGATCCTCCGACTGCTTTTCGCTGCCCACAACAGGCGCAACCTCGGTTGTAATGTTCGCTTTCAGCATATGGATGGACGGTGCGGAGGCTTTCAGGCGCACGCCGTATTTACCGCCCTGCTTCATCATTTCAGGCTCTTCAAGGCTCAGCTCCTCAAGGGAGGGCATTACAATGCCGTAGCCTGTTTCCTCAACCTGCTGCAGAGCTGCTGCGACCTTATCGTATTTGCGCTTTATCTCCGCAAGCTCCAGCATCGAGCGCAGGAGACCTGCTTCATCCTCGATTTCAAGACCTGTGTTTTCCCCGAGGATCTTGTAGAAAAGGTTCGGTGTTATCACCACATCGAGCTTAACCTTTCCTGAACCCAGCTCGATTCCCGATACCTTCACGCTGACTATGTGGCGGCACTGCGAAAGAGTATTGCAGATATTTTCGACCTCGCTGATCTTCTCTGCTTCCCCTGTGCTGTTCCGGATGGCTGAGAACATCTCGCTCTTCAGCCAGTGACCTTTTTCAAGGGCGCACAGCCAGCGCGGAAGATTGATCGCAACGGATTTTACAGGAAACTCCATGAGAATCGTCGCAAGAATATTGCGTATCTCCTGCTCTGTGATGCTCTGGCAGTTGACTGCGATAACAGGCACTGTGTATTTTTCTCTGAGCTCTTTTACTGTCTCCTGGGCTCTTTCGCTCATGGGATCGGTGCAGTTGAGCAGCACCGCAAAGGGCTTTCCAAGCTCACCGAGCTCCTTTATTACCCTTTCCTCTGCTTCTTCGTATTCCTCTCTGGGAATGTCTGTGATGCTGCCGTCGGTGGTTACCACAAGACCGATTGTGGAATGGTCGGTGATTACCTTCCTTGTACCCACCTCCGCTGCAAGATTGAAGGGTACCTCTTCCTCAAACCAGGGTGTTTTCACCATTCGCGGAGCATTCTCCTCGATATATCCGAGGGCGCTGGGTACAATATATCCCACGCAGTCGATCATCCTTACCCTGAAGGATGCCACATCGTCCACGCTGACCTCGACCGCCTCCTCGGGGATGAATTTCGGCTCTGTGGTCATAATCGTCCTGCCTGCGGCAGACTGGGGCAGCTCATCAATGGCGCGCTCTGCACTGTATTTGCTGTCGATGTTGGGGATTACAAGAGTATCCATGAATTTCTTTATAAGGGTGGATTTTCCTGTGCGCACGGGACCTACTACTCCGATATATATGTCACCGCCTGTGCGCAGAGCGATGTCTTTGTATATCCTCTGATTATCCATTAGCTTCTCTCTCCTCTCTGCCGCTGTTATATGGAAATGAGCAGGCGTGTATTGTGCTCAAGTATCTCGCTTTCAAGCTCATTGTCGCTCATTATGGTTTCAACGCTGGAATTGTGGGCTCTTGCAATATCCCACAGCTCTTCCCCTGCCTCTGCGCAGTACATGACCACCGCTGTGTCATATTTTGCCTTGGGTCTGTTTTCGTCAGGGGTCACTGAGCATACGGCAGATACCGTCACCTCGTCATATACCGCCGCTCTGATTCCAAGATTGAGCCTAACCTCGGGCTTTCCGTTTCCTGTGATTACATAGCTGCAGCCTGTAACCTCAACCCGCTGGTCAAACTTCGGTGCAGATGTCTCAAAGTCCATCACACTCTCCGTTGTGAATTCCATGAGCTTCTCGCAATATGCGCAGGCGCCTTCCATATCTCTGCCGATTATGCTTACCGATACCGCACCTCTGACATTGGCTCTGCTGTCCGAGGCGGTGATTTTGCAGTCGGTCACCTCGCACCTGACATCATCGATGGCTGAAAACAGTGTTTCACCTGTCTCAATTATCATCGGTGCGGTGACTGCATCATTGAGCATTCCGCAGAAGCGGGCGAATTTAAGCTGTCTGCGCTCGGTCTCCACCTCGTAATCAACGGAATATGCATCGCTGACGATATCGGCGGTTATGTCCTTGTATGCCCTGACATCGGCAAAAACATGAATGTCGGCGTTCATCCGTCTGTATTCGCCGTTTGAATCGGTGCGAAGTCCTATGTCAACCCCTGTACACTCGGCATTGATGTCCCATGTGCAGGTGTCGTCAATACCGGGGACATCGATAAACTCGTTGAAGTCGATGGTACAGCTCATGTGCTGCACACCTTCCCCTGATTCACCGCAGTATACAAGCTCGAGGACTGCATCGCCCTTTACAACCAGCTTGTTGGTTATCGCCTTACATTCGGTGATTCTGACCCTTGCATCGTTTCTGATTATGCTGCCGATGGACGCCTTGTCATCGGAAAGCTCAAGAGCATCGCTGACGGTAAAGGCGCTCTGGGCAATGCCTGCAAGACTGCTGATGCTGTATTTGTCGCATCTGACCTTTACTCCTGCGCCCTCTGCACCGCTGACGATTTCTGTTTTTGCACCTGCCGTGACCTTTGCTGCCACTGTAAATGCGCCGTGGATATCGAGCTTTCGCTGACTGACCGCACGGCAGTTTACATACTCGGGCTTTATCCATGCCGACGCCTTTGCGCCCCCCGGAATATCGTGCAGTCTGTAGCTTGCGGAGAAAGGAATCTCATGCTCATAGCAGCAGAGAGATGCGTTCTTTCCGTCGGAATAGAGTACGATGATTCTTGTAATGCCCTCCACTGTCAGGGCATCCCCTCTGAGCAGACGGGATGTTACCTTGGGCATCGCTCTGCATTTGAGAATTTTGCCGATGTCGGCGCAGTAGTCAGGAAGGGTCAGCTCTGCATCTATAGGCTGCTCGCTTGAGCCTTCGTACACTGTTTCGTTTACCAAAACCGTTTCGCGTAATAAAGTGCAATCCATTTGTTTCCTCTCCTTTTCGGTTTTCTGTGTAATGGATATTCGCACTTTGTCCGATATATGCACGGATAAGAATAAAAACCGTGCTCACTTGATTTTCTGACAAATGTGATTTATCATGGAATACAGAAAGGTGTGACTGTTATGACAGATGCAAAGGAGCTCGACAGACATTCTCTCGATATCATTTCGGGAGTTTATAAGCATTTGTGGCTCTGCTCTGACACAGAGCCTGCAGAAGCTTCGCCTTCAAAACAGCGAAAGCTTTACAGAAAGCTCAGGGAAAACTACTTGCTTGACCACGAGCTTTCCGACGAGCTGAAAAACTATATTCTGAAGGAATTGAGTATATCAGAAGCCCTGTGCTTTATGAAGGAATGTCACGAAAGGTCAGAAAAGCTCACAAAGCTTCACAAATCTGAGTTTGCGAAAAATTCAGCAGGATTGCCCGATGAGGTCATTGATGCACTCTGGTCAAACACCCGTCCTGATATTTATCCTTCTATGTGCTATCGCGACAGCGATATGGTATTCTTTATTGAGGACAGCGTTTCATACAATAAACTGCTGATTCTCAGAAATGTTGACGGCACTTTTATTGATTCTGACCGTCATGCATGGGCAGATGAACCCTCCATTGAATTTTCAGATGGGCTGTATCACCTGCGCATTACAATCAGCAATAATGAGGACGATTCACTGACACCTGCCGAGATAACATTTACCGATGCAGAGATAGAGGTCAATGTTTACAACTGTACCGACTGCTTGTTTTACAGTGACAGTGCCTTTAATTATCTTTGCGGTATGGCAGACGAAACAGTGAGCAAGGCTGAATTTTCGAAGAATCTATGCAATGACTCAGAGCTTGAGCTTCTGCCGCTTTTAAAGGAACTCCGATTTATCCAATACTCCGCGCTTTTCGATGATTCAGATGAGAGTGAAGAAAATCGGTTTCCTTTCCTTATTTCATATTCCGAAAAATTCGGCTGCACAGACATTTCTGTTTTGCTTGAAAAGCTCGAAAAAGAAAAACCCGGCAGCAGGAGGCATACCGGCATAGCACAGCAGGTGCAGGTTGAAATAAATAACCCTGACAATGAAAATATGGTGAGGGCGTTGTTTGAGGAAATCGGCAGTACACAAAAGGATTATCCCCATAAGGCGCACACTCTCAACCGCGCTGAAATTGAAAATGCAAGGGAAATAATCGGTCAGAAAATGGCTGAGCACGGATTTTCCGGCTCATACCCGATATTTATAGCTCAAAGTGACAAGGCTTCTTTCCTGATACACTGCATTGAGGCTAATTACAATGGGATTTCTACTATCGAATTTTTCTGCGGCACATCGCTGATTGAAAATGACGATAAGGCTTCGGATATTTATTCCTTCCTGTTTGATTACGGGAAAAAGAGGATATTAAGGACTGTATCACATTTCTTTCCTCCCGAAGAAGATGAATCCCTTGAGGATAATATTGATATAGCAGTTAAGGACGTACACACTTTGCGTCTGACCAAAGCGGATAGGCTTGCAAATTACTCTCCGTCTGAATTTTCGATTTTCCTCCTTGTTTTTCTTTTTACCGGCGGGTTGTATGCGATTTTTATGACCCTTGGGTTTATACTTATTGAATTTGTTATTACACTTATTCTCGGAAAACTCATATGGTTTCCTGAACTGTTCATGGACACTCCCTGGTGGCTTGTCTTTGCTTCCTGCTGGGTCCTTTTCGGCGGTGCCATGGGAATTGCCACCTTAATCAGAAATAAGTAACCTGAGATTTACGAATTACCCTGTGATATGAAAAAACCGTGTGCAAAAGCACACGGTTTTTATGTTTGCTGTTTTGGTTAAGGGCAAAGCACCTTCGAAAATCATTTATTTTACCTTCTTGATTCCGAAAAATGCTCTGAGGATACCGCCTAAAAACTTCGGGCTCTTCCAGACTACAACCTTCATGGTTCTTACCTCCTATGTAATTTCGGCAGGTCTTTCTGCCGTTCACTACATATTATTGCTCCGCCTCGGTTTGTGTGTCTGTTTTTGCGCGAATTACTATTACTTTTCCTGCATGAACGGTAATTTTGCAGTTTTCCATATCGGTTATCTTATTGCTGACCCCCAGGGGGATTCCTGCGGACAGCTCATAGGTATCCACGGGGTATTTTACCCCCTCCATGGTGACTGTTGCACATTCAATGCCGAAGGGGAAAACGGAAATTGTCTCGCCGTAGGGTCTGAGCATGTCATCCTTATCGGGCTCATAGCTTTCTCCTCTCTCCAGCATGAATATCGCACACTCATCATCGATTATTATGCCGTTGACATCTCTGTCGCGCATGAAGGAAAGGGCTGTGACATTTGCAAAGGCGTGGTCGAATCTGCCCCCGAGAGCGCCTATCATGACAAACTGCTCATATCCCTTCTCGATGCCCAGCTTTATGGCAAGGAGGGTGTCGGTATCATCCTTCTCGGGAGGATAGCTGACACAGGGGAAGGCTCTGCCCTCTCCCGGAGTGAGAGAGTCAAAATCCCCTACTATTGCCATTGCTTCAAGCCCCAGCTTCGACAGATGGGAAAAACCTGCATCTGCTGCGAAAACGGGAGCACCGTCGGGTATGAAGCTCTTTATGAAGTTGTAGTCGGCAATCCTGCCTGCTGATACTACAACACATGCTTTCATCTGCTCAGTCCCATTCCTTTCTTTCCTTTGCCTCGCGGTAAAGAGCACAGTAGCTCTCATGACGATGGGATGCTATCTCTCCGCGTCCGACCGCGCTGACTATCTCACATCCGCGCTCGCAAAGGTGAGCGCAGGAGGTGAATTTGCACTTGCCTATATAGGGCTCAAATTCAGGGAAACAGAATTGGAGGTTATCCTTGTCTATAGGCTCTCCGAAATCGCCGTCAAAGGAAGCAAAACCGGGGGTATCCGCAAGTCTGCCGCCAAAGCTCAGTCTGAAAAGCTCGGCGCTTCGGGTTGTGTGACGTCCTCTGCCCAGCTTGTCGCTTATCTCGCCCGTTGCAAGCTTCAGCTGAGGTTCCACTGCGTTTATAAGTGTTGATTTGCCAACTCCCGAGTTGCCCGCAAAGCCGCTGATACAGCCCTTGAGCTCTTCTCTTATCCTTTCTATGCCTTCACCCGTTCTGTAGTCGATGCACACTGTATCTATACAGGATTTGCCGTAAACCTCCAGCAGCTCATCGGCAGGGGATAAATCCGCCTTTGTTATGGCGATAACAGGCTTTATATCCTTATCCATAGCTGCGGCGGTCAGTCTGTCAACTATCAGAAAATTGGGCTTCGGCTTGCAGGCTGACACTACAATTATCAGCTTGTCAAGATTTGAGAGAGTCGGTCTTATGAGAATGTTCTTTCTGGGGAGTATCTCTGTTATTGATGCAAAGCCTGTTTCGGGTACTTCTATTCTGCATCGGTCACCCACAGTCGGGGTGATATTCTGCTTTCTGAAAACCCCTCGGGCTTTGCACTCATATACGGTTTCGGCGACTTCCACATAATAGAAGCCGCCTATTCCCTTAATAATTATTCCTTCAAATACCTTCATCTGTTATGCTGCATCCGATGCTGAAGCATCAGGGCTTACATCAGTAGGCGCACCTGTTGCTTCAGTGGTTGCCTCTGTTGTAGCCTCGGTGGTGGTTGTTGTGGACTCTGTTGTTGTGGTGGGAGGTGTAAACTCGTAGGAGGTGGTGATTGTGTAGGTTCCCGAATCAAAGTTTACGCTGTAGTCCATGTAGGGGTTATCGTTGATATATACCCTTACAACAGATGTTCCTGTACCTGCAAGATTGATATAGTAGGCATCGGTGACGATGGGATTGACTGTTACGGACTTCTTCTTTTCGCCGTCGAGGTATATTGCCATTGCAAGGTTCTGGTCAACTCCTGAAGGGAGCTTTACCTCAACCTTTACCTCTTTCTGGACTGCCATGCCGTTACTGGTATAGAAAATAATTGTCTGACCTTCTTCAAGCTCGGTTCCGTGGGAGGGCTCCTGGCTTACAACAGTACCCTCGGGCTTTTCGCTGTCAATGGGGTTTGCAGCTGCTACGGTCATTCCCATGGCGGTAAGGTAGCTCTTTGCTTCGTTATAGGTCATATTCATACAGTTGGGCATAACAAGGGAATCGGGCTTTGCGCCGAGACTGTAATAAATATCAACGCTCTCTCCCTCCAGCATATCAGTGTCAGGCTGAGGGCTTGTGGCAATCACTGTGCCGTTTTCGTAATCCTCGTCATAGACAGGACACAGAGCATACTGCAGTCTGAGATTTGTCAGGATATGAATGTATTCATCATAATTCATTCCCTCATAATCGGGAACCTGGAGACGCTCAGGTCCCTTACTTACGGTAAGGGTTACTCTGTCGTAGATATAAACATCAGCATAGGGCTTGGGATTCTGGGAGATTATGCAGCCGTCCTCAACCTCATCGCTGAACTCCTTGACCAGCACAAACTCAATCTTATCCTTATACTCGGGAAGCTCGATTACTTCCATGTAAACCTGACCTGTAAAATCGGGGAGCTGGATCTGCTCCTGCTTCTGTGCAAAGAAGCCGCTTATATCAAGCGCGACCCACAGAAATACCAGAGCCACAAGAACAAATGCAGCTGCGATACCTGAAAGAACAGGAATTACAGGGCTCTTTTCGTCCTCCTGCTCCTCTTCCAGCTGACGTCTTGCGTTTTCGTAAGCATCCATATATCTCTGGGAGGCGTTATCAACCATGTACTGATACTGGAAACGTATTGCAGGGTTGCGCTTGAAGTCTTCAATATCAAGCAGCATATCGGCAGCGCTCTGGTAGCGGTTGCCTGTATCCTTCTGCATTGCCTGAATTGTGATCTCCTCAAGTCCCTCAGGGATATCGGGATTGATGGTTCTGGGCATCTTCGGGTCAACCTGAAGCTGCATGACTGCTACGGAAACTGCATTTTCAGCCTCAAAGGGAAGCTGACCTGTGAGCATCTCATAGAGCATTACGCCAACAGAATATATGTCTGCTCTTGCGTCGGTCTTGCCGCCCTTTGCCTGCTCGGGAGCGATGTAGTGAACAGAGCCTATTGCCTTATCGGTCATGGTTCTTGTTTCACTTCTTGCAAAACGGGCAATACCGAAGTCCATGACCTTGATTTCTCCGTTCTGCTTGAGCATGATATTCTGGGGCTTTATATCGCGGTGGACAATGCCCTTCTCATGGGCGTGCTGAAGCGCACCGAGAATCTGAGTGGTGAAATGCACTGCTTCCTTCGGTGTGAGAACACCCTGCTGCTCGATGTATTCCTTGAGGGTAATACCGTCGATGAACTCCATTACAATGTACTGGAGATTGCCGCTGTTGTTCATATCGTAAATCTTTACGATATTCTTGTGATTGAGCAGGGCAATCGCCTGGGATTCATTCTTGAAGCGACGGCAGAATTCCTCGTTGGAAAGATATTCTTCCTTGAGTATCTTTATCGCTACGTCACACTTTGCAGTAAGGTCGCGAGCCTTGTATACGACTGCCATTCCGCCGACGCCTATTACCTTTTCGATTTCATAGCGTCCGTCGAGGCGCTTGCCGATGTACTTATCCATATACTTGTCCATGGGCTAATCCTCCTTATTCTGAGCCTGATACATGATTACCGCGGTGATATTGTCTCCGCCGCCGTTTTCATTGGCGCGGTCGACCAGCGCTGCAGCAATCAGCGGGGGTTCTGTGCTTCGGAAAAGCTCGAAGATCTCTTCGTCTTCCAGGAAATTTGTCAGTCCGTCTGAGCAAAGCAGGACGGATTCGTTGCTTTCTATCTTCAGGAGCGAAAAATCAATCTCGATTGTATCCGCTACGCCGAGAGCTCTTGTTATTACATTCCTGCGCGGATGCACTCTGGCTTCCTCATCCGTTATCTCTCCGCTGTCCACCATTTCCTGAACAAGGGAGTGGTCCACGGTTACCTGACGCATGCCGCTGTCCGAAATGAGATATGCTCTGCTGTCTCCTGCATGGGCAAGCACGAGAGAGCTGCCCATAACAACCGCAGCAACAACCGTTGTTCCCATTCCGTAGAGAGCGGGGTCATCCTTTGCTTCGTTGTAGATGCGGGTGTTTGCATCGTTTATTGCATCACAAAGGGTATCCTTGACCGATTCCGCATCCGATGCTTCGGTTATGCCTGAGGAAATCACCTTAGCCATCTCCTCAACCGCAACAAGGCTGGCGTGGTCGCCGCCCTTTGCTCCGCCCATTCCGTCGCATACCACTGCCCACGAAATGCTTTCACTGATTTTGCCGTGTACGAATGCGTCCTGATTGACGCTCCTGACAACTCCTGTGTCAGTCAGACTGAAGATATCCATATATATTCCTCCATCAGTGGTCTGTGCCTTATGGGCACATCACTGCTCACTCTGGTGTCTGCGTCTGAGCTGTCCGCAGGACGCATCGATATCTGACCCCAGAGTACGCCGCACGGTTGTGCGGATGCCTTTATCCTCAAGAATTTTCTTGAAGGCTTCTATCTGTTTTGTATTTGAACGGACATAGCCGTTTTCCTTGACTGTATTTACCGGTATGAGATTTACATGACAGAGCATGCCTTTAAGCTTTCTTGCAAGCTCCATGGCGCATGCATCATCATCGTTGACGCCGCTGATAAGCGAATACTCAAAGGAAATTCGCCTGTGGGTGGCATCTGCATACCGTCTGCAGGCTGCAAGCAGCTCATCAACCTTCCACCGCTTGTTGACGGGCATTATCGTATCCCTTATCCTGTCATTGGGTGCGTGAAGGGATACAGAAAGAGTAAACTGCATATTAAGCTCTGCAAGCTCATCAATCCTGTTGACAAGTCCGCAGGTTGAAAGGGAAATATTTCTCATTCCTATGCATAAGCCGTCGGGATGAGAGACAAGGTGCAGAAAGCGCAGCACGTTGTCGTAATTATCCAAAGGCTCGCCCATTCCCATAAGTACAAGGTGGGATATACGTTCTCCCGCATCCTTCTGCGCGGTCATGACCTGCGCAAGCATTTCAGAAGGTGCCAGATTTCTCGACAGTCCTCCCAGTCCCGTTGCACAGAAGGCGCAGCCCATTCTGCAGCCCACCTGTGTGGAGATGCACAGGGAAAGCCCGTGCTTATATCTCATAAGCACCGCCTCCACGCACTCTCCGTCGTGCAGGGAGAAGAGATATTTTACTGTTCCATCATACTCGGATACCTGTTTCTTTTCAATTACGGCATCCGATATGTAACTCTTTTGTAACAAATTTTCGCGGTCATTTTTGGACAAATTGCTCATTTCATCAAAGCTCACAACGCCCTTGCGAAGCCATGAAAAAATCTGCTTTGCCCGAAATTTCGGCATACCGAGGCTGACTGCAAAATCGGTAAGCTCCGCCATATCCATGCTTTTTATATCTGCTTTTTCCGTTTTTCTCAGCCCTTTCTGCGAAACCTCGAAATAAAGAATCCGTCCGCGCCCTCGCGGTCGGGGAATATTGTTGCCATGCCCTCTTCATTTTTGCAGCTGACCCACCGGGGCATTTCAAAGGGCATCGGTTCAAACTCGGGATTGTTTTCTGCAAACCAGCGGGCATTTTCTTCATTTTCGGCAGGATTAAGGGTGCAGGTTGAGTAAACCAGCACTCCTCCCTTTTTTACAAGGGCAGCCGATGCACTGAGAATATCCCGCTGTATGGCGCTTATCGCCTTTATTTCTTCCTGCGCCGCCTGCTCCGTTTTCAGCATTATATCAGGCTTTCTGCGGATTACTCCGAAGCCCGAGCAGGGTGCATCACAGAGAACAAGGTCAGCCTCTGCCTCCTCTCTGACCGAGGCATCACGCACGGTGGGCTCGATATTTTCAAGCCCCAGCCGCTGCGCACCCTGTGCGATAAGGGATACCCTGTGGGGATAAAGGTCGCAGGAAATTATCTTTCCGGTTGATTTCATATGCTGGGCTATGGTGAAGGTCTTGCCCCCCGGGGAGGCGCAGACATCATAGACAAGGGAATCTTCCCCTGCCCCCAGCACCATGCAGCAGAGCTGTGAGGCAAGGTCCTGCACATGGAAAAGACCCTCTTTATAAGCCGGGAGCTTATCAATCGCTCCGCTCATTCTGATCTCGAGAGCGCCCTCAAGCTTTGTTTTCTCTGCCTTTATTCCGTCCGCTTCAAGCCTTGCGCAAAGCTCATCCTCTGTTATCTTTGCCGTATTTACACGAAGATAAACAGGGGCTCTGCCTTTTATGGATGAAAGAATCTCTTCGCTTTTTTCAAAGCCGTAGCTGTCATTCCAGAGCTTTGCAAGCCACCGGGGTACAGAATACTTTGCTGAAAGGTACTCCGCGCTGTCCGCTGTTTCCTTATCGGGAATATCCAGCCGCTTTCCCTTTCGGATAAAGGAGCGGAGCACTCCGTTTACAAGCCCAGATGCTCTTGGTGCAAACTTCTTTGCAAGGTTCACGCACTCGTTGACCGCTGCGCTCTCGGGGATTTTATCCATAAAAACAAGCTGGAAAAGACCCATGCGAAGGATTACCCTCACCTCAGGCTGGAGCTTTTTTATGCTCTTGCCTGTAAGAGCGGCAATCTGCCTGTCCAGTATTTCGTTATTTTCAAGTGTGCCGTACACAATCATTGAAGCCAGCGCTTTTTCACGCTCCTCTTCAACCTTTGACAGCTCTGCATTCAGTGCGATATTCGAATACGCACCTTCAGTTTCGGTGCGCATCAGCACCTTGTACGCTGCGCGCCGTGCCTGAGTCATGCTTATCTTCTCCTGTTGATAATCAGAATTACTCTTAAAAGAGACATAAGTGAGGTGAGGAATGCTGCAAGATAGGTCATTGCCGCTGCAGACAGTACCTTCTTTATGCCCTTGCTGTCGCTGCCCTGAGCAAGTCCCAGGTCAACAACAAGTTCCTTTGCTCTGCGGCTTGCGTTGTATTCAACAGGCAGTGTGACAAGATAGAATACTGTTGCCGCTGCCATGAGGATAACGCCTATCATTGCAATGGTTTCGGATGCCATGAAAAGTCCCACTACTATTACAATCCAGGAAATGCGGGTGGAGAAATTAACTACGGGAACCATTGCAGAGCGAATCTTTACGGGAGCATAGTCGGTTGCATGCTGGATGGCATGGCCGCACTCGTGAGCTGCTATGCCCATTGCAGCAACGGAAGTTCCTTCGTGAACTTCAGGGGAAAGGGATACCACATTTGTCTTGGGGTTGTAATTATCCGAAAGTTTTCCCTGTATCATCTGCACCTGAACATCATAAAGTCCTGCGTTGTCGAGGATTTCACGGGCCACCTGTGCGCCTGTGATTCTTCTTTCGTTATATATCTTGCTGTATTTTGAATAGGTGCTGTTTACCCTTATCTGGGCGATGATGCTGAGTATGATTGCGGGAAGTACGAGAATGAGATAATAAGAATCAATATACATATAAATCCTCCTTATTCAAAAAACGCTCCGTCCTTCAGAGGGTGACCTCTGAAATAATCCACTGCCTTCATGCGCTTTCCGCCCGGAGCCTGAAGCTCACAGATTTCAAGCACTGTACCCTCTGCGCAGCATACAAGCAGGGGATTTGTGCTGATAATTTCTCCGTTTCTGCCGTTGTGGGTCATGTCCCTTCGGCAGATGGATGAATGGATTTTCATTGTCTGTCCGTCAAGTGACGCTGTTGCCACGGGCCAGACTGCAAGGCCGCGAATCTTATTGTGAAGAGTCTGTGCATCCTTACCGAAATCAAGGGGACACAGGGACTTATCAAGCATGGGTGCGTGAGTTGAAAGAGCATCATCCTGCTTTTTCGGGCAAAGCTCGCCCTTTTCAACCGCTTCAAGGGTTTTTACCGCAAGACGTGCGCCCATCTCCGAAAGTCTGTCGTAAAGGTCGCTGGCAGTCTCGTTTTCGCCGATTTCTGTCTCATCGACAAAGAGCATATCTCCCGTATCGACCCCTGCATCCATCTGCATTGCGGTGACGCCTGTCACCTTCTCGCCCTCGATTACCGCCCACTGGATAGGCGCTGAGCCCCTGTACTTAGGAAGAATCGAGCCGTGGATATTGATGCAGCCGTACTTCGGGATGTCCAGCACATTCTGAGGAAGAATCTTTCCGTAGGCAACTACCACCGCTGCATCAGGGGCAAGACCCTTCAGAAGCTCGTAAGTCTCCTCAGTCCTCATGGATTTCGGCTGGTATACGGGCAAGCCCAGACGAAGCGCCTCCACCTTGACTTCAGGGGGTGTCAGCTCCTGATGTCTGCCGCGGGGCTTATCGGGCTGGGAAAAAACTCCCACAATTTCATGTCCCGCTTCATGCAGCGCCGTAAGCACAGGCACCGCAAAATCGGGTGTTCCCATAAAAACCAATCTCATATTATCACCTGATTATTCTTCGTCGTCGCTCTCAAGCTCGGAGGGGTCAACCATGCGCAGCACCTTATCGGTATAGAGTATTCCGTCAAGGTGGTCAACCTCATGGCAGATTGCCTTTGCAAGAAGTCCTTCACCTTCAATTTCCCACTCGTCGCCGTTTCTGTCGGTGTAAAGAGCGCGCACCTTCATGGGGCGGCGTGTAATTCCCCACTCACCGGGTACCGACAGGCAGCCCTCGATGGTCTCCTGCTCACCTTCGCGATAGGTGATTTCGGGGTTTATCATGATTATGGGCCCTTCCCCCACATCAACAATCACTATTCTGCGAAGAACGCCTACCTGGGGTGCTGCAAGACCTGCGCCGTGCGCATCCTCAAGGGTTTCCAGCATATCATCAATAAGTGTGTCGATTCTTTTATCAAGTTTTGTGACGGGGCGGGATATCTTTCTCAGGGTATCCTCATCTTTGCCCAGTATTTTTCTCAATGCCATATATAACAGCGCCTTTCTGCTACATTATACTGTCCGGATTTATGTCTGCCCATGCAGTTACTCCGTCGTTTTCTCTGTCTGCGCCGAATGAGACAAGCAGCTCGCTCATCATGCGCCTGAAACGTCGGTCGTTTCTGCATTTCAGAATCAGCTTGTATCTGAACTTACTGTTCATCTTTCCTATGGATGCCACAGAAGGTCCCAGTACCCTCAGCGGTACATCGCTGTATTCCGTTGTTGCCTTATCCCTGAGCATTTCAAAGAAGCGCCCGGCGGATGCCTTTACCGAGCCTTCCGAAATGCCTACAAAGCCTACCATGCAGATATCTGCATAAGGGGGATAGAGCATTGCTTTTCTTATTTTTATCTCGCTTTCGAAGAACTTGCCGTAATCCTGCTTTGCGGCAAGGGGAATGACGGGATTATCGGGCTTCAAGGTCTGGATTATCGCTCTTCCGGCATTCTTTCCTCTTCCCGACCTTCCCACAACCTGGGTCAGAAGCGAAAAACCACGCTCCATGCTGCGGAAGTCGTCAGAATAAAGGTCAAGGTCTGCCATCAGCACACCCACCAGTGTGACGCGCTCAAAATCCAGTCCCTTTGCCACCATCTGGGTGCCTATCATTATATCGTACTCATGGTTGCCGAAGCTGCCGAGCTTTTCCTCATGGGAAAAACGGGTCATTGTAGTATCCGCATCCATGCGCAGAATACGCGCTGTGGGGAAAAGCTGCTGCACCTCTTCAATTACCCTCTGGGTGCCGAGCCCCGCATATCTCAGCTGATCTGCTCCGCAGTCGGGGCATTTGCTGGTAAAGGGTACCGACATTCCGCAGTAGTGGCACATGAGCCTGCCGTTATCGCTGTGGTAGGTCATGGAAACGCTGCAGTTTTCACACATCAGCACATGACCGCAGGAGCGGCAGGATACAAAGGTATTATATCCTCTTCTGTTGTGAAGCAGTATTGACTGCTTGCCTTCCTGCAGATTCAGGCTCAAAGCCTCATAAAGCTCGTTGCTGATTATTCCTTCGGAAGTGCGGTTTCCCGAAATATCCACCACTTCCACGCTCGGAAGCACCGCCGAGCCGTAACGGCTTCGAAGGGGCGCCAGGGTGTATGCTCCGGTTACCGCTGCATTATAATAGCTTTCTATGCTGGGTGTCGCACTGGACAGCACCAGCAGCGATTTATGGTATCCGCATCTGAATCTCGCCACATCTCTGGCGTGATAACGCGGAGACTGCTCTGATTTATAGGTATATTCCTGCTCTTCGTCAATAATGATAAGCCCAAGCTCCCTGAAGGGTGCAAAAACCGCCGACCTTGTTCCTATCACTATCTGGGCATCGCCGTTTTTTACCCTCTTCCACTCGTCCATTCTCTGTCCCAGAGACAGTCCGCTGTGGAAAACTGCGCACTTTTTTCCGTAATGCCTGTGGAATTTTCCCAATGTCTGCGGTGTAAGCGCAATTTCGGGTACCATTACTATTATGCCCTTTCCGCTCCCAAGAACACTGTCAATCAGCTTCATGAAAACGGAGGTTTTTCCGCTGCCTGTAACTCCGTAAAGCAGTGTGGTCGAAGGCTTTTCGCTGCTGTACTGAGCAAGAAGGGTATCGTACGCCTTTGTCTGCTCCTCGGAAAGCTCTATGGGCGGTTCGTTTTCCGCCTCCTGAACATCCTCGTATGGGTTGCGGTAGACCTCATTCTCGTAATATTCGGCGATACCGTTTTTTACAAGTCTGTCCACCACCGCCGCAGTCACGCCGGTGAAATAGCAAACCTCCTTGACCGAGGCTCCTCCTGCATTCTGCAGAAGCTCGACAACCACCTTCTGCTTTGCAGTGAGTTTTGCATCCTCTGCAAGCTCGGTAAGGCGAACCATCTTTACCGTTGCGTCTCCGACCCTTCGCACCGCTTCGTCGGTGCGCTCAGCTATACCCTTTTTCAGCAGTGATTCTATCGCTTTATCGCAGCCGTCCCCCACAACCTCCGCAAGGCGGTCATGGGATACCGCCGCTTCGCAGTCCTTCAGGATTTTGTATACAGTCTCTTCCATGTCGGAAAGCTTGTCTTCGGTTTCCTTTTTAAGTCTGTAGGCTCTGACAATATTGATGTTTATTCCAGTCGGGAGCATAAGCCGCACTGCTTCAAAAAGGGTGCAGTAATAGTTTTCCTTCAGCCACTGCGCAAGCATGAGCATCTCTGCGGTGAGCAGCGGTTTTTCATCTATCTGTTCCGAAAGGGGCTTGAGTTTTTCAAGGTTGGTTTCTGCATCAAGTGCGAAGACCATGCCCTGTCTTTTTTTGTTTCCTGCGCCGAAAGGAACAGTGACACGGCAGCCCGGCTGAAGGGTTTCAGCCATATTTCCCGGCACCGAATATGAAAACAGCTTATCAAAATGATACGCTGTCTTTTCGATTGCCACTGCCGCAACCTTCATTTCTGCCCGTTCCTTTCCCTTTTTGCTTTACTCAGAATCCGAGGGTTGCGTTCTTTTCGTCGATGATTATCTTAACCTCGGTTTCGCTGACATTTTCAACGTGTGCCTTGCCCTCAAAGAGATAACGAAGAACCATGTTGACAGGCTTTTCGTTGAGGGATACATGGTTGAGCTCTGCACTGTCGGCAATCTCTCTTGCCTTCTTTGCGATTGCATCTACAAGTGCATAGCGGCTGTCTGCGGCTGCAAAAATATCGTCGATTGTTTTCATTTTCCTTACCTCTTTTTTATTTTGTCTGATTACTGCCATTATTATTTCATACATCTCATCGGCAGCTTTCCTAAGATCGTCATTTACGATTGTATATTTATAGTCGCTCTTGTATGCCAGCTCTTCGGAGGCACGTTCAAGGCGGTATCTGATGGATTCCTCCGTATCGGTATCCCTTGCTCTGCCGCGTATGCGCTTTTCCAGCACATCAACGGACGGCGGCATGATGAAGATGGTGGTACAGTCGTCAAACTTTTCCAGCACCTGCTTTTTGCCGTTTATGTCTATATCAAGGATGATCGGCGCTTTTTCTTCTATGGCGCTCTCAAGGTTTGCCATCGGTGTGCCGTAGAAGTTGCCGCTGTATTCATTGTATTCGGCAAGCTGTCCGCGGTCTATCATGTCAAGGAACCTTTCCCTTGTCACAAAGCTGTAGTGTACTCCGTCAATCTCCTGCTCGGAGCGTTTTCTGGTTGTTGCGGAAACAGAAAAACGGGGATTTATGTTCTCTGCAGAAAGGCGCTCGCTTACCATTCCGATAAGTGTACCCTTTCCTACTCCGGAGGGACCTGAGACTATGATAACAAGTCCGCCGCATTTATTCTTCACTGATATCCTCCTCGTCCTCTTCGTCACGGTCGTTGAGTCTGTTTGCTATGGTTTCCGGCTGCAGCGCAGACAGCACGACATGGTCGCTGTCGGTGATTATGACTGCTCTGGTTCTTCTGCCGTAGGTTGCATCGATCAGCGAACCGCGATCTCTTGAATCCTGAATAATTCTCTTTATAGGAGCGGATTCGGGGCTGACTATCGCCACAAGGCGGTTTGCCGAAACCATGTTGCCAAAGCCTATGTTTATAAGTTTCATGCCCTTTTCTCCTTACTCGATATTCTGTATCTGCTCTCTTATCTTTTCAAGCTCAGCCTTTACCTCAACCACAATGTGGGCAAGGGCTGCATCCTGTGCCTTGGAGCCGATTGTATTTATCTCTCTGTTCATCTCCTGAACAAGGAAATCAAGCTTTCTGCCTATTGCTTCGTCAGACTCCATCATCTGTGCCAGCTGGTCAAAATGGCTGCGGAGTCTTACGGTTTCCTCTGCAACGGCAACCTTGTCTGCGTATATTGCCACTTCGGTGATGAGTCTCTGCTCATCCACCGCTGCACCGCCGAGAAGATCGGAAATCTTGGTGCGGAGCTTCTGCATATATTCGGAAACTGTCTGGGGTGAACGCTCTTCAATTGTCGAGACGTGAGCTTTAATTGTCTCTACGCGGCCTTCAACATCTGCGCGCATCTTTGCGCCCTCTGCTTCACGCATTTCGATGAAGCGGTCCATTGCTTCCCCCGCAACGGTCAGAATGTTTTCGCAGACCTTTTCTTCGTCCGCTACCGCTCTGCGTACGGTGAAAATATCCTGGAATCTTGATACCGCTACGTTTGAGACTTCGTCCTTCACTCCGGTTATCTCGGAAATCTTTCTGATTGCATCAACATAGCTCTGTGCAAGGGCTTCGTTGAGAACGACCTCGCAGGCAGGATTGTCCACTGCCACAATGGTCACATACATATCGATCTTTCCGCGGGACACCCTGGACTGGGCATATGACTTCAGCTTTTCCTCCACAAAGGAATACCCTCTGGGAGTTCTTGCCGAGAACTCAAAATATCTGTGGTTGACAGATTTGACTTCCACTGTAATGTCAAGTCCGTCCACTACCGCCTGTGCTCTGCCGTAGCCTGTCATGCTCCTTATCATTGCGACGCCACCTTATAATCGTGATTTAATCATCACATTTTATCATATATACTATAGTAATGTCAACTAAATGACCGCTTTATAACTTTTCCGGCGGCAGTTCTGGCAAAAAGCCCCACAAACCACGAAACCACCCTCTTGCGAAGGTGGTTTCGTGGTTTGTGGATGGGGAACGATTATGAAGACGTAATCAAATGTCAGGATTCGAGGTTTCCCTCTCATCAATTGCATTATACATTCGATTTTGGCATTTGTCAACACATTTTACTATATTTTTATAAAACTAAATATTGTAATGCTTATTGTTTATTCTGCATCCTTTGAACGCATATATTGTGTTTTTGCTGTGGGACGAAATTTCACATGCCATTGTTTTCAATCCTTTTATGTCTGTTTTGTTTCCGTATAATATTTCATGGGATTTCCTTTAACTTTCAAACACCCACTGCATAAATATGCAGTGGGTGTTCTGTCATCTTCAGTTTTCCTCTTTCATTGCAGGCAGACGGATCACGATTCTCATGCCCTTGCCCTTTGAGGACTCTGCCATACATTCGCCGCCCATCTTCTGCATGACGCTGCGGGTAATGAACAGACCCATGCCTGTGCGGGTGTCATCGGGATTGGGAGCTTCGTCGCCCATGAAGCCTGCTGTAAATGCGTAGGGCAGCTCTTCCTCGTCCATTCCTTCGCCGCTGTCATCTATGATAAGGTCGACATAATCATCTGTCTTCTTTGCTGAGACAGCAATCTTTCCGCCGTGGGGGGTGAACTCGATGGAGTTGAAAATTACCTGGGTCATTGCAAAGATGAACCAGCGCTTATCGGTGATGACATTTACATCAAGACCCTTCCAGAGAAGGCTTATCTTCTTCTCGGTGAAGAAGGGTGAGAAGCGCTTGAGACATTCCTTTACAAGAACGGAATAGTTGTAGACCTGCATATTCAGTGCCTGGTCGATCATTTCAAGCTGGGTGAAATACAGCATTCTGTCGATCATCGCATTGACATACTCACATTCTCTGCCAAGCTCTCCTGCAACCTTTTTGTCCTCAATCTTGCTGAGGCTGCCGAGTATCTTCATCATCGGATTCTTGGCTGCACTGGACCATACCTCTACACAGTCGCGGTAGATGATATCCTCTTCGCTCATATCGGCATAGAAGGATTCAAGGCTCTGACCGGGGGACTGGGATGCAACGACCATGCCCGGATGGATATCCTTGAGCAGCAGGCTGTTTGCAGGCTCAGGCTCTGCAGCAGGCTGCACATCTGCTTCGGGGAGAATCTCCTGCTCTTCTGCAGCAGGCTCTTCCTCAAATACAGGCTCCTCCTCAAAATCGGGCTCTGCATAGACTGCTTCTTCTGCAGGCTCCTCAGCGGCCTCCTCGGGAATTGCTTCCTCATAGGATTCCTCCGCAGCAGGCTCATCAAAGCTGAATTCCTCTGCAGGCTCGGGATTTCCGAATGCTATTACGGGAGCATCAAACTCCATATCGGAATATTCATCAGACTCGAACTCGGTCTCGTAGTCGCTTTCAAAACCTGCTTCGAATCCGTCCTCATACTGAGGCTCCTGCCAGACTGTCTCTTCCTCTGCTTCGAATGCTTCAAAGCTTTCTTCCACAGGCTCTTCAACCTCTGCGCGCTTTCTGCCAAAGAAGCCTCTCTCCCTCAGCTGCTGGCTGGGAGGAGTTGCAAAACGGCTTTCGAGTTCACCCTGAGGTTCACTCTCCACGGCAGCATCACTTTCAAAATCATCAAAGACTGCGTCATTCTGCTGCATGCCGTCATCCTCAAAGCCCGCTGCATCGAAGAGATCATCAGACTTGCCCCTGTTTCTTCTGAAACGGTTGTCCTCAGAGTCGCTGTATGCATCGGCTGCAGAGGATTTTTTGGAAATAACATTGGAAACGAGAAAAACCGCCGCGGCAATCACCACGCCCGCTATTGCTCCAACCAATATCACTCTTCCGCCATTGTTGGTCATGATATCCAGAACCACTGAAATAATCAGCGCACCAACCACTATTGCTATCATGGCGATCATCAGATTCTTTTTCCTGGGTCCGAGAGTTCTCATTTTCTCCCATAACCTCCTAAACGTTCAGTTGTGCGATAAATCACAATGCTTGCCGCATTGTAAATTTCCGACTTATTATACGACTTTTAGAAGTTCAAGTCAATGAAAAATCCGCCCGCATATTGTCAAAGCAGGCGGATTTTATCACTGTATTCTGAAAATATACAAAAAGTTTACAAATTGTTTCACACGAATTCACGGTCTACAGTGATGACTGTGAACCATGTTTCATCTATTGCACTGACACCCTGTTCGAGCTTTTCGCGAAGTTCGTTTTCCTTCAAGCCCGAATCAAAAGGAAGCACTGCATCAAAAATCAGATTTGTGTGGGTCGGTCCTTCAACCATTCTGAAATCGTGGATGGTAACGCCCTTTTCAATGGCTGCTGCAAGCTTCTGAACCTTTTCGCGCATTACTTTTGTCTTTTCACAGTCATCAGAAACAGGGTCCATGTGTATGGTCAGCATGATTCCAAGCTCTCCGCCGACCTCACGCTCTATCCTGTCTATAAGGTCGTGGCTGCCCATCATGTCAGCAGATGCGGATACCTCTGCATGGATGGTGGCAATTGTTCTTGTGGGTCCGTAGTTATGTATCATCATATCGTGAACACCGATGACTCCCTCGTAGGCAAGTATCTTGCTGTAAAGGCTGTCAACAAGCTCTCTCGAGGGTGCTTCGCCCAGGATATTTCCAAGATTTTCCCGTATTACGCCTATTCCCGCAAAGAGGATGATAAATGCTACGATAAGACCCATGGCGCCGTCTATTCTGCCTGCTATCGAAACAGGCAGCTCAAGCAGATGCAGCACGACAGTTGTGGCGAGAACGACGCCTGTTGAAATGCAGTCGTTGAGGGAATCCTTTGCGCTGGCTTTGAAGACCCCTGAATCTATGGTTTTTCCGAGCCTGCTGTTGAAAAAGAACATCCACAGCTTTACAAGTATTGAAATCACCAGCACGATCACAAGCGCCCAGGAGAAGGTTACTCCTGTGGGATTTATTATCTTTTCCACCGAGCTTTTTCCAAGCTCAAAGGCTACAAGGATTATAACCACCGCAACCGCCATTGTTGTCAGGTATTCGTATCTTCCGTGACCGAAGGGATGATCCTTGTCCGCAGGGCGGGCTGCAAGCTTCATTCCCAGCATGGAAATCAGGCATGAGCCGAGGTCAGACAGATTATTGAATGCATCGGCTGTAATTGCGATACTTCCCGAAATTATACCGATCAGAAACTTTGAGCAGAACAGTATGAGGTTGCATATCATTCCCGCAACGCTTGAAAGTGTTCCGAATTTTTCACGGCACTTCGGGTTCTTTGGGTCTATATCCTTTACAAAAAGCTTTATAAGCAGATTTGTCATGTGATTCAGCTCCGTTGGATTGATGTACCAGTTAGTTTAACTCACCCTGTATCGGTTAGTCAAGGCATACAATATATATACTTTTACAGCTCTGAATATTCCTTGCACACAGAAAGGCTCTGCATATCCTCAGGCATGGGGCAGGTAAGCTCCATTCGCTCGCCTGTGACGGGATGGGTAAATGCCATAAAGCCGCAGTGAAGCGCCTGACGGGATATTTTCTCTCTGGAGCCGCCGTACATATCATCCCCCAAAAGCGGCATTTTCATGTAAGATGAAAAATGCACGCGAATCTGATGGGTGCGTCCTGTTTCAAGTCTACATTCTATCAGCGACATCTCATCATCTGATGCAAGGCTCTTCCAGTGGGTGATGCTTTCTTCTCCCCCTTCGCCTACTTCACGCTGTATTCCGTGACCTTCCTTTATTCTTATAGGCGCATCGATAGTCCCCTCACCCTCAAGCTTTCCTGTACAGACTGCATAATATATCTTTTCGGCACTTTCCTGAAGACGCACTGCGCTGAAGCTGTCTTTTGCCGCAAGGACAAGACCTGTTGTGTCGCGGTCAAGGCGGTTTATGGGACGGAATGCAAGATTCGGAAGATATGCGGCAACGGCATTTGCAAGGGTATCCGTACCATGTCCCTTTGTAGGATGAACAGGCATATTGGCAGGCTTATTAAGCACGAGGACATATTCATCCTCGTACACAATATCAAGGGGCATCAAAACAGCCTCCACACTCTCCTCATCGGGAATGTGAAGCACCACTACATCGCCGCCTTTGAGAATATCCCTTGCCTTGGCAAGCTTTCCGTCAACGGTTATGCCGTTTTCGATATGCTTTAATTTTGTATGAAGCCGCGCAGATATACGGCAAGTGCCGCGCAGAAAGCCACGGACGGTAATTCCGTCCTGCTCGCACGGCACTTTGAATTCCAATGTTTTCACTTAGTCTTCTACAGGTACAGTCCAGCCGAAGGTATCTTCGATCTTGCCCCACTGGATGCCTGTGAGAGTATCATAGAGCATCTGGGAAACCTCGCCGATCTCACCGTTGTTGATGTTCATGACGGTGTCGCCGTACTTCAGCTCGCCGACAGGAGAGATAACAGCAGCAGTACCGGAGCCGAACATTTCCTTGAACTTGCCCTGATTGTACTTCTCAACGACCTCGTCGATGGAGAGAAGTCTCTCGGATACCTTGTAGCCCTTGGAGCGGAGAAGCTCGATGCAGCTTGCTCTGGTAACACCGGGAAGGGTTGCACCGTCAAGCTCGGGAGTTACGATCTCATCGTCAAATACGAAAAATACGTTCATTGCGCCGACTTCCTCGATATACTTATGCTCGATACCGTCAAGCCACAGAACCTGGGAATAGTTGAGCTTCTCTGCCTCAT